>NZ_RYDG01000019.1:0-5530 GCF_003970305.1 Flavobacterium sp. LB2P53
TATCTTAACATACTGAGATAAAGAAAATAAAAAGTATTAGAAAGTTTCTTCCTGCCGATTGCTCGGCAGGAAAAGCGTACATAAGCTTACGGGTTATTAGTACTACTCGACTATGACATTACTGCCTTTACATCTATAGCCTATCAACGTAGTCATCTCCTACGACCCTTAAAAGAAATCTCATCTTGTGGTGGGTTTCGCGCTTATATGCTTTCAGCGCTTATCCCTTCCAAACGTAGCTACTCTGCGATGCCACTGGCGTGACAACAGATACACTAGAGGTTTGTCCAATTCGGTCCTCTCGTACTAGAATCAGATCCACTCAAATTTCTTGCGCCCACAGTAGATAGAGACCGAACTGTCTCACGACGTTCTGAACCCAGCTCGCGTGCCACTTTAATGGGCGAACAGCCCAACCCTTGGGACCTTCTCCAGCCCCAGGATGTGACGAGCCGACATCGAGGTGCCAAACCCCCCCGTCGATATGAGCTCTTGGGGGAGATCAGCCTGTTATCCCCGGCGTACCTTTTATCCTTTGAGCGATGGCCCTTCCATGCGGAACCACCGGATCACTATGCTCTACTTTCGTACCTGATCGACCTGTATGTCTCTCAGTCAAGCTCCCTTATGCCATTGCACTCTACGCACGGTTACCAAGCGTACTGAGGGAACCTTTAGAAGCCTCCGTTACTCTTTTGGAGGCGACCACCCCAGTCAAACTACCCACCAAGCAATGTCCCCCGCAAAGCGGGGTTAGGCCCTAGATAAACAAAGGGTTGTATTTCAACAATGACTCCACAACGCCTAGCGACGCCACTTCACAGTCTCCAACCTATCCTACACATCATTTATCCAAGGTCAATACTAAGCTATAGTAAAGGTGCACAGGGTCTTTTCGTCCCACTGCGGGTAAGCGGCATCTTCACCGCTACTACAATTTCACCGAGCTCATGGCTGAGACAGTGTCCAGATCGTTACACCATTCGTGCAGGTCGGAACTTACCCGACAAGGAATTTCGCTACCTTAGGACCGTTATAGTTACGGCCGCCGTTTACTGGGGCTTCATTTCAATGCTTCTCCGAAGATAACATCTCCACTTAACCTTCCAGCACCGGGCAGGTGTCAGGCCCTATACTTCATCTTACGATTTTGCAGAGCCCTGTGTTTTTGATAAACAGTCGCCTGGACCTCTTCACTGCGGCCTCGTATTGCTACGAGGCGACCCTTCTCCCGAAGTTACGGGTCTATTTTGCCTAATTCCTTAGCCATGAATCTCTCGAGCACCTTAGGATTCTCTCCTCGACTACCTGTGTCGGTTTGCGGTACGGGTACTTATTACCTGAAGTTTAGAGGTTTTTCTTGGAAGCCCTTAGGCGCACTATCTCTTCAACCGAAGTCTCCGAGTACTATCGTATTTCCCCAAGCCGCGTGGATTTGCCTGCGCAGCTTATAGGTAGGTACTTCAACGAACTATTCCGTCAGTTCGCGGCGCTTTCATCACTCCGTCACCCCATCACAGTAATAACTAGTACGGGAATATTAACCCGTTGTCCATCGACTGTCCCTTTCGGGTTCGCCTTAGGTCCCGACTAACCCACAGCTGATTAGCATAGCTGTGGAAACCTTAGTCTTTCGGTGTGCGGGTTTCTCGCCCGCATTATCGTTACTTATGCCTACATTTTCTTTTCTCACCGGTCCAGCATACCTTACGATACACCTTCTACCCTGTGAGAATGCTCCCCTACCACTTACAATTAATTGTAAATCCATAGCTTCGGTAATACGCTTATGCCCGATTATTATCCATGCTCGTCCGCTCGACTAGTGAGCTGTTACGCACTCTTTAAATGAATGGCTGCTTCCAAGCCAACATCCTAGCTGTCTGGGCAGACAAACCTCGTTCTTTCAACTTAGCGTATATTTGGGGACCTTAGCTGATGGTCTGGGTTCTTTCCCTCTCGGACTTGGACCTTAGCACCCAAGCCCTCACTGTTATGAAACATTATATAGCATTCGGAGTTTGTCAGGAATTGGTAGGCGGTGAAGCCCCCGCATCCAATCAGTAGCTCTACCTCTATATAACTTTAACCATAACGCTGCACCTAAATGCATTTCGGGGAGTACGAGCTATTTCCGAGTTTGATTGGCCTTTCACCCCTACCCACAGGTCATCCGAAGACTTTTCAACGTCAACCGGTTCGGTCCTCCACTATGTGTTACCACAGCTTCAACCTGCCCATGGGTAGATCACACGGTTTCGCGTCTAACACTACTGACTAAAGCGCCCTATTCAGACTCGCTTTCGCTACGGATCCGTGGCTTAACCACTTATCCTTGCCAGCAACGTTAACTCGTAGGCTCATTATGCAAAAGGCACGCCGTCACCCCACGAAAGGGCTCCGACCGCTTGTAAGCGTATGGTTTCAGGATCTATTTCACTCCGTTATTCACGGTTCTTTTCACCTTTCCCTCACGGTACTGGTTCACTATCGGTCTCTCAGGAGTATTTAGCCTTAGCGGATGGTCCCGCCAAATTCAGACAGGATTTCTCGTGTCCCGCCCTACTCAGGATACCACTATCGTTATCTTCTATTACTTATACAGGGCTATCACCTTCTTTGGCCCTACTTTCCAGTAGATTCTAATTCTATCCGCAACAAATATCGTGGTCCTACAACCCCAAAAATGCCGTAACATCTTTGGTTTGGGCTAATCCGCGTTCGCTCGCCACTACTTACGGAATCACTTTTGTTTTCTTCTCCTCCGCCTACTTAGATGTTTCAGTTCAGCGGGTTTGCCCACCTATCGGTGTACTATGTCTTCAACATAGTGGGTTGCCCCATTCGGGTATCTACGGATCATATCGTGTGTGCCAATCCCCGCAGCTTTTCGCAGCTTATCACGCCCTTCATCGCCTCTGAGAGCCAAGGCATCCCCCATACGCCCTTATTTTGCTTATTGTACCAACATTCAATTAAGAATGCCGTTTCTTTCACTTGTCTATAAATAAACAAGCAAAAAATGCTTTCTACTTTTTATTATTTTCTTATCTCAATATGTCAATGAACTTTAAAGTAGTGTTCAGTGTTCAGTTTTTAGTATTCAGTCGAAACTGAGTACTGATCACTGTAAGCTGATCACTCTTTTTGTGGAGAATAACGGAGTCGAACCGTTGACCTCCTGCGTGCAAGGCAGGCGCTCTAGCCAGCTGAGCTAATTCCCCAATCTTTTTTAATTATGAATTGTGAATTACCAATAACGATATATCGCGATTTCTCAACTCTAGAATTTCTTCTTTTTTTAAGTTAAATAGTTGTCTCGGACAGACTCGAACTGTCGACCCCTACATTATCAGTGTAGTACTCTAACCAGCTGAGCTACGAGACACTCTTTATACTTATGTCTAAAGCCGAAGGTCTTAAAGTCGAAAGTACTTGACTTTTGACATTGGACTTTACAACTTTACGACTGTAATATTATTTGAACTAACAGCAAGAGTAATATAATGTCAATATTTGTTTCCTTTTCGATATTTAGTCTTCTTTCCCTAGCGTGTATTACTACTAACACTAAGGCTCTAGAAAGGAGGTGTTCCAGCCGCACCTTCCGGTACGGCTACCTTGTTACGACTTAGCCCTAGTTACCAGTTTTACCCTAGGCAGCTCCTTGCGGTCACCGACTTCAGGCACCCCCAGCTTCCATGGCTTGACGGGCGGTGTGTACAAGGCCCGGGAACGTATTCACCGGATCATGGCTGATATCCGATTACTAGCGATTCCAGCTTCACGGAGTCGAGTTGCAGACTCCGATCCGAACTGAGAACGGTTTTGTAGATTCGCTCCTGGTCACCCAGTGGCTGCTCTCTGTACCGTCCATTGTAGCACGTGTGTAGCCCAAGGCGTAAGGGCCGTGATGATTTGACGTCATCCCCACCTTCCTCGCAGTTTGCACTGGCAGTCTTGTTAGAGTTCCCGACTTCACTCGCTGGCAACTAACAACAGGGGTTGCGCTCGTTATAGGACTTAACCTGACACCTCACGGCACGAGCTGACGACAACCATGCAGCACCTTGTAAATTGTCTTGCGAAAGTTCTGTTTCCAAAACGGTCAATCTACATTTAAGCCTTGGTAAGGTTCCTCGCGTATCATCGAATTAAACCACATGC
Source organism: Flavobacterium sp. LB2P53 (assembly GCF_003970305.1). NCBI lineage: Bacteria > Pseudomonadati > Bacteroidota > Flavobacteriia > Flavobacteriales > Flavobacteriaceae > Flavobacterium > Flavobacterium sp. LB2P53. The sequence goes on from NZ_RYDG01000019.1 coordinate 4,168, forward strand.
TCCACCGCTTGTGCGGGCCCCCGTCAATTCCTTTGAGTTTCATTCTTGCGAACGTACTCCCCAGGTGGGATACTTATCACTTTCGCTTAGCCACTGAAATTGCTCCCAACAGCTAGTATCCATCGTTTACGGCGTGGACTACCAGGGTATCTAATCCTGTTCGCTACCCACGCTTTCGTCCATCAGCGTCAATATATTAGTAGTAACCTGCCTTCGCAATTGGTATTCCATGTAATCTCTAAGCATTTCACCGCTACACTACATATTCTAGTTACTTCCTAATAATTCAAGTCAGACAGTATCAATGGCCGTTCCACCGTTGAGCGATGGGCTTTCACCACTGACTTATCTGACCGCCTACGGACCCTTTAAACCCAATGATTCCGGATAACGCTTGGATCCTCCGTATTACCGCGGCTGCTGGCACGGAGTTAGCCGATCCTTATTCTTACGATACCGTCAAGCTGCTACACGTAGCAGGGTTTCTTCTCGTATAAAAGCAGTTTACAATCCATAGGACCGTCATCCTGCACGCGGCATGGCTGGATCAGGCTTGCGCCCATTGTCCAATATTCCTCACTGCTGCCTCCCGTAGGAGTCTGGTCCGTGTCTCAGTACCAGTGTGGGGGATCTCCCTCTCAGGACCCCTACCCATCGTTGCCTTGGTATGCCGTTACCATACCAACTAGCTAATGGGACGCATGCTCATCTTTCACCGTTGTGACTTTAATAGTTCCTTGATGCCAAGGTACTATACTATGAGGTATTAATCCAAATTTCTCTGGGCTATCCCTCTGTGAAAGGTAGATTGCATACGCGTTACGCACCCGTGCGCCGGTCTCTGTCTCCGAAGAAACATACCCCTCGACTTGCATGTGTTAAGCCTGCCGCTAGCGTTCATCCTGAGCCAGGATCAAACTCTTCATCGTATATTTGTGAGTTCAGATAAATCTGTTCTCTTTGTTTATGCGACTAAATTCTAGTGGTTTTTTCAAATCTCTCAATTCTATTACTCTTATTCTTTTGTCTTGTCTTTTGGACAAGACGGCTGTCAATTCAATATGTCTAGGAACGTGTTCTTTTATTTCTATCACCTCTATCAACACTTGTTATAGCGTTTCTCGAAGCGGGTGCAAAAGTACAACTTTCTTTTTAACTAACAAGAAAAATGTGAAGTTTTTTTGAGATAATTTTTATATCCCTTTCTTCTGCTTTTCTTATCAATCTATCAAGGAACATTGCGCGTTTTGCGGGGTGCAAAGGTAACATCCGTTTTCTATTCTCACAAGCTTTATCAAATCTTTTTTTGAAAATAAATTTTCCTTTTGATCTAAGTAACTTGCCAGTATTTTAAAGAACTTCT
>NZ_RYDG01000001.1:0-546565 GCF_003970305.1 Flavobacterium sp. LB2P53
AAGCTTTATCAAATCTTTTTTTGAAAATAAATTTTCCTTTTGATCTAAGTAACTTGCCAGTATTTTAAAGAACTTCTGCGCCATTGCGGGTGCAAAACTACACCCTTTATTCGCTTTTACAAGCTTTTTAATCCCTTTTTTTTGACCTTTTCTTAACTTTTTCTTTAACTAGCTGATATCTCGTTTTTTGAAGATCAAAGTTTTTTCTTCTCCACATCTAGATTCAAAAGAAAGGATGACTTTATCTACAAATTTTAGGGGTTCTGCAGCCTTAACTAGTGTAAAATTGCCTTTCCTGTTTATTAAATCTTTAAAAATTCATGCTTTATTGCACTCAGCAATTCACTTTGCGTATTCAAGATAGCATCCCTAACTAGCATTCGAACAAAAAATCCGGTTTAACTCTTTCTTTTCAAACAGAAATCATGCTAAATCATTTCGGTAAACATCATCAAAAAGAACTATTTGCACGATACCTTATATATAAGGAGTACCTATCAATATATTCTCTCCATACTTTTAGAAGATAAATGACGCAAAAGCACTGCAAAACGAATAGTATCAAAAAAGGAACACTGTTGTGCTTCAAAAAAAAAGCACTACTTTGTAACAAAAACCACTATTGACTTACTAACGTATATATGAGTGATAATTTAGAACATTCTTTTGTAATGCAGTTGCAAGAAAATCAGAATATAATCCACAAGATTTGTAGGTTGTATACTAATGGCGATGATGCACACAAGGATTTGTTTCAGGAAATTACGATTCAGCTGTGGAAGGCTTTTCCAAAATTCAGAGGTGACAGCAAATTTTCTACTTGGGCGTATCGAGTTGCTTTAAATACAGCAATTACTTTATACCGAAAAACAAAACGATCCATAAACACCATAGAATTTGAAGGACGACAACATTTCCTGAATGACGTGGAATATGATTATGAAGAAGAGGAGCAATTAAAATTAATGTACAAAGCGGTTTACCAGCTGAATGATATTGAAAAAGCATTGATATTTATGTATCTGGAAGATAAGGATTATCAGGAAATATCAGAAACATTAGGAATTAGCGAGGTAAATGCCCGGGTAAAAATGAATAGAATAAAAGGGAAATTAAAAAAAATATTAAATCCGTAAGGAATATGAAAGAGCTGGATTTATTAAAAAAAGACTGGCAGAAGAATGATAATTCTTTTGCGCAAGTATCCGAAACCGAGATTTACAAAATGATTCATAGAAAATCGTCTTCGATTGTGAAATGGATATTTATTATTAGCATCATTGAATTTATAGTGTTAAACACTTTAAGTTTTTTGCTGCCTGATGATAAAATAAGTAAATCTGAATCCATTGAAATTTCCATAACTGTATTAGATTATTTAAGTTACAGTGTAGCATTATTCTTCATGTACTTATTCTATAAAAATTATCGTTCTATTTCAGTCACTTCGAATACTAAAAAACTGATGGAATGCATTTTAAATACCCGGAAAACAGTCCGATACTACATAGGATATAATTTGTTACTTGTGTTTTTTGTTGCTGTACTTTTACTATCCTATGAAATTCAAATTAAGTCTGCAACGACCAATGACGATGGAGTAAGAATATTTTTTACTTGTATTCTTATGCTATTGTTTATCCTTATTTTAGTAGGTATGGTATGGCTGTTTTATCAATTGATTTATGGAATTTTACTAAAAAAATTGAATAGAAATTATGCAGAATTAAAGAAAATTGATTTATAAAAAAAGAGGCTTTTGCCTCTTTTTTTAATATTCCCATTTTCTAAATTTATTCAACTCTTCTTGCTCTTTAATATCTTCAGCAGGAATAACTTTAAGGAACGAAGGATGCTGCTCAATAGCAAATTCTACTTTTTCGACTATCTCATCAACTGTATCATTGTCATAATCAATATCTAAGGGCTCTTTGATAATGAACGATTGCAGAATTCCTTTCTTTTTCATCCGAAACCCTTTTTTATCAAATGAACGACGAAAACCATCTATAACAATAGGCACCACAATAGGCCTGTGTTGTTTGATAATATGGGCCGTTCCTTTACGAACTGGTTTAAAAGATTTTGTTGTTCCTTGCGGAAAAGTAATTACCCATCCGTCATTTAAGGCTGTTTTTATGTTTTCAGTATCATCCGGGTTAATTTCTTTTTTCTCCTGGACATCAACTCCTTTAGCACGCCAAGTCCGCTCTACAGAAATTGCTCCGGCATACGCCATAATTCTTGGTAACAATCCCGCCTGCATGGTTTCTTTGGCAGCAACATAATAAATATTCATTTTGGGTTGCCACAGATAGCAGACATTCTTAATAGTATCTTCTCGTCCGCTCAAACTTGCGTTAAAAACATGAAACATAGCTACTACATCTGCAAAATAAGTTTGATGATTGGAAATAAACAGCACGTTAGTGTCCGGTAAATTTCTGATAATTTCTGACCCTTCAATTTGCAATTCATTGAATCCTCTATAGCGTCTGTGAGTCACGACACCAAAAATCCGAATTAACCATTTTTTTATAAATAATACATGACCAAAAGGATTTCTCTTAAATAATCCCATAAAATTGTGTGTGTTTTTTTAAATTCTAAATACAAACTTACGAAAATTATATTTGAAGTTGAGTACTGAAGTACACAGAAAAAAATTGAACATGACAGCCAATTAATTGCTCTTTTCAATTCCTAAACAAAACTATTTTAGCGTAAAACTTCCTTTAACACATCTTTCAATTCGCTCAATATCATCGCTGTAGCTCCCCAAATAATGTGTTCTTCAATTTTGAAAGCCGGTACATTTATATCATTCGCATAAGAAGTTGACAATTTTGCTTCAATTACAATTGCATCGCTTAAAAAAGTTGACAACGGTATTTCGATAATACTGGCTACTTCAGCAGGTTCCAGTACAAATACAAGTTCTTCTTTACTAATTCCCAAAAAAGGATACACCATAAAATTACTTGGCGGAATATAAATTTGAGTAAATGGTTTAATAATTTCAATTTTATCTGGATGGATCCCTACTTCTTCATGTGTTTCACGTAAGGCTGTAATTGCATAATTCCCATCCTGTAATTCATACTTGCCTCCTGGAAATGCAATTTGTGCTGAATGAACTCCTTTATACGAGTTCCTCACAATTAAAACGAAATGAGCACTGTCCTTTTTAGGATAAAAAAGCATCATCACTGCTGCTATTCTTGGATTTTCAGCCTCTATAGTACTCTTTTTCAAGCTTTCCAATCGCTCTAGTGGCGCCATTTTGATATGTGCGTCAAATGCAGGAAGCCCAGCATTAATTAATTTAGGAACAAACCGTAAAAATTCTTGAAAATCCATAATCAAAGTCTATTTTTGTACACTGAAATTTAATATAAATATAGTTTAGAAAATGTGCTTGAGCAAATTTTCCAGGATCAAAAAGCCCCTAAAATGTACAGTAAAGAAGAGACCCAAAGATTAAAGCGAGAATTCTGGATTGCATTTGCAGAAAAATATCCCAGAAAATGGGTCTTATATGATACTAAGATTAAAGATTTCTCCTTTAAATTTTACGTAGACAATAAAAAAGCGCAAGTTTTAATAGATATTGAACATCGAAGTGACGAAAAAAGAATGGCTTATTTTGAAAAATTCGAAGCGTTAAAAAACATTCTTGAAGAAGAATTTATCAAAGATTTGATTTTTGAAAAAGACTACACTCTGGAAAGCGGAAAAACAATTAGCCGCATTTGGGTTGAAAAACTGGGTGTGGGAGTTAGCAATAAAAACTATTGGAATGAAATCTTTGATTTTTACAACGAAAAGATGAATGCTGTAGAATTATTTTATTTAGAATATGATGGTTTCATCAAAGACATCGAAAAGCTTTAAAGGAACAAAATCTAATACGATAATTCACTATTTACATATTGAAAATATTATAAACTATTATCCGATTGTCATAATTGATATAGAGCTGTTTCCTGTTATTTTGTTTTTTTCTGGTTATGATTGAGACGGTACAATCGACCCCTTCATTGTCTTTACAGGTAAATGAATACACAATATCAGTCTCATTTTCTTCGATGGGTTGATACTCGATTATTTCAAATAATTGAATGATTTGAGAATAAACTACAATCCTGTTTTTATCCGTATCCAAAGTAACACGGAGATTGACCAGCTGTAAATCTGACCACTTATCCCCTTTTTCTTTTTTTTCTAAAACACTAAATCCTGATGTTTTAAACGTATAGCTTTGTCCATAAGAAGTATGCAACCCTATGACCAAAAAAAACAATATCTTGTATATTTTTGTCTTTGTCATTGTTTAAAAATTGAAATTCAACACTTCCATTTTTGCCAATTCAAAATCGGATATCATTTCCTGAACAATTTCTCCCGCTGGCTTTATTGCGTGAATAATACCTGCTATTTGACCAATTTCTAATTCTCCTTCAATTACATCACCCTCAAACATCCCGCGTTTTGCTCTAGCTCTTCCTAATAAGGTAACAATTTCCTCTTTTGTAGGGCCACTTTCATACAAATGCTGTACGTCTTGATAGAATTTATTTTTAATCAATCGTACCGGAGCCAGTTCTTTTAAAGTCAATTGTGTATCGCCTTCCTTCACCTTTACGATGATTTCCTTAAAATTATCATGAGCGGATGATTCGATAGACGCTGCAAATCTGCTTCCAACCTGAACGCCATCTGCACCAAGAACCATTACGGCTAACATTGCATGGCCTGTGGCAATTCCGCCGGCAGCAATCAACGGAATCTTTATTTTTTCTTTAACCATAGGGATCAACGCAAGGGTCGTAGTTTCTTCTCTCCCATTATGTCCTCCAGCTTCAAAACCTTCGGCAACAACGGCATCGACACCCGCATCTTGTGCTTTTAACGCAAATACAGAACTGCTGACTACATGCACTACCGTTATGCCATTTTTTTTTAAATATGAAGTCCACGTTTTAGGGTTTCCTGCTGATGTAAAAACAATTTTTACTTCTTCTTCAACAATAATTTTCATTATTTCTTCAATGTTTGGATACAACATAGGAACATTTACTCCAAAAGGTTTTGAAGTCGCTTTTTTACATTTCTGAATGTGTTCTCTCAAAACTTCAGGATACATGGAGCCTGCTCCAATTAATCCTAAACCTCCGGCATTACTGACGGCACTTGCTAATTTATATCCGCTGTTCCAAATCATTCCACCTTGAATGATTGGGTATTTTATTTTGAAAAGGGCTGTAATTTTGTTCATGTGCTCCTACTGTATTATTGTTTCATTATTTTTCCCGTTTTAGAAAAACCAACGGATTCCATTTTATAAAAGTACATTCCTTTCTCCAATGTTTTTAAGGAAATAGTTGCGGATTGAGGAGTTACTTTTTGTTCTAAAATTTTTTGGCCTAAAAGAGTATAAATAAAAACGGTACCCATTTCAAATTTTGAAGGTAAAGAAACCGAAACAAAATCGCTTGTCGGATTGGGATAAATAATAAAATCATCTTTCGAAAAAGAAGCTATGGACAATTGATTGCTTAGCGCCAAATTAAAATCGGGGATTCCATATCCGTACTGATTATTTGGTACTGAAAATTTATCGGATGATTTGAGTACTAATTCTCTAATTTCCCTATTAGTTTTTTTAGGAAATGCCTGCCACAAACACGCTACCATTCCTGCCATAATTGGACTGGAAAAAGAAGTTCCGCTTGCCGTTACAATATTTCCAGCTGCATCTGAAACTACTGCTGCTTGTCCTTGTGCCATTACATCCGGTTTTATTCTTCCGTCAAAAGAAGGACCTATTGAACTGAAAGAAGTTATTACTTCAGAGGAATTTACTGCACCAACTGCAATTACTGAAACAGCATCTGCCGGAACAGCAATATGAGGATTTGAGGAACTTCCTGAATTACCGGCCGATGTCACTAAAACCATTCCTCGGCTAAATGCAATTTCAGCTCCTCGAGACATAAATGCAGTTGTGCCATTCATTTCGGCATACGTATGATTGTAGGCCTGATTCTCAAAATCAAAATAACCCAAAGAGGTGTTAATAATATCGACCCCTAAACTATCTGCTTTTTCTGTTGCTTCAACCCAAAGTGATTCTTCCACAGGATTTTCAAAAGTATCGTCTTCCGTAATAAATAAATAATAAGAGGCATCCGGTGCCGTTCCTACAAGAGCATTTTCTTTATAACCGCCCATTGTAGAAAGTACAGAAGTTCCATGAAAAGAACCGGTATAAAAATTTGGATTTCGTAATACAAAATTATAACCTCCTAAAATCTGACTGTTATTTCTTAATCTTTCAAAAGGAAGTATGGTATTTACACCCGGAAATCCGGCATCCATAACGGCAATTATTTTTCCTGATCCAGTATAATTCTGCTGATGCAACAGGTGCCCATTGAGCATCCGTATTTGAGTTGAAGAAGATCCGTAAGCGTAATCAATTTTGGTTTTACTAGTCTTGTTCTCTTTTTTTACCTTAATTGATTTTGCGGTTTTATCTTTTTGATTTAACGATTTGTCTGCAAAATCAACTTTATCTACAAAAGAAAATAGGGCTAATGACTGTATCGCCACCTGTTCTCCTCTAACATGAATGGCATTCATCCATTTAGATTTTGCCATAACAGTAATTCCCGATGTAGATTTTACTTGATTAACATAGGAGGCTTCTACCGGAATATCTTTAAAATCTAAGGCAATATTTTGATTGGATCTTCTGTCCAATGCTCTTTGAGAAAGCATTTCCAGTGGTGAATCAACATAGAATTGAGAATTGGGCTTGGCATTAAAATACACCCAAGCATCCTGTTGTGAAAAACCCACAGTAGCAATGAATAGAAAAAAGAATAAATAGAATTTTCTCATAGGTAACTATATTGTTAAGATATAAAGATATAGCTTCCAATGAAATTAAATGGCAATTGAAACTACGGTTTTTCTTGAAATCATACTAAAATAAAGTACTAAACTAAGAAATAACTCCTGAACCAACTAATTCATCCCCTAAATACCACGCGGCAAATTGTCCTTCGGTTATTGCCGACTGCGGTTCGTTAAAGTCCACGTACATTTCATTTTCAAACTGATGCAAAGTAGCCCTTTGCAACGGTTGCCTGTAGCGTATTCTTGCCATCACCTCCATCGTTCCTCCATTGGCCAAAGCCAAATCTTTACGAATCCAATGTACTTCTTCTTTTTCAATACGCAATGCTTTCTTGAATAATCCGGGATGTTGACTTGATAATCCGGTATATATCGTATTGGTTTCTACATTCGTGGCTATAATAAACAAGGGATCCGTTGTGCCTCCTACATTTAATCCTTTTCGTTGTCCAATAGTAAAATAATGAGCCCCTTGATGTTTCCCCACTATTTTCCCCATTTGTGGCGTGTACGGAATTTTTCTTGCTGCTGATTTTAAATCCGCTTCTACACTTAGGCCTACATGATTTTCAGCACTGTAAACAGGATCATTTTTATCTATTTGGATAATAATTCCGTCTTTGGGTTGCAATTTTTGTTGTAAAAATTCAGGCAAACGCACTTTTCCAATAAAACACAAGCCTTGTGAGTCTTTCTTTTCGGCAGTTATCAACTCCATTTGGGCAGCAATTTCACGTACTTCCGGTTTAGTTAATTCGCCAATAGGAAATAAGGATTTTGCTAATTGCTCTTGGGATAATTGACACAAGAAATAGGATTGATCTTTATTGGTATCAGCACCGGCTTTAAGTTGATACACGGTTTCGCCATTCACTTTGATTTCACTTTTTTGACAATAATGCCCCGTTGCAACATAATCAGCACCAAGACTCAAAGCAATTTTCATGAAAACTTCAAATTTTATTTCCCGATTACAAAGCACATCGGGATTTGGAGTACGTCCTTTTTCATATTCATTGAACATGTAGTCTACGATTTTTTCTTGGTATTCAACACTTAAATCTACTGTTTGAAATGGAATTCCAAGTTTTTCGGCAACTAACAATGCATCATTACTGTCCTCCAGCCATGGGCATTCATTAGAAATAGTGACTGAATCGTCATGCCAATTCTTCATAAAAAGACCAATAACTTCATACCCTTGTTGCTGCAACAAATAAGCAGCAACACTTGAATCTACTCCTCCGGAAAGTCCTACAACTACACGCTTCATCTTCAAAAAATTAAAATTTTATAAGGGTGCAAAGTTACAAAAAGATTTACAACAGTAATGGCTAACGATACCGTTAATTATTTTTTGATTTTGTGGCATTTTCTGTAAAGCTCATATTGATTTCTTTGACTACTTTTCCTTTTTCAAAAAACTGCCATATACCCGCTTTCTTTCCATTTACAAAGTGTCCTTTAGAGACTGTATTCCCGTTGGAATCTCTAAAGATTGCTAAACCGTTATAAAGGTCGTTCTTGAAAACAGACTCTTCCAACACGATTCCTTTTTCAGTATATTTTTTATAAAAGCCATTTTTTAAATTATTTATATAATTGATTTCTTCGGCAATTTTTCCACTTAAATAAAATACGGTACGCAAACCTTCAAGTTTTCCTTTACTATAGTGTTCCGTTGTCATTATATTTTTTGAGGCCAAATGGTAATAGTTCCATTGACCCTCAAATACTTTATTGATCACTTTTCCTTCACTTACTTTATTCTTGTTTTGGTCGTAAAAAATAGTAAACGCTGCATTGTCTTTTGGATTAAATTCTCGAGTTGCAATTAGCGATTTTGCTCTGGTATCATCAAAAAAATTAAAAATACCAATTTCTTTTCCGTGCTCAAAAGTTCCTTCATATCGAGGTCGTTTTGAGGTTTCATGTACCCCTTTCCAAACTCCGTGTTTTTTCCCTTTTGCATCTAATACATTAAAATCAGTTTGTGCATAAAGAAAAAACACATTCAAAAACATCAAAACCAATATTCTTTTTTTGTAATATGTTTTCATAATTACTTTTTTTAGTACCGAATTCAGGTCACTTAAATTAATCTAATAAAAAAGCTCTCAATATTTGAGAGCTTTTTTTATGCATTATTTTTTCTTTTGTTGTGCTTTTTGAGCTTCGGCTTGTTCCATCACTTCTTGCAGTTTTTTCTGGAATTTACCTTGCTTTTTGGGCTCTTTCAATTTATTCTCTTGAATTTGAGTATGAATCTTATCACTATCGATAAAGTATCGTTTGATGACAATCATAATTCCAATGGTAATCAAATTCGAAATAAAGTTATACAAACTCAATCCCGCACCATAACTATTAAAGAAAAACAACATCATGATTGGCGACACGTATATCATAATTTTCATCATTTTTGCCATATCCGGCATTCCTTCTTGCTGCGGAGCAGCCATTTGCTGGTCTCCAGAAGTCATTTTCATGTAAAAGAAAATAGCAATCGAAGCCAGAATAGGAAACAAACTGATGTGATTTCCGTAAAACGGAATATAGAAAGGCAAACGGATTACTTCATCAAAAGACGATAAATCATCCGCCCAAAGGAAACTTTTTTGTCTTAACTCAAATGCCGATGGGAAAAACTGAAACGAAGCATACATAAATGGCAGCTGAATCAATGCTGGAATACAACCTGCCATAGGATTTACTCCCGCTTTGTTATACAACTTCATTGTTTCCTGTTGTTTCTTCATAGGGTCTTTTTTGAATTTTTCACCCAATTCTGTTATTTCAGGACGCAATACTTTCATCTTAGCCTGTGACAAGAACGATTTAAAAGTAATCGGCGACATTGCTATTTTTATCAAAATTGTAAAAATAATTATCGCAATTCCATAAGAAATATAAGAACTTAAAAAGGCAAATAATGGAATAAAGATAAACTTATTTATCCACCCAAAAATTCCCCAACCCAGTGAAATAATTTTTTCCAGATTTTGATCGTATGAGTGTAATGTCTTATAATCTGTTGGACCAAAATACCAACTCATTTTGTGATCTAATTCGCCATTAGTAAATGCTAATGGGATGTTAGCATTAAATTGTTTTGTAAAAGTAGTATCCACTTTGTCATCCAGAACTAAATTAGTTGACTTTAATTTAGCCGTTTCAAAAGGGGTTTTTGTTAATAGAATCGTAGAGAAAAAGTGCTGTTTGTAAGCGATAAAAGTAGCTTTATCCAAGTCAGATTCTTCTGTTTGACCTAAACCGGCATAATCAATTTTCCCGTCTTCGTGTTCAAAATAGATTTCAGTGTAGCGATTTTCATAAGAAACACTTTTCTCATTTCTGTAGGTTTTTAAATCCCACTCTAAATCTACTGGTTTGGCGGTATTCAATACTTTATTCAACCCTTGGGAACGAATGTCAAAACCAATCATATATTCGTTTGGTTTCAACACGTATTTGTATTCCAAGAATTCATTAGCTCCCGCTTTCAATTTCATGGATAATATTTGATCTGCTCCAACTTTTGTCAAGGTCGGTTCAAAATACAAGTCTTTTGAATTTAAAGTACGGTTATCACTAGTCAGCAATTGTACATTTAAATTGGCATTATTGTCTTTGATCAATTGCACTAATTGTCCTGAACCTTTCTTGAATTTTTCAAATTTTTTCAAAGTAGCCTCCACAATATAGCCTCCTTTATTGGCTATTTTTAGCATAACCAATTCGTTTTCAATAGTTGTAAAGCCTGCTTTTGCTGAAGGTAATGTTGCAGAATAGGCAAAATTCCCTAAGGTTTTTTGCAACTGCGCCAGTTGAGTTGAATCTCCGGTTGCAGCAACCTCAATTGTTGCTTTTGCAACCGTTTTAGCTTCTAACTCTTTCGCTTTAGCTTCCTGAATCACCAATTCTTTTTGTGCTTTTTCAGCGGCAATTACTTTCTCATCAGGTTGATTTTGATACATGATAAAAATCAAAATACCAAAAATTAATACAAAACCTATGATCGAATTGAGGTCAAATTTTTTTTGTTCCATTATAATTAAAAAAAGTTATAAATTTTAGGTTTACTGAAACCCAATCGTTTTTAGTTATTTTTTCTTTGCCTGAACGGCTGCTGCCACAAAATTCACAAAAATAGGATGCGGATTTGCAACCGTACTCTTGTATTCCGGATGGTATTGCACGCCAATAAAAAACGGATGATCTTCTATTTCTATAATTTCTACCAATCCCGTATCAGGGTTTACACCTGAAGCCATCAATCCGGCATTTTCTAATGGAGCAACGTATTTACTGTTGTACTCATAGCGGTGACGGTGGCGTTCTGAAATGGTTTCTTTTCCGTAAATTTTATAGGCTAATGTATCTTTTTTGATGTCGCATTTCCATGCACCAAGACGCATTGTTCCGCCCTTATCCGTGATAGTTTTTTGCTCTTCCATGAGGTTTACTACCGGATAAGCGGTGTGTTCATTCATTTCAGTTGAATTAGCATCTTTATAACCCAACATATTTCTTGAATATTCTATGATGGCCATTTGCATCCCCAAACAAATTCCGAAAAACGGCACTTTATTCTCACGGGCATATTGCACTGCTGCAATTTTTCCTTCAATTCCTCTTTCTCCAAAACCTGGAGCAACCAGAATTCCGTCTAAACCTGAGAATTTTTCCTGTATATTATTCGCATCAATGTGTTCTGAATGAATCGAAATCACATTTACCTTTGTTTCATTAGCTGCACCGGCATGGATAAATGCTTCCAAAATAGATTTGTAACAATCCTGCATTTCTACATATTTTCCTATCAAACCTATATTCACGGTATGCTTTGGATTTTTTAATCGGCGTAAAAAAGTATTCCAGTTTTTTAAATCCGGAGCCGCTTTTTTAGGTAAATCTAATTTTTTTAACGCCACAACATCAAGTCCTTCTTCCAGCATTAAATTCGGCACTTCATAAATCGTGGAAGCATCAATAGACTGAATAACAGCTTCTCTTTTTACATTACAAAACAAAGCCAGTTTATTGCGTAATTCTTCAGAAATTTCGTGTTCCGTTCTGCACACTAAAATATCTGCTTTTATTCCGCTTTCCATCAAGGTTTTTACGGAATGCTGGGTTGGTTTTGTTTTCAACTCTCCCGCGGCAGCTAAATAAGGAACCAGAGTAAGGTGAATTACAATCCCATTATGCTCTCCTAATTCCCAAACTAATTGACGAACAGATTCTATGTAAGGTAAGGATTCAATGTCTCCTACTGTACCCCCAATTTCAGTGATGACAATATCATAATCGCCGGAATTTCCAAGCAACTGCATTCTTTCCTTGATTTCATTGGTGATATGAGGAACTACTTGTACTGTTTTTCCTAAAAACTCTCCTCTTCTTTCCTTTTCAATAACCGAAAGATAAATTCTTCCTGTAGTCACATTATTCGCCTGAGAAGTAGGAACATTCAAAAAACGCTCGTAATGCCCTAAATCCAAATCCGTTTCGGCACCATCATCAGTCACATAACATTCTCCATGTTCATAAGGATTTAATGTCCCTGGATCTACATTAATGTATGGGTCAAACTTTTGGATGGTTGTACGGTATCCTCTAGCTTGTAACAATTTTGCCAAAGATGCTGCAATGATTCCTTTCCCTAAAGAAGAAGTCACACCGCCAGTAACAAAAATATATTTCGTTTGATTCATTCTGTTGTTATTTGTATTGTAGTTGTGTAAAAAACGTGGCAAAAGTACAATTATAAATTGTCAAATTGAAAATTAAATCGGTTTTGGGTACCGTTTTTTTATATTTCGAATTAACTCTTCCAGACCATTGAGTTTCAATTCATAAATTAATTTCAGTTGTTCCCCTAGTTCCCCTTTAGGAAACCCTTTATTGCTATACCAAACAATATAGTATTCCGGGATATCGATAAGAAACCAGCCTTCGTATTTACCAAAAGGCATTTTAGTATGGGCTAGCTTGATGAGTTGTTTTTGGTTTTGATCCATTTTATAATAAAAAAGAAGCAAGAGACAGGAAAACAAGAAGAAATAATCATTTTTGTTTCCTGTCTCTTGCTTCCTAAGACTATTTAATTCCAGTTAAAAATAATTCGTTTCTCGATTTCGGGATGCAGACTCAGGAATACAGGACAGGTCATTGCTGCACTTTCCAGTATTGTTATATTCTTTACATCAGCAGTTCCGTACATCTCAAAATTAATCGCTATCACATCAATACGTCTGGGTTCCATTTTCATTATTTTGACCACCTCAGCGGTAGATCCTTTTAAATCCACTTCGAGATCTCGTGCTTTTATTCCCATAATGGTCATCATACAAGTTGCCAGAGCATTGGCAACCGCATCCGTTGGAGAAAAAGCTTCTCCTTTCCCATTATTATCTAAAGGAGCATCCGAAAAAATTTCAGTCCCGGATTGCAAATGAATAGAAGAGGTTCTTAAATCCCCTAAATACGTTACTATTGATGTCATTATTTTGCTTCTTTTATGGTTAAATCGGTATCATAATATAAAATATAAATTCCTTTATTGGTATACCCACCATCTTCTTTTTTATAGAATTCAAACTTATTATCTATTTGTTCCGTTGCCGTAAAGGCTACTGTTTCCTGATATTTCTTATCTTGTGACAAACGCATCATCGTGTCAAAAGTAACATCAAAACCACGAATTGCATAAGCACTTGGAGTAATTTTATTCCTGTTTTTAAACTCTTTCTCAAAAATTAATGCTTCAGGTGTTTCATTTTCACGAGCAACTGACGGATACATTAATTTCAATTTTGTCAAATTCACAAAATTAATTTCGTCCGTGTCTAATGTTTCATTTGGTTCCAGAATTACTAACTGCACTTGATACGCAGACATAGCACTCAACATAGTGGCCATAGTTGCCTTGATCATACTCGTGTTTTCGGTTTCCATCACCACGTAATTCATTTTGCCTTTTACAAATAAACGCTGTAGATTTTCTGGAGACACACTGCCATTTGGATTAAGAGTTGCAAATTTAACGTCTTTATGATTTTCTTTTATAAACTGAATTACAGATTCTTTTTTCCTATCGACTACTGCTATAATAACGCCTCCTCTGGCTCGCATATAATTGAACATCGCATTTTTAACCTCAGTGGTCGTTGGAATGGTTTGATATAAATTACTAAGGGAGTTACCAACATCTTTTGATAAAGGGGAGATTACCGGAACCTGGTGTTTATGAAGTAATTCAGCCGTTATCTCGACGTTACTTTGATAAAATGGTCCAATTATAGCATCTGAATCTTCCAAATTATTTCGCTTAATTAATGCTGCTATATTAGAATAATCCTTAGTTTCCTGGGAATCATAGATACTCACATCAAGAGAAAGACCCAATTGTTTGGCAGAATCTATGGCCATTAATGCACCTGCATAAAAATCTAAAGTCATATTCAAAAACTTGTCGTTTTTCAAGCGGGTGATGATTGAATTTGCAGTATCCACCTCCATTTTTGCAATATTAAAGGGCAAAAGAAGCACTAGTTTTTTCCTGTTTGCGCTATTATTTGACAATACGGTATATTCTTTTTTAATTTCTTGCAAAACAGGAGTCGCTGACGGAACTTTCAAAATCATACCTTCTGTCACGCCCTGAGATAAAGCGGGGTTTAAAGCAATTAATTCCTCCTGACTCAAATTAAACATTCGGGACAAACTATACAGTGTTTCTTTCGGTTTTATAACATAGGAACGGTAACTAAAGAGTACTTTGGCTGGTTGTGCATTATTTTCTCCCATTTCTTCTTTGGACGCAAACGCTGCTTCCGTTTTATCTGCTTTTGGCTCCAAAGTTTCGGGATTCCCTTTGATACGCAATTTATATCCAATGGGTAAACCGGAAACTATTTCAGGATTTTTCTGCTCTAATTCTGCAATGGTAATTCCATAGTATTTCGCGATTGAGTATTTAGTCTCTTTTGGAAGCACATCATGATACACTACTTTATCCTGATTTGATACTGTTTTTTTTAACCCATTTTTAGATGGAATAATAAGCGTCTGCCCTATTTGGAGGCCCTCGTTTTCAAGAAAAGGGTTCGCTTCTTTTAAAGCTTCATCCGTTACCTCATATTTTTTTTCGATACCATAGAGCGTTTCTTTTGGTGTCACTTCGTGAATTATAGCCTTCGCATCTGGTGTAGTCGCAGTCAACGGTTTTTGGCTGCCCCCTTTTTTAGGAATCAGCAAAATACTGTTTGGTTTCAATGCGCTTTGAGCATCCGGATTTAGTTGATATATATCAAATGGAGTGACCTTGTATTTTTGAGCAATTTCGTTAATTGTTTCCCCTTTCGCCACTTTGTGCGTTGTATTTTTTTCCTGTGCAAAAACACTATCATGGTTGAACAACAACAGCACCATACAAATTACAAAAAAATATTTCATCGTTTTCATTTATAAATTATTCAAATTAGTAATACAAGAACGGTACCAAATTTTATTCTAAAAAATTTGATACCGTTTATATGGGAACATTAAAAAAAGCTGTTCTTAGAAAGGACTAAATAGTAAAGTATTATTCCCATTCAATAGTTGCCGGCGGTTTTGAACTGATATCATACACTACTCTATTAACCCCTTTTACTTTGTTGATTATGTCATTCGAGACTTTCATCAGGAAATCATAGGGAAGATGTACCCAATCTGCTGTCATACCATCTGTAGATTCTACAGCACGTAATGCAATTACTTTCTCATAGGTACGCTCATCTCCCATTACTCCTACGCTATTAACGGGAAGTAAAATGGCTCCGGCTTGCCATACTTTATCGTACAGTCCCCAAGATTTTAATCCGTCAATAAAAACAGCATCAACGTCCTGTAAAATCTGTACTTTTTCCGGGGTAATGTCTCCTAAAATTCTGATGGACAGTCCTGGTCCTGGAAAAGGATGTCTGCCTAATAATTCAGGGTCTATTCCTAAAGAAGCCCCTACTCTGCGTACCTCATCTTTAAAAAGCATGCGCAATGGCTCTACTATTTTTAGTTTCATGTAATCCGGTAAACCGCCAACATTATGGTGTGATTTTATGGTTGCCGATGGTCCTTTTACAGAAACGGATTCAATAACATCCGGGTAAATAGTACCTTGTGCCAACCATTTTACATCTTGTATAAGGTGCGATTCATCATCAAAAACTTCGATAAAGACACGTCCTATAATTTTACGTTTGGTCTCCGGGTCGCTGACACCTGCTAATTCAGATAAAAAACGATCACCGGCATCGACTCCTTTTACGTTCAAACCCATTCCTTTGTACTGATCCAGTACGTTCTGGAACTCATTTTTACGAAGCAAACCATTATTCACAAAAATACAATACAGGTTTTTACCAATCGCTTGATGTAATAAAACTGCTGCCACGGTAGAATCTACTCCTCCAGAAAGTCCGAGAACCACTTTATCGTCTTGTAGTTTTTCTTTTAATTCAGCCACCATTTCTTCAACAAAAGCATTTGGCGTAAAATTTTGAGGCACTTCCGCAATTTTCACCAAAAAGTTCTCCAACATTTTAGATCCGTCGGTTGAGTGAAAAACTTCCGGATGGTACTGAATGGCGTACGTGGTTTCACCCTCTATTTTGTAAGCTGCAAATTCCACATCGTGGGTACTGGCAAGTTTTACTCCATTAGTGGGCAATGCTTTGATACTATCGCTATGGCTCATCCAAACTTGGCTGTTTTCAGAAACACCCTCGAAGAACACTTCATTCTCTTTTATAAAAGATAAATTAGCTCTACCATATTCTCTTGTATTTGAAGCTGCCACTTCACCTCCACTAAAATGAGATAAATATTGGGCTCCGTAACAAACGGCTAATAAAGGTAATTTCCCTCTAATTTGAGATAAATCAGGATGTGGCGCATCTTCTCCTCGAACAGAAAAAGGGCTACCACCAAGGATTACGGCTTTGTAAGAAGATAAATCACTCGGAAAATGATTGTATGGGAAGATTTCGCAGAATATATTTAATTCGCGAACTCTACGAGCAATAAGTTGTGTGTATTGCGATCCGAAATCTAAAATAAGTACGTTGTGTTGCATGTGCAAAAATACTTTTTATATTTTGAATTGAAAAATCGAATTTTAAAATATTTATTTTATTTTGGATCGCCAAAATAATTTCTCCTATCTTTTAAAAGAGAATTAGCCTTTTAGTCCATTTTGGAATTATCCTGAAATTAAGTTTAGAAGATAAAAGAGTACATTTGCAGCCCTAATAATCTACTTAAAACAGCAAAAATGAAAGCAAAAAATTTTATAGTCGTTGCCTTTTTTGGCTTTATTATCATTTCATGTAATGTAATTGATGATTTATTGACCTTTTCGATAGATAATCAAACGACCGTTACCATTCCATCTGGATTTCCAGTGAACACCGCTTTAGAATTAGTTACTCCAGATGTTCCGTCTAATTCTAGTACCGCATTTGAAAATAACAATACAAATGCCGAATTAGTCAAAGATGTAAAATTGAAAGAGATGAAATTGACGGTAACAAATCCTGCTAACAAATCATTTTCATTTTTAAAATCGATACATATTTATATTTCAACAAATGACAGCGACGAGATTGAGCTGGCTTTTTTAGACGATATAAACGCAACATCAAACACGTTGAATTTAACCTGTACCACAGCAAAATTAGACAAATACGTTAAAGCTTCAAGTTTTAAACTACGAACAAAAGCGATAACCAAAGAGGCGATTACTCAAGATATTTCCATAAAAGCGGACATGAAATTTCAAGTTACTGCAGATCCTTTTTAAAAAAAGCTATCAAACTAGTGGCTGACGAAATCCAAAGTGATTGTACCCTGAAATTTCAAATAAGACAAAAAAAGACCTTTGGAATCTCATTTCAAAGGTCTTTTTGTTTTTACAATACAGGATTTATGTCAACTATTCTTTGACCAAAATAATGGTTGCTTTAAAACCTGTTCCCAGATTCCATTGACTTCCTGATATCAAACCTCCTTTATCATTATATACTTTGAATTCAGCAGTATTGGGTCCTGAAGATCCCTGGTTCAACGCTTCAAATTCAATCTTGTTAAATCCTTTTTCTAAGACGATTTCAAATCCTTGAAAATTACTTTCAAGATTCACTTGGTACTGGATCACTTTATCGTTCAGATACACCCTGATCTGATCTCCATCAACGTAGGCCGCATCGCGATACATTACTTTTGCTGTGACAGATCCCGTGGTAAAATTGCCTAAATCTTGGTTTTTTCGATACACCAAACCTTCTGTTTTTTCTTCTTTTTTATTCCATTTGTCTCTATACACATCTCCCGGATTAATAAACTCATTTTTAGGAATCATCGAAAAATTATTTGCCGGCGCTACAGGAGCTGAAGCACTTGGTTTTGGGTTTAATAACTCCGGATTTTTAAACACATTAGGTGTCTTGACTGGTGGAACACTCGCTTTTGGAGGAATTGGTTTTTTAATTTTTGGTGCTATATTTTTAGGGGGAATGGCTTTAAATTTTGAGCTAAATTCGTTTTGGGCATATCCGCTTAGAGACATGCTGATGGTAATCATTAAAAATAAAATCCTTTTCATAACTTTCAAAATTAGGTTTTTTGTACCTGTAAAAATTTAAAAATAAAAAACCTATTGTACTTAATCAAAAATGAAGCACTAATTTAACTTTCATTTATAACTTATAATTTCCGATTTTATTATATTTTGGATACCCAAACACCATAAAAAACCGGTACATAAAAGGAATATTTTAATTACAAAACGGGTGATTTTATTTCGCTTTTTTTTATAACTTGCAAATAGTATGCCATACCAAAGCATCGCCTTCCATAACACTAAACAACCTTTAAACACTACTACAATGAAAAGAGAAAACATACTGACAGGCTCGCCATGGGAAGACAAAATGGGATATTGCCGCGCCGTACGCATTGGCAACTCTATTGAGGTTTCCGGAACTGTCGCACTGGTTGACGGCAAAAAAGTGAAAGCTAATGACGCCTATGCACAAACGCTCAATATTTTAGAACGTGTCGAAAAAGTCCTTGAAGACTTGGATGCAAGTATGAAAGATGTTATCAGAACCCGAATTTTCACTACTGACATTACTACTTTTGAATACGTTGCTAAGGCTCATGCTCAATTTTTTAAAGATATAAAACCTGTCACTGGTTTTTATGAAATCAGCAAATTAGTCGGTCCTGAATATCTAGTTGAAATAGAATTTACAGCAATAGCCCCTGAAAAATCATTAATTCAAGACGGATTATAATACTTTTGCACAAACACTTTGCCTGTTCTACTAATGAGTTTAGAAAAAACGAATAAAATTACGACACTCCTTTTCAAATGGATTTTCATTTGCATTTTAATAGGTATTTTTTCCGGATCGGCATCTGCTTTTTTTCTGGTAGCATTAGAATGGGTAACCCAAACCCGAGACAACAACAACTGGATCATCTGGCTTTTGCCAATAGGCGGCTTGGCAATAGGACTGGGATATTACTATTGGGGGGAATCAGTCGTCAAGGGGAATAATTTATTGTTAAAAGAATACGAAAATCCGCAGCAAATTATTCCATTCAAAATGGTGCCTTTGGTACTTTTTGGCACCTTGATCACCCATCTTTTTGGCGGTTCAGCCGGTCGTGAAGGAACAGCAGTACAAATGGGCGGTGCCATTGCTGATCAGTTCACAAAACTATTTCAGCTTGACGTTTCCGAAAGAAAAACAATCCTCATTCTGGGAATCAGCGCAGGATTTGCTTCCATTTTTGGCACCCCTTTAGCCGGAGCCTTATTTGCTTTGGAAGTTGTTTTTTTTAGTAAAATCAATTTAAAAAGCATCCTATTATCGTTTTTTGTTGCCTATATCGCTTATTTCACCGTGGAACTTTGGCAGGTACAACACACGCATTATGCTATTCCTTTTGTCCCTTCAATTACTTTCATTACCTTATTCTGGGTAGTTCTCGTGAGTATTTTGTTTGGCTTGGTCGCCATGCTTTTCTCCAGAAGCACACATTTTTGGGGTCGGTTATTTTCTAAAACCATATCGTTTCCGCCTCTTCGCCCTTTTGTGGGAGGATGTTTCATTGCATTAGCCGTCTATTTTATTGGAACTACAAAATACATTGGCCTTGGAGTTCCTATGATTATTGAGGCATTTTCGAGTCCAAATGCTTCTTATGATTTCCTACTAAAAATACTCTTTACGGGATTTACGCTGGGAGCAGGATTTAAAGGGGGCGAGGTAACCCCGCTATTTTTTGTTGGCGCTACTTTAGGAAGTGCCTTATCGCTGGTTGTGCCATTGCCAATTGCCCTTTTGGCAGGTATGGGGTTTGTGGCTGTTTTTTCCGGAGCCACCCATACACCTATTGCTTGCACGGTCATGGGAATGGAACTCTTTGGGATTGAAAGTGGTATTTTTATTGGGATTGCTTGTGTGTTGGCCTACTTTACATCCGGTTCCGTGGGGATTTACAACGCCCAAATTGTAAAAGGAGCAAAATACCATTTGTACCAAAAATTAAAAAGAAGAAACACCGACTTTTTATAACCCTCTAAAAGTTTGTTAATTGTATAATTCATTTCAACATTACAGTAAAAAAATGTAATTTCGCAATCTATGAAAATACAAGACATTCAAGCGATACAGTTGTTATTAGCAACTCCTAAAAAGATTGCCATAATCCCACACCGAGGCCCTGATGGCGATGCCATGGGTTCTACCCTGGCTTTATATCATTTTTTATTAAAAAACAAACACCATCCCGTTGTTGTTTCTCCCAATGAATTTCCAGATTTTCTGGCTTGGATGCCGGGCTCTGAAACGATTAAAATATTTGAAAAAGACAAACAAAATTGCACAAAAATCCTTGAAGAGGCCGATCTGATTTTTACCCTAGATTTTAATGCCTTGCACCGCACCGGCGATATGGAGCAGGTTTTATCCCAGCTAAAGGCGCCCTTCATCATGATTGACCACCATCAAAAACCGGATGATTATGCCGCGATCACCTACTCTGATACGGCCTTTGGATCAACTTGTGAAATGGTGTACAACTTCATTTTATTCCTTGGAAAAAAACAAGATATCGACAAGACTATCGGAACCTGCATTTATACTGGAATCCTAACCGATTCCGGTTCTTTTCGTTTTCCAAAAACAACTGGAACAACCCATAGGATTGTGGCTGAATTAATCGATTTAGGCGTTGAGAACACCGAAATCCCAAGCTTATTATTTGACAACAGCTCCTTTGGGCGTTTGCAAATACTAGGAAGAGCGCTCCAAAACATGAAAGTACTTCCGGAACATAAAATAGCCTACACTACTCTTAGCCAGGACGAATTAAATTCGTTTGATTATGTAAAAGGCGATACAGAAGGTATTGTAAACTACGGATTAAGCATCAAGGGAATCGTTTTCACAGCTATCTTTATAGAAAATAGAGAAGAAAAAATCATCAAAATTTCATTCCGTTCCCAAGGCGATTTTGATGTGAATCAATTTGCAAGAGACCATTTTAATGGTGGCGGACATCGCAATGCAGCCGGAGGGAAATCAGAAACATCAATGACAGAAACTATCAAAAAATTCGAAGATTTAGTAACAACGCTAAAAGTATAATCCATGTTAAAATTCAGTACGCCTATTGCACTGGTCTTTTTTTTGATTCTGGTTATGTCAAGCTGCAAGCAGCATCAGGAGGCGCGCAGACCACTTTCGCAAGCTTCGGGAAGTTTCATGAAAAAATCAATTCAACGCAACAAAAAACTGGTGGCCACCGAAGAAGATAAAATTGAGGCTTTAATCAAAAGCGACCCAAAGATAAAATACCTTGCCTCAAAAAAAGGATATTGGTACACCTATCAAACCCGGAATGAAACGGATACGCTTACGCCAAAAAAAGGAGATGTAGCCTTTTTTGATTACGAGATAAAAGATTTAAAGGGAGCCATCATTTATTCTGAAGTAGAGCTAAGACCTCAAATCTATTATGTTGACAAACAAAACATTATGATGGGATTGCGAGACGGCATCAAACTAATGCGTAAAAACGAGAAAGTTACCTTTCTTTTTCCATCAAATATGGGGTACGGTTACCATGGTGATGACAAAAAAATTGGCACCAACCAGCCCTTAATCTGCACGGTTACGCTGCGTGACTTTAAATCGGAAGCAACTTATAAAAAAGAGAACGAAGCACCAGTAAAAACAGTTGTACTCCCAGCTCCCAGCAAACAACAAGTACCGCCCACCAGTACACCTAAAGACACTATAAACCAATAAAAATAAAGTTAGAAATGAAAAAAAAGATCGTACTCGCATTCCTGGCAATTGCCTCATTTTACTCCTGTAAAGAAGAACACAGCGATCTTCCAGACGGTTTATACGCTAAAATTGAAACCAATAAAGGGGACATCATCGTACAATTAAATTTTGAAAAGGCCCCTATTACAGTAGCAAATTATGTGGCATTAGCAGAAGGGAAAAATGATTATGTGACCAATGAAAATCTTAAAAAAAGACCTTTTTTTGATGGTTTAAAATTCCATCGTGTCATCAATGACTTCATGATACAAACCGGAGATCCGCTAGGAACGGGTTCTGGTGATACCGGCTACAAGTTCAAAGATGAATTTACTGATTTGCAATTTGATAAAGGAGGCGTTCTGGCTATGGCCAATAACGGCCCGGCCACCAACAGCAGTCAGTTTTTTATCACGCATCTTGCTACACCTTGGCTAGATGGCAAACACACTATTTTTGGTCATGTAGTCGAAAAAGGGATGGAGGTCGTGAACAAAATTCAACAAAACGATTACATCAATACAGTTACCATTATCAGAAATGGAGAAGCGGCTAAAAAATTTAACGCAGTAAAAATATTCAATGATTATTTTGCTGTAGAAAATAAAAATCAAAAGGAAAAAGCAGCTGTAGATACTGAAAACAAGCGAGTTTACAACGAGAAATACAAAGAAGTCCGCGAACAAAAAGTAGCTTATTTTGCCGAATTGAAAGCCAAAGCAACAAAAACCAAAACAGGACTGCAATACGTGATCACCAAAAAAAGCGGGGGTAAAAAACCTGCTATTGGTACTGGCATCTTCATTCATTACGCCGGTTTTCTTGAAAATGCTGAATTATTTGATGCTAGTATCGAAAGTATTGCCCAAACTTTTGGAAAATACGATGAAAACAGAGCCGCTCAAAACGGCTACCAACCCATCCCTTTCCAAGCTGGTAAAAAAGATGGCATGATTCCTGGTTTCATTGAAGGCATCGAAAAATTATCGTTTGGAGACAAAGCCGTGATTTTTATTCCATCCCAATTGGGATATGGGGCAGCTGGAGCCGGAGGTGTGATTCCGCCTAATGCCAACATCATTTTTGAAATTGAATTATTAGAAAAAATGCCTCAATAATAGTAAGAAAACAAGCCTTTAAATTAGTACACTATGAAATTTAAAATTCTGGTTTTATTGTTTCTGGGAATGGTCAATGTACATTCCCAAACGGTCAAGAAATCTATTCCTGCCAAAAAACCGGTGACAACAGCAAAAGCAATTGTAAAAAAACCGGTGAAACCTGCGGTAAAAGCTCCGGTAGTTATCGAGGGAATTTTTGCAACAATTGCTACCAACAAAGGAGACATTGTAGTGGAATTAGCCTACCAAAAAGCACCGGTTACCGTTGCGAACTTCATTGCATTGGCCGAAGGTAAAAACACTTTTGTCACTGATGACAAACTAAAAGGAAAACCGTTCTTTGACGCTCTGAAATTTCACCGTGTCATACAAGATTTTATGATACAGACTGGAGATCCTTCCGGCAATGGTTCCGGTGGCCCAGGTTATAGTTTCAAAGATGAATTTACGGACTTGAAACACAGCAAAGCCGGTATTCTTTCTATGGCTAATTCCGGACCTGCAACTAATGGAAGCCAGTTTTTTATCACCCATAAAGCAACGCCATGGTTGGATGGTAAGCACTCCGTTTTTGGGCATGTAACCCAAGGAATGGCCATCGTGAACGCTATTGCGCAAAGCGATGTAATTACAAAGATTACTATTGTGAGAAAAGGCGCTTTGGCCAAAAAATTTGATGCGCCAAAAGTATTCGCTGATTATTTCAACAATAAATCCGAAGACCAGAAAAAACAAGACCTGGCAAACGCTGAAAATAAAGCAAAACAAGCTGTTTTTGAAGCGGAAAACAAAGTAAAAAGAGAAGCGCTGGAAGCGGAAGCTAAACGAGTATACATGGAAAAATACGGTGCTGTAGTAACCGCTAAAAAAACCTATTTAGCCGCTGCTAAAGCGACAGCAACCATCACACCTTCCGGATTAGCGTACAAGATAACAGAGAAAGGAACCGGAGTAAAACCTGCTAACGGAGCAACATTTTATTTTCATTACGCAGGCTATTTTGAGGACGGAACCCTATTTGACAGTAGCTATGAAGAAGTCAATCAAGTCTACGGGAAATTTGATGCCAATCGTGCCGCCCAAAACGGATACCGAGCCTTCCCGTTTGAAGCCGGAAAAAAAGACGGCATGATACCCGGATTTATTGAAGGACTTGACAATATGGCTTTTGGCGATAAAGCAGTCATTTTTATTCCATCCAATCTGGCGTATGGCGAGCGAGGTGCCGGAGGCGTTATTCCGCCTAATACAATGCTTGTGTTCGAATTAGAAATGCTGGAAAAACAGCCAACTCCAAAACAATAAAATAAAATATTTGACAATTATAAAACCCGACAATTCTCATCAAAGGAAAACTGTCGGGTTTATTATTTAATCCATTTAGATAAATCTTATTCAGTATGCGGATTTAAACTGGGTTACACTGATTAAAAAATACTTAAAATTCGTTTTTCCTCTGGCATCCGTGTCATCTGCGTGCAATCAGACGTAAACCAACACTATTATTTCTTTGTGAATTTCCAGTCAAATTCATCTTTCTGATTGATAATTGCACCAATCTCAAATTTCACCACCTCATCAAATTCTGTTTGAAAAATGATCCAGTTTTCCTCGTTGAAGTAATTTTCGAACGTATCAAACTCTTCCTGAGTAAATTTAGTGATTCCTTTGGTAACCAAATCTTTTTTGACCTCACTAATTTTTCTGTTGATCAATTTGTATCCAAATAATTCCAACTCCGGACTTGATGCGACAATGTACCCCAATTTCAGCTCTTCTTCCTTATAGAATGTCAAGCGCATTTTGAGTTTGTTGTAAGCAAAAATTACATTATCATCCTCATCCTTATAATTGCGATCTGGTTTCCCGTAAAGCGCCGTAACATCATTTTGTTTCATCCCGAAAAGAAGCTTATCGATGCCGTGTTTTGGATTTATTTTCATACGTAGTCTGTTTTTTTTTAGTGAATAGAAAAATCAATGTGTATTGCAACAGCTCCTTTTCCAATCCTGATTATGGAACGCAAAGTTCGCAAAGTTTTTATAATGTTTGCCCTTTTTATCATTAAAAACTGAAGACTTTTTAGTAATCTAGCCGAGTATAAAAAAACCAGCTGCCAAACTACAGAGTAGGATCGGTTTTCGGGGAGGCAAAGTGCTCAATTTTTTTTAATCCCCATCGTTAAAACTACAATTTAAGGTTTTGTTTTAATCCAGCGCTGGATTTCTTTCCTGAGATTTCACCCATTTACACCGATTAATTCATCAGGCATCTTTAAAAATCTTTTATCAGCCTATGCTGTGGCAGCACTTTTTTTAATACTTGTATCTATATCCTTTTCTTGCTGCTTAATCATTAATGCTGGACTAAAAATGTAATAGATTTGACGGCAGTATTAAAGTCTGTACGGATACCATTCTAAATGATAATCCTATATTATTTTTAGAATCCAAAAGCAAAACACATTGAAGCACATTGTTTTAACTAGCACCTGAACCAATGCGCTATTTTGGAAAGATGACAATAAATGGCTACTTTAGTACCACCAAAAGAAATAGTATGAGCTGGAATGCTAAAATTATTACACATAAAAAAGAGAAAAGAATCGCGGTCTATTTCGAAAAAAATCAAGAATTAATTACTCGAATAAAAACAGTAGCCGGTTCCAGATGGAGCCAATCTTTAGTCGCTTGGCACATTCCAGATACGGAAGAAAATAGAATTCGGTTTAAAATCCCAGCACTTACCTACTCCTTTCCGTCACCTGAAGGCATTGCTCAAATCGAGAAACTCAAGCAATGGATGCGTTCCAAGCGGTATAGCCAAAGTACGGTTGTTACCTATAGTGAAGCTTTGAAATGCTTCTTGGTTTTTTATAACCAAAAACCTATTGCTGAAATTACCAATGAAGATGTAATTGTGTACAATAATGAATACATTTTGAAAAACAATCTTTCGGCTTCGTATCAAAACCAAATTACAAACGCCCTTAAGCTATATTTTAAAACTATACAAAACACCAAAATCGAAATTGACAAAATTCACCGACCAAAACGGGCTAAGGTTTTGCCAAATGTATTGAGCAAAGAAGAGATAAAATTGATTTTGAATGCACACAGCAACATTAAGCACAAAATGATGTTGAGTCTGATTTATAGTTGTGGGTTACGCTGTGGTGAATTATTAGCACTTCGACCCGTTCATATCGATGCTAACCGAAACATAGTTTTGCTAAAAAACGCCAAAGGTCAAAAAGACAGGATTGTGCCATTAAGTCTAAAAATATTAGAAATGCTTCGTGAGTATTATAAAGTTTATAGACCTATATCTTATTTATTTGAAGGACAAATCAAAGGACAACCCTACGATGATAGAAGTTTGCAACAGGTGTTGAAACAAGCTCTTCAAAAAGCTGGGATCACAAAACCAGCCACCTTACATTGGCTCAGACACAGCTACGCAACGCACTTATTAGAAAGTGGCACCGATTTAAGATATATACAAGAATTATTGGGACACAGCAGCAGCAAAACCACCGAAATTTATACTCACGTAAGTACGAAAAGTTTGCAACAAATAAAAAGCCCATTTGATGATTTGTAAGAAATTAATTTATTATATTTGAATCGCAATGCGCTGCTCAATAGCGACAATCTACCCAAAACAGGGTGTATAGTCGCTACTTTATAGCGAGTATAGACAAGTTAGCAAACAGCTTAAACCAAAATTCCACAGAAAACTAAAACGGAAAAATAGCAGTTTGAAAGCGTTACTAAATAAAAGTAACAGAAAATGAATACAGAAGAAAAAAACCAATCCGAAAGTATAAAAGATTGGCAAGCAGAATTTACTTGGAGGTTAAATAACCCCACCATCATAACAGAAACTGGAATGATAATAACACCATTACAACCTCAAAATACGGGAAATGTTAAACATATAATAGCAAAAGGTTTATGTTATGAAATTTTACTATATTCTGACAGAAAAGTATCAGCTATTAAATCTACATTCAAATCTACGTAAGTTAAAGTTAAAATAACTCCGTTTGGAAAAGTTAAAACCTTATTTTTAAAATAGCTTTTGCTGTTATTAATGTGATAATCCAAAGCCTGTAAAAAGTTCTCTTTAGTAAAATTTTTACCGTGAATATTTACTTCCATAGGAGTTTGAATATCGAAACGACAAAAGTGTTCTGAATTATCAACAGAAACAGTATAATAAGTTACAGTAGTGACTTGAGAATAGTTTTCAGAAGAGTTTTTCTCTTCAAAATCGTAATCCCTTTTCTCATAAAACTCTGAAAAATTGATTTGTGGAAAGTCTAATTTTAAATGATAAGTTGGTTGAGTATTTTTATCAACTGTTGGTAAGATAACTAATTTTGCCATAATAAAAGTTTTTCCCAAAAATACGAAAATAAACTATATTTGGAAATGAAAATAGTAATAAATATAAAGCCGATTTGCTAACAGCGGCTTCAAGATATTCAGGAAATAGTGATTAATTTAATTTCTGTTTTGTGTTTGTCGAAATTAGTTTTGAATTAAAAAATCAGGAAGGCTCTCCCCTGAACATCGTGAGAGCCGCAGGACGTTAGCAAACAGCTTAACCAAAAATTCCGCAGAAAAAACTAAAACGGAAAAATAGCAGTTTGAAAGCGTTACTAAATAAAGTAATAAAAATGAACATAGTTGAGCAATATAACCAGCACCTTTCTCTGCCTATACAAGAAAGACTAAAGATAAAGAAACCGTTTACAGATAATGAGATGGCAGAAATATATAAATTGGAAATAATACGGCAGATTGAAGAAAACTTGGAAAGTGGAAATAAAAAAAATATAGAATACTTATTAAAAAACGTAAAGAAAAATTACACTTCTCCAGAAGACCCTCATATAAAAACCTATGATAATCCAGAATTGCTAAAAGAAGTTTGTTTAGAAATTATTACTTCTTACGATTCTCTATATCAAAAATTAAATCTGAAATAAATATTTCAGCATTTTCCATAGTATTGGGTATTCTTAAATTTGAAAGTTTTTCGTTTTTATAGTATTGTAAGTAAGTATCTTGCCAAAGTTTATATTTTTTATTATCCTCCGCGTCTAGAGGTAGGCTTTTTATAAGCGCATTTATTTCCGAAACTACTTTATCAAATTTATCCGCAGTATTTAATAGAGATAATTCTAATAGTAAATCATTAATGTTTTTATTCATAATAAATATTTTTTACCGAAAGTATAAAAAAGAATTATATTTGGAAAGTAAAATAGTAATAAATACAAAGCCGATTTGCTAACAGCGGCTTCAAGATATTCAGGAAATAGTGATTAATTTAATTTCTGTTTTGTGTTTGTCGAAATTAGTTTTGAATTAAAAATCAGGAAGGCTTTCCCCTGAACATCGTGAGAGCCGCAGGACGTTGCAAGAAACCTTATGAACAACGTTCGTGTAAAATTTCAACGTTCAGCCTACGAAATGGCTCTTATAAAAGACGAAATAACACCTAACGGAAGAAAATAAATTACTTGTAGCGGGCAGAAACCCATAAGGGAAAACAATAGTAGAAAATCTTTGACTGCCTTAACGTTCCAGAAGAACTTGCAAAGATTGAAGCACAATACTTTTTAAAATGAAAAAATTATTTTTAACATCAATTTTGACTATCGCTTTATTTTCTTCGGTAGTAGCACAACAAAAACTTGTAGAAGATTGTAAAATGACTATTAAAGACAATACAACAGGGAAAAGTTATACTATTACAGTTCACGGAACTAGCTGTGCAGCCCTAATAAAAGCAATGATTCAATAATTTTATATTATGAGAAATAAATTTATAATTTTAGTCCTATTTTGTAATTGTTTATTTGCAGAGTCATATGCAAATAATAGAGAACATAATATTAAAGAGTCTATGGAAGTTATGGACTGTTCAGGGAATTTCATGATTGACGGAAAGTCTTACACAATCACCTTGCACGATCAATCATTATGGACTTGCGCTAAGTTTAAAATAGGGAGTTGGTTTCAATAAATAATAATGAAAATTAATTTTAATTACTAAAACAGATTGTCTAAATGGCTTACTGTTAAATTATTTAACAAAAAAACTTTTAGGCAATCTTTTTTTTACAAAAACATTTAAAAAGATGAAAAAATACATACTGTTTATAAATTTTTTGATTGCGTTTACTTCATATTGTCAAACCAATGCAAAAATAACTTATAAATCTTTACTTTTAAAAAACAGTTATGCTCCAATTTATGAAGAACTCATAATTAACGGAAATCAATCAACATATAGTTTGATAAAAAAGATAAAACCTGAAAGTGCTATTGCAAATGAAGAAACTGGAATTACGACTTTAAATAGAAAATGGCCAGATAGCATACATCCATTTATTCTTGTAAATTATAAAAAAAAAGAAATTATTTCTAAAGTTTATCTAACTGAAAACGATGGAGAAAGCTTTAAAGAATACAATATTATAGAACCTTTTAGCATAAAGTGGGTTTTGCATCAAGAAACATCCCAAATAAAAAATTATAATTGCAAGAAAGCTACCACTAAATTTAGAGGACGAGTCTATACAGCGTGGTACACTGAACAAATTCCGCTACCTGTTGGTCCGTGGAAATTCTCAGGTTTACCTGGGCTAATTTTAAAAGTGCAAGATGATAAAGGGGAGGTTAGTTTTATAGCAGAAAATATTAAAATACCTCATAAAACTACTTTGAAAATACCTAAAACTATTTATACAAACAATATAACAATTAATACTTATTCCACATTACGAGATGATTATGATAAAAAATCAGAAAAAATATTTAGAACAAAATTATTAGCAAAACTTCCACGAGGTGCATCTATTGAAATGACAGAAGATGACAATAATGAAATAGAAAAGAAAATTGAATAGCAATGAACTCTAAAAATTGTATATTAATGTTTTTAATTACAATCAGTATAAATTGTTATTCTCAATGGAATATAATTGGAAAGGTAGGAGACAATAAAAAAAAACCTGCCTTTTTAATAAATGTAGTCTTAAAGAAATCAACTGATTTAAGTATTATAAATTATACATTCACCAATGAAAATGGTGATTACGAAATTCACAACATTCCAAATGGAGAGTATTTTCTTGAATTTTCGAGTATTAATTATGAAAGAAAAACAATTCCTCTACTTATTAACAATGAATCAATCGTTTATAACATAAATCTTGTTGATGAAGTTACCATTTTAGATGAAGTAATTATCACTTCCGAAAAACCAATTACTATCAAAAAAGACACGATTTCGTTTCTTGCAAAGTCATTTATTCAAGGCAATGAGCAAGTGATTGAGGATTTACTAAAAAAAATTCCAGGCCTTAATATTACATCAGATGGAACTATCAAAGTAGGCAATCAAGAAGTGGAAAAAGTAATGATTGATGGTGATGATATGTTCGAAAGAGGTTATAAAATTTTGACTAAAAACATGCCTGTAAACCCAGTAGAGAAAGTAGAAATCTATCAGCATTATTCAAATAACAAACATCTAAAAGGAATAGAGAATAGCAATAAAGTAGCACTAAATTTAACCCTAAAAGAAGATGCAAAGCGTGTTTGGTTTGGCAATATTTCAGCTGGTTATGGTTTGGGGTCAGAAAATCGTTATGAAGTTAGAAGTAATTTAATGAACTTTGGAAAAAAAAATAAATATTATTTTTTAACAAATATCAATAATATTGGCGAGGATGCCACAGGCGAAATTAACAATTTAATAAGACCTTATCGTTTTGATGAACCTGCAAGTATTGGCGATGACCAAACAGCAAATACATTGTTAGGTTTAGGTATTGATACGCCAAACTTAAAACAAAAAAGAGTGAATCTCAACAATGCCGAAATGCTATCTTTAAATAGTATTTTTACACTTTCTGATAAAATTAAACTCAAAATTTTAGGTTTTCTTAATACTGATGAAATTGATTTTTTCAGAAATAGTTTGCAGCAATTTTCTGTTGAAAATACAACATTTACAAATACCGAAAATTTTGTGGGCAGAAAAACACAACTCACAGGCTTTGGAAAAGTAGATTTAACCTACGATATTACCAAAACTAAAACTTTTGCATATACAGGAAAATTCAATAAAACCAACGAAAAAAACAGAAGCGATTTGTTATTCAACAATGATTTACTAAACGAACGTTTAAATGCAAACAACCAACTTTTTGACCAAAAAATAGTTTTTACTAACAAATTCAAAGAGAATAAAGTTTTTTTACTTTCAAGCCGATACATCAACGAGAAAACGCTACAAAATTACTCAGTTAATCAGTTTATTTTTAATGATTTGTTTACAGAAAACGCAAATAACACCAAACAATTCAGCAAAAACAAAATGCAGTTTGCAGGGTTGGAAGCTCATTTGTTAGACAAAAAGAGAAATGGCGATTTGTTAGAACTAAAAATCGGCAATCAGGTACGAATTGATGATTTAAACACTAGTTTTGAGTTGTTGCAAAATGAAAACAATCTCGCTTTTCCAAATGGGTATCAAAATAACTTAACTTATACCACAAACGATTTGTATTTATCCGCTAAATATGATTTTAAATTAAAAAATTTCACTTTATTAACCCAATCAGATTTTCATCAATTATTCAATCAATTAGCAAATTTTGAAGAAAAAACCACTCAAAATCCTTTTTACATTATGCCAAAAATTGGGTTAGATTGGAAAATTAACGACAAAAACAAAATCTTAACATCCTATTCTTACAACACTACAAATGCAGGCGTTTTAGATGTATATTCTGGATTTGTACAAACAGGTTTTCGTTCTTTTTCAAAAGGTCTAGAGGAATTTAATCAGTTGAATTCATCAAGTGCCGTTTTAAATTATACTTATGGCAGTTGGGGCGACAAGTTTTTTGCCAATACGTTTATTCTATACTCTACAAACAATGATTTTTTTAGCAATAATTCTATCATTGCTCAAAATTATTCACAATCCGAAAAAATCATCATCAAAGACCGTGAATTTTTGTCTATTTCTTCAAGCATCGACCGTTATTTTAAACCTATAAAGTCCAACTTAAAAATCAATTTAGGAGCAAACAAAACTAATTTTAAAAATATCGTAAACAATTCAAATTTAAGAGAAGTTAAAAACTTCAATGCGGATTATGGTTTTGAATTGCGTTCTGGTTTTAGAGGTTTTTTTAATTACCACATTGGCTCAAAATGGAATTACAACCAAGTAGAAACTACCATAAAAAATTCATTTACAGATAATATGAGTTTTTTAGATTTATCGTTTATGTTTAGTGATAAATTTAATATTCAGTTACAATCTGAACGCTATTTTTTTGGAAATTTAGATAAAGACAATAACAAATATTATTTTTTAGATTTAGAAGCGCGTTATGTGGTTAAAGAAAATAAACTTACGTTTTTTCTATCTGGTAATAATCTTTTCAATACAGAAACATTTCGGAATTACAGTATTTCTGACATTAATATTTCACAAACCGAATATAGATTAATGCCAAGATATATGCTATTAAAAATGGAATATAGGTTTTGAAAATAAACAATCGTAACAAAGTAAACAAGAAAGGCATCTTGCAACAGCCGTTTTGATTTAGTCTGTGATTTAGTGGAATTAACGTTTCGCATCATGTTTTCGTTAAGTCGAAAATGGAGCGGTTACGAATTTCCAGCCATCTCAAAGTGGCATAACGTTATGCCTAATTTTAGGACAAAAGAAATGAACGATAATACAACATATACACCTGACGAACTTTTTGAAATATTTAAAGAACAGCATAGACTTTGCAGTCCACTTGACATAATGGCCAATGAAACTTTTGTATTAACAAAGGAGACCTTAATTTATGAATGGCGTGATGCTCAAGATTTATTGCCTTGGGATGAACTTGCTGAATTTTTAAATCAAGAATTCAGAATTAATGTGCCATTAAAAACTTGGGACAGAATCTTAAATCCTGATGACAAAAAAACTCTGGGAGAACTTTGTATCTTTTTATCAACTATTGCTGAAAAAGAAATAATCAAACCTATTAAAATTTTAGGTGCGGAATGTTTAACAACAGCAATTTTTATAACATTAAAGAGAAATCTAAAAAACAAAGGTGTTGATGTTTCCAACTTGAAACCTTCTACAAAAATTGAAGAGTTTCTAAACGTAAACAAGAATTTTTCTCCACTATTGGAAGAAGTAACTTTAACTGGTTTAAAGACTTTTGACAAGCTTGAATATGGGAAATTAGAAAATGAAAGACGATTTAAATATTGGATTGACAAAATATTTCCGAACTGGATATACAAAAGAAGTATAAAGACTGGAAATATTCAAACATTCCGAGATTTGGTTGAGAGGATTGTTGACGATAAAAAACTAGGCATAACAGCTACTAAAACGGATTTGGGCATTTAGCTGAATGGGAAAATGGTTTTGTATTTGTGAATATTTGGCAAATCCGAAAATAGGACTTAATTTAGTCACAAACCCGCTGTAGTAGCGGGACGTTATATGATATTTTAAACCAAAAAAACCCCGATCGCGCGGATATCTGATTTTTCGGACAACGATAGCGCGGATTTGCAATCCGTGCCCACAAAGAGAATGATTCAGCAAGAAATTGTGCCCGTTTAGAGTGTGAAATAGAAGTGGTTTTATTAGAATTATTTCGATATTGTTTACGGACACGGATTGCAAATCCGCGCTATCGAAGCTAAAAATTATCATCAAAACTGTCCAATTTGAACCGGAATGAGGTGTTCACTTTGCTCCGGAATCACCGGTCCAGTTTGACCCGGAATATCTATAAAGCAACTTTTGCCAGAACGAATTTTAATTGTAGTTTAAATCACAGGTATTTACTCAATGAGTAACAAAATACAGTTCGTTTAGAGATTTTTAGACGAACTGACGTTGGCAGTAATCTCAAAAAAATCCAGAAATCGAAAAAGAATAGTTTCCAATTTTGAATTTGATTATATTTGCAATTATGAATAAAAACCTTTACATAATTGCAGGTTGCAACGGAGCAGGGAAAACAACCGCTTCTTTTACTATTTTACCTGATATTTTAGACTGTAAAGAATTTGTAAATGCTGACGAAATAGCGAAAGGATTATCGCCATTTCAGCCCGAAAAAGTTTCATTTGAAGCTGGAAGAATAATGATAAAGAGAGTTAATGAACTTCTTGAAATTAATGAAAATTTTGCTTTTGAAACTACTTTAGCTACCAAAAGTTATAAGTCAAAAGTAATAAAAGCTCAGAGTAAAAATTATACTGTTACTTTACTTTTTTTTTGGTTGCAAAACGTAGATTTGGCAATTGAAAGAGTAAAAACACGAGTATTGGAAGGTGGACATAATATAGAGACAGAAGTTATTCGACGTAGATATAAAAACGGGATTAAAAACTTATTTGAAATTTATCTTTCAATAGTTGATGAAGTTATGATTTTTGATAATTCAGGAGGGAAACCTGAATTGATTGCTGAAAAAACTTTAGAAACAGAAATAAACATTTTAAATGAAATGAAATTCGATAAGCTTAAAAAATATTACAATGAAAAAGCATAAAAGAACATTAAATCAAACCAAGATTTTAGAAGGAATGGATAAAGTTTATGAAAAACTAATCGAATTCAAAAAGAAAATGAATAGCGAATTGATAATATTGAAAGATAACCAAATCGTAAGACTAAAACCGTAAATATTTGCACTTCTGCCAGCAGCGAGGGTTTCGTTGCGTGCGCAGCACGAAAAATCAATTATAATCACCGAATACCAACAAAAATAAATTCAATGAGGTAAATCCGGGTTGAACAGCCTGTCCCGTTTTTACGGGAGAACCGATTGTACGTCCGTCAACGCTATGCTCTTATCGAAAAAAAATTAGAGAGAATTATAAGAGGCAAGCGAGCCTCTTTTTTTGTAGCGTGGTTTCAGCTTGTTTTTTTTCGTGTTTTTCATCACTTTTGAGCAGAAGTTCCCTTACCCATCCCGCTAATTAGCGGGACAGGAATTTGAACTTTGGCTACCGCCAAGATACCAAGCAGGTGGACCACGCTGGTCAAAGACTGCTATCCGGTGTAAATTTCCTGTTTTACAACACGGACACTTGGGTAAAAAAGGCTTCTTTTCTACTTTTTCTAACACCTTCACTTGCAGCTTTTCCTGCAAAAGCTTGAGCTTTTGACGCTTCCAAGTGCTGCTCAAAAAACCGTAATGCCTTATTTTTACAAACCGTTTGGGCAAAATATGCAATGAAAATCGGCGAATAAACTCTTTGTACTCAAAAGTCACGTTTTGCTGGTCAATGCTCTTGATTCGATGGTTGCTATTGGCAATTTTACGTGCCCCGTTAGAAACACAAATCCAAAAAAAATAGTAATCAAAAATGCATCGGGGTTTCTAATGGGGTGAAATGTATCTTCCCAAATATTCCACCACTGACTTTGGACTTCCAAACGGTTTCTTAGCAAATACAACCCCGATCGCGCGGATATCTGATTTTTCGGACAACGATAGCGCGGATTTGCAATCCGTGCCCACAAAGAGAATGATTCAGCAAGAAATTGTGCCCGTTTAGAGTGTGAAATAGAAGTGGTTTTATTAGAATTATTTCGATATTGTTTACGGGCACGGATTGCAAATCCGCGCTATCGAAGCTGAAAATTATCATCAAAACTGTCCAGTTTGAACCGGAATGAGGTGTTCACTTTGCTCCGGATTTGTTCGTATTCAGTGCAATCTCCTAAAAAAGATGGCTTTATATTTTGGGACTCTAAAAACAATTTTTAACCCTTTTTACGGACTGTTATATTTTAATATTCATAAGCGAATTTTGCCAGAACGAATTTTAATTGTAGTTTAAATCACAGGTATTTACTCAATGAGTAACAAAATACAGTTCGTTTAGAGATTTTTAGACGAACTGACGTTGGCAGTCAAACACACTTGCGACTGAAAAAATAGAAATCCCATTTCGGGAACTTTTTTTTATTATCTTTGAAAAAAATTAATACATTTGAGAGTAGTAGCTAAAAAAATATTAAGAGACTTTTGGGAGATACATGGTGATTGTGAACAACAATTAAAATCATGGTTTCAAGAAGCAAGTACAGCTGAATGGAAAAACCCAAACGAAATAAAGTTAGATTATCCTAGTGCTAGTATTTTAAATGACAATAGAATAGTTTTCAATATTAAAGGAAATAATTACAGATTGATAGTTAAACTAACTTATGAATATCAAATGATTTGGATTCGATTTATTGGAACGCATGCAGAATATGACAAGATTAATGCAAATGAAATTTAAATATTATGGAAATTAAACCTATAAAAACAGAAAACGATTACAATCAAGCTTTACAAAGACTTGAAATAATCTTTGATGCAAAAAATGGCTCTCCTGAAGGAGACGAACTTGAGGTGCTCGGTATTTTAATTGACAAATATGAAAATGAAAAATTTCCTATCAGCTTACCAGACCCCATTGAAGCAATTAAATTTAGAATGGAGCAAATGGGTTACAACCAAAATGATTTAGCAAATATTATAGGTCTGAAAAGTCGTGCAAGCGAAATTTTAAACCGAAAAAGAAAGCTTTCTTTGGAAATGATAAGACAATTACACGAAAGGCTTCATATACCAACTGACGTTTTAATTCAAACTTATTAAAAGTACGACTGCCAACAGCTAGGGTTTCGTTGCGTGCGCAGCACCAACAATGAATTATAATCACCGAATCCAACAAAAATAAATTCAATGAGGTAAACCCGGGTTGAACAGCCTGTCCCGTTTTTACGGGAGAACCGATTGTACGTCCGTTAACACTATGGAGTTGTCGTAAAGTTTTTAGAGAGAATTACAAGAGGCAAGCGAGCCTCTTTTTTTGTAGCGTGGACATGCTAACTTCACCAGCATAAAAAGTTAAGAAACCAGGATACCAAATAAAGTCCCAAATAGAATCCCTATGCGACACATTTCTTAGTAAACGAAACGGATTTACGCTATATTCGGGAATTATTAGAGCGAAATAGTAGAAAAACTCATAGTCAATGAAGTACCAAAAGTATTCAGCAAAAAAAAAGTCATTTTGATGATTTGTAATAAAAGATTATCTATACATTTGGAAAGACTAGACTGTTCAGTAGCGATTACAGACGGGCTGCCAATACTTATTGATCCTTTACGATTTTAAACTTTTCAATTTTTAAAAATAAATCTTATGAAATCCAAACAAATTCTTCTTTTGATATTATTTATTTCCACTTCGCTTTTTGCGCAAAGCACAGCACCACAATTAGATAAAATTAAGCAGCAAGATCTAAAAGATGATTTATATGAACTGGCGGGTGACGCCTTTCGGGGACGAAGAGGAGGAGAACTTGGCGAAATGCGAGCTTCTGTTTGGGTGGCTCAAAAGGCCCGTGAAGCTGGCCTTAAACCTGCAGGCGAAGATGGAACCTACTTCCAATTCTTTAATCTGAAACGCAGCCGTGTGGCCAATAGTAGTACTGTTAGTGTAAATGGTAAAGCACTTGATCTTTGGAAAGAGATTTGGCCAACTAATTTGGTTGACACTACCCTAGAAGGCTCCGTAGTTTGGCTGGACAAAATACCGGATAATACTGTCGATCTGAAAGGCAAAATTGTAGCTATGAATATTATGCCTCCAACCCCCATTATTCAAGACTGGGTGAGCCTCTGGCAATATCGTTATACCGCTTCTGCCATGAACCAGCAGGGAAAAGAACTCCTCAGCCGCGGTGTTACTGCTATAATTTTTGTTGCTGATGACACTGTAGAATCACTTATCTCATTTACGGGATTTCATTATCAAGAAGGAAGTTATGGAATAGAAGGTGCCCAATCCTCTACTGCAGCTACGGTACCAATTATATTGGCAAGTAAACAGTTAAAGAATATGTTTTCTAAACAAGGCGCTTATTTAAAAACTACTTTGAAGGTAGAAAATTTTGACTATCCTTCTATTAATGTTGTTGCTAAGGTTGATGGAACTGATCCTAAACTCAAAGAGGAATATGTTTTATTCAGCGGTCACCAGGACCATGACGGAGTAGGACCTGCGGTTAACGGGGATCCTATCTGGAACGGTGCTGATGATAATGCATCAGTAACAGTAGCGATGCTTGCAATAGGGAATGCGTGGAGTACACAACCCGCTAAGCGATCGGCTTTATTTGTGTGGCACGGATCTGAGGAAAGAGGTTTATTGGGTTCTCGCTATTTTGTTAGCCATCCCACCGTTAAACTACCCTCCATAGTTGCTGTTTTAAATGGCGATATGATAGGACGCAATGCATCTGATTCTGCGGCGCTATTAGGCGTAACAGAACCTCATCTTAATTCTTCTGACCTTGTAGCTATTACTTTAGCAGCTAATAAAAGTATTGCAAACTTCAAAGTAGATACTTCTTGGGATGCTGCAGATCACCCAGAGAATTGGTACTTCCGAAGCGATCATCTTCCCTATGCTCAAGCTAATGTTCCAGCAATATTTTTTACCACCTTATTACACCCTGACTACCATACCCCCTTCGATAGCCCAGATAAAATTGACTACGTAAAACTTACTAAGATGGCAAAGTGGATCTATGAAACCGGATGGAGAGTTGCTGAAAGTGCCAAACGTCCTGCTTTAACTATTGAAATAAAAAAATAAAAAATAACTACTTATTATGTTCTTAATAGACAAGCCATTTGTTTCCGATTTTCTTATCAAAACAATAAAAGATAATAATTATAAAATAATTGCAACCAAAGTAGCAAAAGAATTGGTAAAAGATGATTCTTTGGCATGGATAGCCGAAGAGGAAGCAATCACTTTACTAAAAAATAATCCAGAAATTTCTCTTTATAGCAATTCAGAGAACGCATTAGCTTGGATCGATCAATACTATGGAGAAAGTGAATTATCAAGTCAATTACAAGTTTTAAAAAATAAAGTAAAGTTTAGAGAACTTATAAAAGAGTTGTTTCCCGACTTTTATTTCAAGCAAATAAGTATTGAAGAAATCCAACGATTGTCCGATGATGAGATTCGGTTCCCATTTGTAATTAAACCTGCTGTTGGTTTCTTTAGCATAGGAGTTCATATAGTAGAAAATGAGAAAGACTGGGTAAAAGCTAAAAGTGAGTTACAACCTGATAAACTTAAAAGTATATTTCCTGAAAATGTATTAAACACAAGTAATTTTATTATTGAAGAATTTATTCGTGGAGAAGAATATGCAATCGATTATTATTACGACAATAATGGAGATGCTGTTTTGTTAAACGTTTTACACCACCTCTTTTCATCCGGAACAGACACAAGTGATCGGGTTTATTCAACATCCAAAGCAATCATTGAAAAGTATAAAATTGATCTTGAATATTTTTTAAGTAAAATTGGTAAAGAGTTACATTTAAAAAATTTCCCGGCTCATGCAGAAGTCCGCATTGATGAAAATGGGAAAATAATCCCTATCGAGGTAAACCCTTTACGCTTTGGTGGATTTTGCACCACGGCCGACCTTCTAGGAGTAACTTTAGGTTTTAATGAATACAAATGCTTTTGTGAAAACAAAAAACCAGACTGGAATACTATATTTAAAGGAAAAGAGAATAAAACATTTAGTGTCATTATTTTGGATAATAATTCGGGAATAATCCCTTCGGATATTTTAGGATTTAACTATTCAGGTCTTGCTAAAGATTTTGAAAAACCGATAGTAATTAGAGAATTAGATATAAATAAATATCCTGTATTTGGATTTGCTTTTATTGAAAGTGCTGCCAGTAATAAAAAGGAATTAAATGATATTCTAACCTCTGATTTAAGAAAATATATAGTATCGAAATAAATGAATTTTAAATCACAGGTTAGGAGCTTACTTCTATTTATTTCTTGTTTTTCAAGTAGTATTCTTCTTGCTCAAAATGATAGCATTTGGCACCAAAAGCCTGAACTGAATATTTCGGGCTTTTTGGATGTTTTTTATGTATATGATTTTAACCAACCACAAAAAACAGAAAGACAAACATTTTTATTTAACCACAACCGCCACAACGAGTTTAACTTAAACTTAGGTTTTGTGAAACTTGATGTGAAACATTCAAAGTATCGAGCAAATTTAGCTTTACAGACTGGAACGTATGCAAACGACAACTATTCAGCAGAGCCAGGTATATTGAAAAATATTTTTGAAGCGAATGTTGGTTTGTCATTAAATAAAAAAAATAATCTTTGGATAGATGCCGGTATTTTTGCTTCACATATTGGTTTTGAAAGTGCTATTTCCAGTGACAATTGGACAATGACACGTTCCTTGTTAGCTGAAAATTCACCCTATTTTTTATCAGGAGCAAAATTAACCTATAACCCAAACGATAAATGGGAAATAACAGGTCTAATTGTAAACGGTTGGCAACGCATCCAGCGACTTCAGGGAAATTCAATACCTTCTTTTGGCACCCAAATAAAATTTAGTCCGACTGAAAAAGTTATTCTTAATTGGAGTACGTTCATTGGAACAGACGACCCTGACATAATAAGAAGAATGAGATACTTCAACAATTTTTATGGACAATTTCAATTGACAAAAAAATTTGGCTTAATCGCAGGGCTTGACATTGGAATACAGCAAAGCATGAAAGGAAGTTCAGATTGTGACTTATGGTATAGCCCAATAATTATCGGACAATATGCCATAAATAAGTATTGGAAAACAGCCATAAGAGCAGAATATTATCAAGATGAAACGGGAATAATTATCCCAACAACCACGCCAAACGGATTTAAGACAACAGGACTTTCAGTCAATCTTGATTACTCCCCGACTCGAAATATAATTTGCAGACTTGAAGGACGTTGGTTAAACAGTAAAGACAAAATTTTTGAAACTAAGACAACACCAACAAACAATAATTTCATAATAGGAACATCAATAGCAATAAAATTTTCAGAAACATTAAAGAAATAAAATACAATTCTATAAAACAGACGGAAGAAGAAGACCAGCAAACAATAGTGTCTTTAAGAAATTAGCGGTTTATTGAAGTTCTGTTTAACAATTAAACTTTAGTGGAAGTTGACAGTTCTGTGCTTCGAAATCGTTAATTTCAAATAACTATAAATTGTTAAAAATAAAATCAAATTGTGCCATTAAAAAAAGCATTTATGGCTATCCGCCATTTTTCATATCTAAGCAAAAAAAGCCCCAATCGGGGCTTTTTACATATAATAAATTCAAGTTTCTACTTACTCAAATACATTTTTCTTCTGGAGTACAATTCGTAGAATTGATCGTCTTTCAAATCATCAATAAACAAGATGCTTTCTCCTGTTGATTTCATTTCTGGTCCTAATGCTTTGTTCACATTATGGAACTTGCTGAAAGAGAAAACCGGTTGCTTGATGGCATAT
Organism: Flavobacterium sp. LB2P53; assembly: GCF_003970305.1. Lineage (NCBI taxonomy): Bacteria > Pseudomonadati > Bacteroidota > Flavobacteriia > Flavobacteriales > Flavobacteriaceae > Flavobacterium > Flavobacterium sp. LB2P53. The sequence continues at coordinate 41,914 of NZ_RYDG01000001.1, forward strand.
CCTTTCAATTGCGGATTAAATTTAAAATCGGTTACTTTATTATGCCCTAACATTACTTTGGTCGCATAGTTCACATACGGTTCTCCGTAAGCTTTTGCAATAAACGGCACCGTACGAGACGCTCTAGGATTTGCTTCAATGATGTAAACGATATCATCTTTGATTGCAAACTGAATGTTGATTAAACCAACGGTTCTCAAAGCCAACGCAATATTTTTAGTGTGGTCTTTTATTTGTTGCATTACAAATTCACCTAAGTTAAACGGTGGCAAAGTCGCGTTACTATCTCCAGAGTGCACTCCGCAAGGTTCGATGTGCTCCATAATTCCTATGATGTACACATTTTCGCCATCGCAAATCGCATCAGCTTCCGCTTCAATTGCACCATCCAAATAATGGTCTAAAAGCAATTTATTTCCTGGAATCGTTTTCAATAAATTGATTACGTGCTCTTCCAGTTCTTGTTTGTTGATTACAATTTTCATTCCTTGACCACCCAACACATACGAAGGACGAATCAATAATGGAAAATCTAAAGTATCCGCCAAAGCTGAAGCTTCATCCGCTGTTTCAGCGATTCCAAATTGTGGAAAAGGAATTTTTAAATCGGTCAACAATTCTGAGAAACGACCTCTGTCTTCGGCTAAATCCAATGCATCAAAACTCGTTCCTATAATTTTAATACCGTATTTAGACAGTTTTTCGGCTAGTTTCAGGGCCGTTTGACCTCCTAACTGCACAATTACCCCTTCTGGTTTCTCATGTTGAATAATATCGTAAATATGCTCCCAGAAAACCGGTTCAAAATACAATTTATCTGCTGTATCAAAATCAGTCGAAACTGTTTCCGGATTACAGTTTATCATAATCGTTTCATAACCACATTCTTTGGCGGCAAGCACCCCGTGAACACAAGAATAATCAAACTCGATTCCTTGTCCAATTCTATTTGGGCCTGACCCAAGAACGATTATTTTCTTTTTATCGGTAACAATACTTTCATTGTCAACGTAACGTGTTCCATCTGCTTTTTCAATTTCGGCTTCAAAAGTCGAGTAATAATAAGGCGTTTTTGCTTTGAATTCCGCCGCACACGTATCCACCAATTTGAATACACGATTGATGTTCATTGTAGTTCGCAGCGTATGTACCTGGCTTTCCAAGCAACCTACCATGTGAGCAATTTGTCTGTCGGCGAAACCTTTTTGTTTGGCTTCTAATAGCAATTCTCTGGGTAAAGAATCCACTTTATAAGTAGAGACTTCTTTCTCTAACGTATAAAGCTCTTCGTATTGTTTCAAGAACCACATATCGATTTTAGTGATTTCATGAATGCGGCTCAATGGAATTCCCATCGCGATAGCATCATAAATCACAAAAACACGATCCCAACTCGCAAAAGTCAGTTTCTCGATAATCTGTTCGTAGTTAGTATATCCTTTTCCGTCAGCACCCAGACCATTTCTTTTGATTTCTAATGATTGAGTCGCTTTGTGCAATGCTTCTTGGAACGAACGTCCAATTCCCATTACTTCCCCAACAGATTTCATTTGAAGTCCTAACGTTCTGTCAGCACCTTCGAATTTATCAAAGTTCCAACGTGGAATTTTCACAATTACATAATCCAAAGTTGGTTCGAATAATGCCGAAGTCGATTTGGTAATTTGATTTTGCAGTTCATCTAAGTTGTACCCCAAAGCTAGTTTGGAAGCAATTTTTGCAATAGGATATCCCGTTGCTTTTGATGCCAAAGCAGAGGAACGAGATACACGAGGATTGATTTCAATCGCTACGATGTCTTCCTTATCGTCAGGAGAAACGGCAAACTGCACGTTACAACCTCCGGCAAAGTTTCCGATACTTCTCATCATCAAGATTGCATAATCACGCATTCTTTGAAAAGTCGAATCAGATAATGTCATTGCTGGCGCCACAGTGATGGAATCACCGGTATGGATTCCCATTGGATCCATATTTTCGATAGAACAGATAATCACAACATTATCGTTTTTATCTCTCAAAAGCTCCAATTCGTATTCTTTCCAACCCATTAAAGCCTTGTCAATTAAGACTTCATGAATAGGAGATGCTTCTAAACCTCGGGTTAGAAGTTCATTAAAATCTTCTTTTTTATAAACAATAGCCGCTCCTGTTCCACCTAAAGTAAAGGAAGGACGAATTACTAATGGGAAACCAAATTCCTGAGCAATTTCTTTTCCTCTCAGATAAGACGTACATATTTCTGCTGGAGCAGATGGCACACCGATTTTTTTAAGCAGTTGTTTGAACTGTTCTCGATCTTCGGTAATATTAATAGCGTTAACATCAACGCCAATTAATTTCACGCCAAAATCCTGCCAAATCCCTTTTTCATCGGCTTCTAAACAGAGATTTAAAGCCGTTTGCCCTCCCATTGTAGGTAGGACTGCATCAATCTGAGGATGTTCTTTTAAAATTTGAATAATCGATTTTGTCGTTAAAGGCAATAAATAAATGTGATCCGCCATTGAAGGATCGGTCATGATTGTTGCCGGATTCGAGTTGATCAAAATAACTTCGATTCCTTCTTCACGAATAGAACGTGCAGATTGCGATCCCGCATAATCAAATTCGCATGCTTGACCAATAACAATAGGACCTGAACCTATTATTAAAACTGATTTTATGGATGTATCTTTTGGCATTGTGTGTAATTATAGTGTTGTGTAGTTGTTGTTTTGAAAAGATTAAAATTACTGAACTCAAATCTTTTAACTGTAAATCTTAAACATTTTTTAACGATTAGGTATAAAAAAAGGCGATACTAAAAAAAGTAACGCCTTATTTATGTTTATACAAACATTATTTTTTGTGTCTTGGTTCGCAAGAAACAGTCAATTTATGTCTTCCTTTAGCTCTTCTACGCGCAAGAACTTTTCTTCCATTAGCAGAAGCCATTCTGTCCATAAATCCGTGCTTATTTCTTCTTTTTCTTTTCGATGGTTGAAACGTTCTTTTGCTCATTGCTTTGTATCTTTAAAATCTTATTTATATGTCTTCCTATTTTTGAATAACTGTTATTCTAAAACCGAGTGCAAATATACAAAGACTTTTTTTTCTCACAAGTAGTTTTGTAAAAATATTTTCAATTCATTTTACTATATTTGTCATCTTAAAATAATCACACTATGTTTCACAGAAATATTAAACTTATTATCGCCGGACTTATTATAGCTACTGGCATTTGGCAATTTAAAGAAAGTAATATTGGGAATGGAATATTCCTTATATTATTAACTGTAATCCCTATTTTCCTTTACTTCAAAAACGAATTCATCCTATTAGCCTTCTTAAAACTACGAAAACAAGATTTTGAAGGTGCCAAAAAATGGTTGGCGTACATCAAAAATCCGGAAACGGCTTTGATACAAAAACAGCAAGGCTATTTTAATTACCTGCACGGGATCATGCTTTCGCAAACGAATATCAATCAAGCAGAGAAATATTTTAAGAAAGCCATTGAACTCGGATTATCAATGGACATGGACTTGGCTGTAGCCAAATTGAATCTGGCCGGAGTTGCCATGACACGTCGTCGTAAACTTGAAGCCACTTCCCTATTGAACGAAGCCAAAAAATTAGACAAACAGAATATGCTGAAAGAGCAGATTACTATGATGAAACAACAAATGAAGAAAATATAGTTTTTATAATTATCGAAAAAAGGGTCAAATGATACACATTTGACCCTTTTTCTTTGGTATATATCCTAATTTTTGGAATAAAACTGCTTCATGTTTTCTTATATCAATATCCGTTATTAATACTAAATTGATAAAATTAGCCACAGATTAAAAAGATTCAACTGATTTCTTAAATACAAAATAAAATCTGTGCAAATCTTTGAAATCCGTGTCAAAAAAATGCTTGGCACACTTTGCGGACATTCCTATTTTCTTAAATGCCTTATATGGTTCAAAAAAATCAGTTAATATCCTTTTAACGGAATTTCGATTTGGTATTTCTTACCGGTATCATTTATTAATTTTGTTTCTCTAAGCCAAGGATTATGAATTTTCAAAATCTTATAGTTAATCCCTTGGCTTTTTGCAAAATCAGCTAAATCTGCAATCGAACTGTCAATTTCTATTTTCCGAGTGGGCAGCGTTGCGTATAATTCTTCGGCAGCAATCCTAAAATTGTATTTTTCTGGATTTCCCATAATTTCTTTCAAGGCTAAAATTCTGAAAACATAGCGGGACGTTTCTTCGGTAAGTAACAAATCATAATAATTCGATACTTTTTGAATCTCAATTTGTTTGTTTACTCCTGTCATTCCGCCATTATACGAGGCTGCTGCCAAAGTCCAACTGCCAAATTTACCTTTGGCACTCAAAAAATAACTGCACGCTGCCTGGGTTGATTTCTCAAGATCATAACGCTCATCCACATTTTCATTGACTTCCATGCCGCGTTCTTTGGCCGTTTCCGGCATAAATTGCCAGATTCCCCTTGCCCCTGCCGGAGAAACTACATTCACTAATCCACTTTCAATAACGGCCAAATATTTGAAATCATCCGGAATACCGTTCTTTTTTAGAATAGGCTCAATTACTGAAAAAGCACGACTGGCTCTTTTTATTGCCAAAATTGTAGAAGCATGTAAATTGACATTCACCTGTAATTCCCGGTCAAATCGTTCCTTGACATCTGCTATTTTCAACGGAGTTGCTTCCCCTGAAAAATTCAGTTTTTCAGGAAAAAAAGATGCCGATTCTCTTTTTAACACTTTTTCAACGTCCGGATTTGTAGTGGCAAAAACTAATATCCCACTTGCAAAAACTACGGTAAGCACTAGAATCACTTTATTCATTACTTTCATCTTTTCTTTTTTTATGCCTTTAGAGTAGTTGCGAAAGTGCGTTTGTTTCTTTTTTGGTTTCCAATATAATGGAAGGCAAATTTTCATTCAACCATTTGTATTTATTCAAAATCATAATATGTGTTCCTCCTTTTACAACGATACAATTCTTAATATATTTTACAGGAAACACATCATCCATATCTCCATGAATATGAATCACGTCTGGGTCTGCAACTGTTCTGTCCCAAAGAACAACCTGCTCTACTGCCCAATTCAAATAGCGAATATCCCGAACCGAAAGGAATTTTTTATACAATTTTAATCTTTGATTCACTTTTTCTCCAAACGAAAATTTAGCCAGGTTTTCCAGATTCAAAATCAAACTCATAGGAATCAGCTTATAAGCCTTCGTTGTTTTAGCAATTTTTAATCGGCGTGGAAATTCTAAATTACTTTTGACACTCGAAATGATAATCACTTTTGAGACAGCTATACATCTAGCGATTTCCTGAACCAAAATACCTCCAAATGAAACGCCTATCAAAACGGGATTTTTATGCTTGATTTTCTTAGCTATCCTATTGGCATAATCCATCAGCGCTTCATTTTCCAACGGAATCTCCCACTCTAATAAATGGATCTCAAAACGATCTTCCGGAAGTGCAATTCGTTCAAAAATAGCGGTACTTGCCGCTAATCCTGGCATTAAATAAACTGGAATTTTACTCATAATTGTTTTAACGATTTTATAACAACATTCCCCTTTTTTATAGCGAATTTTGTATAAAATTAATTTTTTTATTGGAACCTGCTGTAACTAAGTAAGTCGAAAGTTTAAAAGTCGTAAAGTCAAAAGAATTAACTTTAAGCAAAATAGCTTTAAATCAGATTGTTACATAATTTTATCCTGATTTTAAAATATGACATTATACCATGGTTATTACTTATCATCTTATATTATTAATAATTTATGACTACACAACTATTTGAATCAAACACTAGGGGCAAAGCTGATTTTGGCTGGCTAAAAGCCAATTTTTCTTTTTCTTTTGGAAATTATTTCAATCCGGAACGTTTGCAATTTGGAATGTTACGTGTTTTAAATGATGATATCATCAAGGGCGGAATGGGTTTTGGGACTCACGGTCATGCCAACATGGAAATTATCACCATTCCTCTTGAAGGCGGCTTGAAACATCGTGACAGCATGGGAAACATAGGTGTCATTGGTTTTGGAGAAGTTCAGGTAATGAGTGCCGGGACTGGAGTAGAACATTCTGAAATGAACGCAAGCCACATAGACGAAGCCAAAACGCTACAGCTTTGGGTCTTTCCTGACAAAGAAGAAGTTACACCAAGATACGACCAAAAATCATTTGATATTGAGAATCAAATCAATACCTTTGTAAATATCGTTTCGCCAAATGATATGAATGATGGCAATGCACTTTGGGTTTACCAGAAAACCTTTTTTCATTTAGGAATTTTTGACAGCAACACTCGTTCGACCTATCAGGTTCGAATTCCTAATAACGGTGTGTACTTATTTTTAATCGAAGGCGAAATAGAAGTTAACAACCATGTTTTGAAGGCAAGAGATGCCATGGGAATAACCGATTTTGAGGCATTTGAAATCAAGATTATTACCAAATCAAAAATACTTTTGGTAGAGGTACCAATGAATTAGCGTTAATTATTATGGAGGCAGCAATCACTATGGAAATCAAAGACAACACTTTTGCAAGACAATTTGAAACTATGGTCGACGAAGGATTAGTTTCTGTTGAATATTCGTTTCAGGAGAAAAAAATATTTTTGACAAAAATAAATGTACCGGAATCCTTTGAAGATGAGGAATTCATTTCTAAATTTCTAAAAAACATTATGGAAATTGCGATAGAACGAAAATTTAAAGTTGTCCCTATCCTTCCGAAAATAGTTGTTTTTTTTAAAAAGAACCCTATTTACAAAGAGTTGCTTCCTCCGGGAATCAGACTCTAAAAAAAAGAGGCTATATTCTTGAATACAGCCTCTTTTTTTATGCAGATTTTCAAGCGATTACTTCTCTATCTCTCGCATACTGTCCATTTTTTTGTGCGCTAGGAAACCCGCAATATCCTCAAAATGTTCCACTACTCTTTTGTTTCCAAACTCAAAAACCTTAGTGGCTAATCCGTCTAAGAAATCCCTATCGTGAGAAACGATAATCAATGTACCATCAAAATCGCGCAAAGCCTCTTTGATGATGTCTTTGGTTTTCATGTCCAAATGATTCGATGGCTCATCCAGAATCAATAAATTCACCGGTTCCAATAATAATTTAATCATTGCCAAACGGGTTTTCTCTCCTCCGGAAAGCACTTTCACTTTTTTGGTTACATCATCGCCCTGAAACATAAAAGCCCCCAAAATATCTTTGATTTTAGTTCGAACATCCCCCACGGCAATGTCATCGATGGTTTCAAAAATAGTCGCATTTTCATTTAATAAAGAGGCTTGATTTTGAGCAAAATAACCAATTTGGGCGTTATGGCCAATTTCTAAACTACCACCATTGATTTCGATTTGTTTCATAATGGCTTTGATCATCGTCGATTTTCCTTCTCCATTTTTCCCTACAAAAGCCACTTTTTCGCCTCTTTCGATCACCATATTTGCATTCGAAAAAACAACATGCTCTCCATACGATTTTGATAAATCTTTTACAATTACGGGATATTGACCGGAGCGAGCAGCTGGTGGAAATTTTAGTTTCAAAGCAGAAGTATCTACCTCATCTACCTGAACGATAACGAGTTTCTCTAACATTTTTACACGGGACTGTACAGCATCCGTTTTAGAAAAAGTTCCTTTAAAACGATCAATAAAAGTCCTGTTATCCGCAATCATGCGCTGTTGCTCGTCATACGCTTTTTGCTGATGCACACGTCTGTCTTTTCTGAGTTCTAAATAATGTGAATACTTGGCTTTATAATCATAAATACGTCCCATTGTAACTTCGATGGTGCGATTCGTAATATTATCGACAAAAGCTTTATCGTGCGAAATAACCACAACCGCTTTGGCGGAATTAATCAAAAAATCCTCTAACCATTGAATACTTTCAATATCCATATGATTGGTAGGCTCATCCAGCAAAATTAAATCTGGTTTTTGCAAAAGGATTTTGGCTAATTCTATTCGCATTCTCCAACCACCAGAAAATTCCGTAGTTTGACGGTTAAAATCTTCGCGAACAAATCCCAGACCAAGTAGAATTTTCTCCACTTCAGCCTCATAATTTACTTCTTCAATTGCATAGAATTTCTCGCTTAAGTCAGAAACTCTTTCGATCAATTTCATATAAGCATCACTTTCATAATCGGTGCGAATCGTCAATTGTTCATTGATTTCATCGATTTCGGCTTTCATACCAAAGATTTCACCAAAGGCTTTAGAGGTTTCTTCCATAACCGTTGCGCCATCTGTAGTCAATAAATGCTGAGGCAAATACGCTACTACGGCGTCTTTTGGCGCTGAAATATTCCCAGTTGAAGGCTTACTTTGACCCGCAATAATTTTAAGCAGTGTCGATTTTCCTGCTCCATTTTTACCCATTAGGGCAATTTTATCATTCTCATTTATGGCAAAAGAAACATCACTAAAAAGTGTCGTTCCACCAAATTGTACGGAAATATCGTTAACTGTAATCATTATTTATTTGTTGATTTGGTAATTCGGTTAATCGGTTAAATCAATTAAACGATTTTTTAAAAGTGCAAAGATAGATTAATTAAGTACTTTGTTTACTATAAAATAAAAGCTTGCAGAAAGAGAATAAAAATTCTGGTCCTGCAAGCTTTTAAAAAGAAATACTCAAACTAAGTAATAACCATGGTATAATGTCGTATTTTAAAATCAGGATAAAATTATGTAACAATCTGATTTAAAGCTATTTTGCTTAAAGTTAATTCTTTTGACTTTACGACTTTTAAACTTTCGACTTACTTACGCTTCTTTATTTGTATTGATCTCGTCCCATAATGGCGCATTCATAACACCAATATTTTGTGGATTAAACACTGGATTCTTACCTTCTTTTCTTTGTTTTTCGTAATCTTTTAATGCTGCGAGAGCTGGTTTTTGCAACAGCAGGATTGCAATAATATTACACCAAGCCATAATCCCCACACCAATATCACCAATATTCCAAATCAACTTAGCTTCATTGACACAGCCATACATAACCACTAGTATCATCACCACTTTTAACACGCGATTGAACATGTGCGAATTTATCTTTCTGGTCAAGTACGAAATATTAGTTTCAGCAATATAGTAATATGCCAAAATAGTGGTGAAAGCAAAGAAAAATAACGCAATAGCCACAAAGAAAGAGCCAAAGCCAGGAAAAACACTATCCATAGCGCTCTGTGTATAGCCTGTCCCAGCAGTAACATTTTGCGCTCCCTCGTACAAAAATTCAGTGGCCCCATTTGTACCTAAGACCGGATTTTCTACATTATATCTACCGGTAATCAGCAACATAAAACCGGTTGCACTACAAATCAATAATGTATCTATATAAACTGAAAAAGATTGCACTAAGCCTTGTTTTACCGGATGCGACACATTTGCAGCAGCGGCAATATGCGGTGCAGTACCCTGTCCCGCTTCATTAGAATAAAGTCCTCTCTTTACACCCCACTGAATTGCCAATCCAATAACGGCTCCAAATCCGGCTTCCTGATTAAAAGCACTTGTAAAAACCAAAGAAATAACGCCCGGTAGCTCGCTAAAGTTCATCCCTATTATCACAACTACAAGCAAAATATAACCAATGGCCATGATAGGAACCACGATCTCAGTCACTTTTGCAATTCTTTTTACCCCACCAAAAATAATCGCTCCAAACACAAGAGCAACAACAACGGCGGTAATTCTAGTATCAAGATTGAAGGCATTCTCTAAACCTTCAGCAACCGAATTGGACTGAATACCGGGCAGCAAGATTCCTGCAGAAATAATAGAAACTATAGCAAACAAGATGGCAAACCACTTAACACCCAAGCCTCTTTCGATATAAAAAGCAGGACCTCCTCGAAACTGTCCCAAATGTTTTTCTTTGTAAATTTGCGCAAGAGTCGCCTCTACAAATGCGGTACTCGCACCCAAAAAAGCAACCATCCACATCCAAAATAAAGCACCCGGACCACCAAAGGTTATTGCTGTAGCCACTCCGGCAATATTTCCCGTACCAACCCTGCCGGCCAAAGACATGGATAACGCTTGAAAAGACGAAACACCAGATTCTGAACTTTTGCCATCAAACAGCAAACGAAACATTTCCTTAATGTGCCGCAGTTGAAGAAAACGAGTCCGAATAGAGAAATAAAGCCCCGTTCCTAAACATAAAATTATTAAAGGCGTACTCCAAACTATTTCATTTATCATTCCAACAATCTCTTCCATATATTCCATTTATATTAATAATCCGACCAATTAATTTGTATAAAACTATAACATTAAGCCAAAGAAAACTAACTAAGAGCCCTCTAAAACCCAAACAAACTCTTAATCCACTTAAAACCAACGGCTGAAACAGCGTCTTATTTGTATTCAAAAAAAGATGTATCCATTCTCTTTTTCTTGTTTTTATAAAGAATCCATTTTTATTCCATTAAAAAAAATGCTCCATTCAATTGAATGGAGCATTTTTTTGTTTTAAATAATTCTGACAGCTTAGCGAAAGTAATTATTCCTTCCTCCACTTTTTAGTTTCTTCAAAAACATGTTCAAGAATAGCCGCTTCTCTTTCATCAAAAGCTACGTTTCGGCGACTCATTACCAGTCGAGCTGTTTCAAATGCTTTCTTGGTAATATAGGTCGTAAAACCGGAAGCCCCACCCCAAGAAAAACTCGGTACAAAATTGCGTGGAAAGCCGCTGCCAAAAATATTAGCACTTACGCCTACTACCGTTCCGGTATTAAACATCGTATTAATTCCGCATTTGCTGTGATCTCCCATCATCAATCCACAAAACTGAAGTCCCGTTTTAGCAAATCCTTCGGTTTCGTAACTCCATAATTTTACTTCTTCATAATTATTTTTTAAGTTTGAATTGTTACTATCCGCGCCAATATTACACCATTCGCCAAGAACAGAATTCCCTAAAAAACCATCATGTCCTTTATTCGAATACCCAAACAATACCGAATTATTAACTTCGCCTCCAATTCTGGAATGCGGACCTACGGTTGTTGCTCCGTAGACTTTGGCAGCCATTTTTACAGTTGCATTTTCGCACAAGGCAAAAGGACCTCTGATGACAGAACCTTCCATAATTTCAGAATCCTTACCTATATATATGGGACCTGTTGAAGCATTTAAAGTAACAAACTCTAACTTTGCGCCTTCCTCGATAAATATATTTTCGGGAGCGATGACGTTGACACTTTTTGGAATGGGCTGTGACCTGCGGTCTTCGGTTAAGATTTCGAAATCTTCCCGAATGGCGGCATCATTTTTCGAAAAAATATCCCATGTATTTTGAACCGTCAAACAATCGTCCTGAAATTCTATAATTTCATAGGAATCAAAATCTACTTCTTCTTGTTCTTCAGTGGTATAAAAAGCAATCACTTCATCTGCTCTAAAAATGGCCTGATTGGGTTCCAGATTACTAATCATTTCTACCAAAATAGCATTGGGCAGAAAAGAAGCATTGATCATCACATTTTCTTCTAGTTCCACCATAGGGAATTTTTCAGACAAATAGTCCTCCGTCAAAGTAGTTGTGGTAGAGCCTAAATGCATTTCCCATTTTTGACGAATGGTCATAATCCCAATAAGAATATCCGCAACAGGACGTGTAAACGTAAAAGGCAGTAAGGCGTTTCGAGCGGGACCGTCAAAAAGTATGTAATTCATATATTTTTTTTTAAAATGTATCCGTACGGACAAGTCGTGACTTGTCCGTACTTTTAAGCAGTGCCAAAGTTACAAAGTTTTCAAATAGATAAAAATAAAAAAAGCCTTCCATCTCGAAGTATCGGGAGGAAGGCTTTACTATAATTAAAAACAAGCTTTTATTATTTAGCGTGTTTAGCATATTTCGTTTTAAATTTATCAATACGTCCTGCAGTATCGATAAGTTTAGATTTACCGGTGTAAAAAGGGTGAGAAGTTCTGGAGATCTCCATTTTTACAACTGGATATTCAACTCCGTCAACTGTTAACGTTTCTCTTGTATCTGCAGTAGATTTAGTGATAAAAACATCTTCATTTGACATGTCTTTAAAAGCAACTAATCTGTAATTTTCTGGGTGTACACCTTTTTTCATCTTGTTATTCTTTTTTATTTGTTTGGCTATAAGTCATTTTGAAGCTTTTCTTCTGACAGAAAAGGTATAAATGTATTATAACTTTTTGTTTTTACACTATTATTTTGAGTCTGCAAATTTACAATTTTTTTCCAATAAACAAATCTTTGTCTCACTTTTTTTATATAATCGTAAAAAGTGATTTTTAGTCCCGAATATATTGGGAATTGTTATATTTGTAGATTAATTCTAAAACAACACATAATGATCAACGAAATAATTAAAAAAAACGGTGTAACCTACGGTGTAATTGCAGGAGTACTATTATCATTGATAACTGCTGTTATGTACGCTATAGATATCAAATTATTCATCGCATGGTGGACTACCCTTTTAAGCTTCTCTGTTTTTATAATCGTTCCTATCATAATGCTGTCAAAAACAAAAAAGGAATTAAATGGCATTCTTTCTTTTAAAGAGGCCTTTACTACCTATTTTATATCAGCAGTGGTTGCCGTTCTTATTTCTGTTGTTTTTAAAATCATTTTATTTAATTTTATTGATCCTTCCGTAAAGGAGACTCTTTTAGACTTAACCATAAAATATTTAATTAGTACGTCTGAACAGTTTGGGGTTCCGGCATCCTCATTGAATGAAACCGTTTCAAAATTAAGAGAAACGGATCCGTATTCGATCGTTGAACAATTAAAAGGATCTGTTTTCGTACTCTTTTTTTGTGCCATATTAGGATTAATCATGGCAGCATTCTTTAAAAGTAACACTACACAAGAATAAAAGTAATGAATTTATCTATACTCATACCGCTTCTTAATGAAGAGGAATCCCTTAATGAACTCTACCGCTGGATTATCAAAGTGATGCAATCTCATAATTATTCTTATGAAATCCTTTTTCTGGATGATGGAAGCACGGATAATTCCTGGACACTTATAGAAGGATTTGCCCAAGAGAACCCTCATGTAAAGGGAGTTCGTTTCATGAAAAATTTTGGAAAATCACAAGCGTTGCATGCTGGTTTTGCAAAAGCGCAGGGTGATGTAATTATCACCATGGACGCCGATTTACAAGATAGCCCGGAGGAAATTCCAGGTTTGTACGATATGATCACCAATGGCAAATATGATTTGGTTTCCGGATGGAAAAAGAAACGCTACGACTCCGTAGTGGCAAAAAACCTTCCGTCTAAATTATTCAATTGGGCTGCCAGAAAAACCTCTGGTGTAGCATTGAATGATTTCAATTGCGGATTGAAAGCTTATAAAAATGTTGTGGTAAAAAATATCGAAGTTTCGGGTGAAATGCACCGCTACATTCCGGTTTTGGCAAAAAATGCCGGTTTTGGAAAAATTGGTGAAAAAGTAGTGCAACATCAAGCTAGAAAATACGGACAAACAAAATTTGGAATGGAACGTTTCATCAATGGTTTCCTGGATTTAATTACCATTTGGTTTCTTTCTCGTTTTGGAAAAAGACCGATGCATTTATTTGGCGCCATGGGATCGTTGATGTTTATCATTGGGTTTATGCTTGCCGGATATATTGGTGTTTCCAAATTATACCACATGTACAATGACATGCGCTATAGCCTGGTAACGAATAATCCTTGGTTTTATATTGCGCTAACGACAATGGTTTTGGGAACACAATTGTTTTTAGCTGGCTTTCTGGGCGAAATTATTTTGCGAACAAAAAATAATGAGGAACGCTATAAAATTTCGAAAGAACTGAATTAACGAGATCAATCTTTTTGTATAATTATTTTTTTTAAGGTCCCAAATTGTGACCTCAAACATTTAGAAGTTATAGAATTAAAAATTATACACAAAAAAATAGTGGAGATAAGAGAATTCAACGTGATGCTTGATTTTGGTTTAGCCTTGTTATACAATGTTGAAACACGCATTTTATAGCAAGTCGTACGAAGAAACAGCTCTCGATTCCCCAGAAATTTTATGTTTATGCTGACCGCAACTGAGACAAACTAACTGGTATCACAAGCTGTGACACCCTAAAAAAGCAATATTAGTGTTGCTTTGCCTTTTGCGTTTACAGAACAAGGGATCGCAATGCTCTTGATTGTCTAAAAAAAGCAATAGAAAATCAATTTGCTTTCGCCTGTTCGTCTTTCAGACTCGAGTCTGGATATTTACAACGCATTAAATTATTTGGTAAATAAAGATAATACGACTCAAAAGGATTCTGAACGAAATAGAATTGGGTACAAAAAATAATTTTTGAAAAAACGAGTACTAGCCCTGATAGCAATGGAAATCCTTTTTTGAGGTTTTTACCGAAAAAAAGATTGAAATGAATAGCAGGAAAAAGCTCCGAAAAATTTATAAAAATGGAAATTAAACGACACATTTTAGACGCCGTAAATGAATGGCTTACGCCAACATTTGATGCTGCGACTCAGGAAGCAATTACTGAATTGATGACTACATCACCAAAAGAGCTGGAGGAAAGTTTTTATAAAAACCTGGAATTTGGAACCGGCGGAATGCGCGGTGTCATGGGCGTAGGAAACAATCGGATCAATAAATATACGCTTGGGAAAAGCACGCAAGGTCTTTCGGATTATATGCACACTGTCTTTCCAAACCAGCCTTTGAAAGCGGTTATTGCTTATGATTGCCGTCACAATAGCGATACGTTGGCTAAGTTAGTTGCGAATGTTTTTAGTGCCAATGGGATTGAAGTGTACTTGTTCTCGGAGATGAGACCTACACCAGAATTGTCCTTTGCGGTGAAACATTTGGGGTGCCAGTGTGGCATTGTGCTTACGGCATCACACAATCCGCCGGAATATAACGGATACAAAGTGTACTGGCAAGATGGTGGACAAATTGTGCCACCGGAAGATGAAGGAATTATTACTGTCATTGAAAATTTAAATTACAATCAGATCAAGTTTACTGCCAATGAAGATTTGATTCATTATATAGATACGGAAATTGATACGGCTTTTATCCAATCGACGATCGAAAATGCTAGTTTTGGAACTTCGGCTGTAGCCAAAGAAAAGCTGAATATTGTATTTACTTCCTTGCACGGAACCTCTATAAAACTAGTTCCTGATACTTTGGCGCAAGCGGGGTATCCAAATGTGAATATCGTGGAAGAACAACGAGTACCCAATGGTGATTTCCCTACTGTGAAATCGCCAAATCCGGAGGAACCGGAAGCCTTGACCATGGCGTTAGCACTTGCCGATAAAGTAAATGCGGATATTGTTATTGGGACGGATCCTGATTGTGATCGTTTGGGAGTTGCTGTTAGAGACAATGAAGGTAAAATGACGTTGCTAAACGGGAATCAAACCATGATTTTGATGACTGCATTTTTATTGGAACAATGGAAAAAAGCAGGTAAAATTAACGGCAAACAATTTGTGGGCTCTACGATCGTTTCCACACCTATGATGATGGAATTAGCGACAAACTACGATGTAGAATGCAAAGTGGGTTTGACTGGTTTTAAATGGATTGCCAAAATGATTAAAGACTTTCCTGAATTGGAATTCATAGGTGGTGGTGAAGAAAGTTTTGGCTATATGGTGGGCGATGCGGTACGGGATAAAGATGCTGTTGCAGCAACGTTATTGATTTGCGAACTTGCAGCTCAGGCTAAAGCCAAAGGAAGTACGGTGTACAAAGAATTATTAACACTCTATGTTGATAACGGATTTTATAAAGAACACTTGGTTTCGTTGACTAAAAAAGGAATGGATGGTTTACAGGAAATCAATCAGATGATGGTTGACATGAGAGAGAACCCACTGAAAGAGATCAACGGACAACGCGTGATTATGCTGGAAGATTACCAATCATCAATCGCTAAAAACCTTTTGGACGGATCCGAGTCTACGATGACCATTCCAAAATCGAACGTGTTGATTTATTACACGGAAGACGGGTCTAAAATTTGTGCCAGACCAAGCGGTACGGAACCAAAAATAAAATTCTACATCAGTGTAAATGCTGAACTATATTCAGTAGAAGATTTTCAGGAAGTAGAAACCGTATTGAACGAGAAAATTAAAAATATTATTATTGCAATGCAATTGAACTAATGGACAAAAATTTAATCAAATTAATTCCCTTTACAAAACCATACAAAACACATATTATCTGGAATGTGGTGTACAATATTTTGTATGCTTTATTTAGTACCATTTCAATGTTGACGCTGCTTCCAGTACTTCAGGTGCTTTTTGGCAAAGTCAAAACAGTAGAAAAAGAGCCAATATATACCGGAATAGGGAATATAAAAGACTACGGGACTGATCTTTTGTATTTTAAAATAACCGAATTAACAAAAGACAATAGTGCTCAGTTTGCGCTTTTATTAGTCGTTTCATTAGTCATTGTCACTTTTTTATTCAAAAATTTATTCAATTACCTCGCTTCGCATCACATCATGCACCTTAAAAATGGTGTGTTACGCGATTTACGAAAAACAATGTATGATAAAATAGTTGAATTGCCCATATCCTATTATTCCGAAAAAAGAAAAGGAGACATTATGGCGCGAATGCTGGGCGATGTCAATGAGGTTCAAAACTCTTTTTTCTCAATACTGGAACTTATCGTAAAAGAACCTTTGACTATAGTCTTTGCAATAGTCACCATGTTTTTCATAAGCGTTGAACTAACGTTTTTCGTTTTGATCTTTATTCCGATTTCGGGATTTATCATTTCAAAAATCGCTAAAAACTTGAGAGCACAATCTTTACAGGCACAAAAAGAAAGTGGTTTTCTGATATCAATAGTTGATGAAAGCCTAGGTGGTTTAAAAGTGATTAAAAGCTATAATGCCGAACCTAATTTTAAAAACCGATTCAACGATTCGGTAACCCGATTATTGAATTTATCCAATAGTATAGGCGACAAAAATAATTTGGCAACGCCATTGAGCGAATTTTTAGGAATTACGACTATTGCTGCCTTGCTATGGTATGGTGGAAACTTAGTCTTAATTGACAAAACCCTTGAAGGTGCCACTTTTATTGTTTTTCTTACGCTGGCCTTCAACATTCTTACTCCTGCCAAAGCCATTTCGAAAGCATCGTATGCCGTGAAAAATGGTTTAGCCGCTGCAGAACGAGTTTTTGAAGTTTTAGAAGTCGAAAACGAAATCACTTCAAAAGAAAATGCAATCGAAAAAAACACTTTCGATTCCAATATCACAATCAAAAACATTAACTTTAAATACGAAAAAGAGAATGTGTTGAAAGACTTTACTCTTGAAGTAAAAAAGGGTCAAACGGTGGCTCTTGTTGGGCAATCTGGGAGCGGAAAAAGTACCATTGCCAATTTGCTCACCCGTTTTTATGACACCAGTGAAGGCGAAATCACCATTGATGGAGTTAACATAAAAGATTTTAGTTTAAAATCGCTTCGGGGCTTGATGGGCTTGGTTACGCAGGACAGCATCTTGTTTAATGATACGATCAAAGCCAATGTTGCCCTGGGAAAATTAGACGCAACCGATGAGGAAATTATCGAAGCGTTGAAAATTGCCAATGCCTATGAATTTGTAAAAGATTTACCGTTAGGGATTCACACGAACATTGGCGACAGCGGAAACAAACTTTCCGGAGGTCAAAAACAACGTTTATCGATTGCCAGAGCCGTTTTGAAAAATCCACCAATTATGATTCTGGATGAGGCCACATCAGCATTGGATACCGAAAGCGAAAAATTCGTTCAAGTCGCTTTGGAGAACATGATGCAAAACCGAACTTCGATTGTGATTGCGCACCGACTATCAACCATTCAAAAAGCGGATAAAATTGTGGTGATGCAAAAAGGAAAAATAGTAGAACAAGGAACACATGACGAATTAATTGCTCTTGATGGAACCTATCATAAATTAGTGACGATGCAGTCATTCGAATAACTCTTGCGTCTTATGATACGCTGATGAAATGAATTTGCGACAGTAAAAACATGATTTTGACAGATTTTTAAATCTTTAAATTAAAAATGTACATTAATAATCCAAACATAAATCTTCCCGAGGACCCCAATACTGTTGTTTGGAAATACCTCGATTTATCTAAGTTTCTGGACTTGTTGTTGTCACAAAAACTATTTATGTCCCGATCCGATAAATTTGAAGATCAATACGAAGGCACTTTTAGCGAGCCTACTTTTGAGGAAATAAAAAAACTTTCTATTGACAATCCTGACTTTTTAAACTACTATAAAACACATCGGGAAAAAGTAGCGATTAGCAGCTGGCACATCAACGAGTATGAATCATTTGCTATGTGGCAAATTTTCACGCAAAACAGTGAAGGTTTAGCCATTCAATCTACGATTGGGCGTTTACAGCAAGCACTTGGTCCGGAAACAAATTTTAATCAATACATTGGGGAAGTAAATTATATTGATTACAAAAAAGAACACATCCCGTTTGATGATCTATTTTTTCCTTTTTTGTTCAAGCGAAAAAGTTTTCAATATGAAGGTGAAGTGCGCATCATCACGGACATTGGAGAAAGCGATATAAAAATTAATGATGGTTTAAAAATCAATGTAGACATCAATCAGTTAATTGAAAAAATATACATCCATCCCAAATCCGAAAACTGGTATAAAAACCTGGTCATTCAGTTAGTGAAACAACTGGGATTTAATTTTACCATTGAAAAATCAGACTTGGAAAGTGATATTTTGATTTAGGATTTACAATATTTTAAACTCATAAATTCAATTAATTTTATTCCATCGTTTTGGCCTGTTGCAAAAAACACGCAAATAAAAAACCACAATTACTAAGCAATTGTGGTTTTTTTTATATTTTTTCAATATTTTTAAAATCGTAAATTTTATTTAATTTCTCTTTCAAAAAAGGTATTTAAAATATTCTTTAACTCTTCTAATCGAGGTCTTAAAAACTTTTTATTTGTTTCATAATAATTTTGAATTTCTTCTACTTTGTCTTTTTGTAAAATTTCTTCTCTTAATATAGTCATTGAATAGTTCGAAGAAACATCTGTCAATAATGCTCCTAACAATAAAATATTCAAATCTATATTTCTATGAAGTGGCATTTCTTCACTTTGCCTACTCCACTTTTTCCCGTTATGTCTCCAAATTTTCAAAGAAACTTCGTTATTATCATATTGCGCTTGTCCTATCGACAATGCCCTTACATCTGAGTCATTAGCATATAATGCATCAATTTTGTCGTAATTATTTACAGCAATTATTGGTTTGTGTTTTAAATTCTGAGGTGCATCCATCCTTTAATTATTTGTTACTTTTCAGCTTATTTTTAATTTTTTGCAAACAAGCCTAATTGCTTATCTCATTCACTTGAACAATTACATCTTCATTTGAATTTTCTTGTGCTTCATATTTTACACTAGCAGTTATTTTTTGTTGAGCATTCTGAATTGTATTAAATTCGAAATTCCCTTCACATCCACAACTTTTAATATCGTCATTTTTGGTTTTTGTCATTATATTTACCAATTCCAAACTATTTGGATTTATACTATCAAGTTGCACATATCCTCCAAGTAGCAGACCTACTTCAAGTTGTCCGTGACTTTCCATAATCAATTCTTTAACTGTTTCAACAACTTGAGGATCATCACATTTTGGCACATTAATTCCACAAGACCACAGAAAAGTTAGACAAGCAATCATACTAATTTTTTTCATTTAATTTTCTTTAAAAATCACTTACTTTATTTTGTGAATTATTCAACAGAGAAAAAAACACTTCAAGGCTTTAGGTTGTTCAGTTTATTTCCAGCCAGTTCCAGATTATTAAATCATTTTTTTTAGTTGATTTAACACTATAAACAAATATATACCAAAACAGTTGTTTACAATACATTATTTACAACTTATTATTTACAATCACTTAAAATTAACTAGACGTATGTATTTTTCCAAAATGGAAAAAAGAATCCGAAAGTCTGAAATGAGTCAAGAAATTATGATTCTTGGCAAACGAATTGAAAAAATAATAAAGCAAAAAGGATTCAAGACAAGAGAAGTCGCCCACGATGCAGATATGGATGTAGAAAATCTACGTAAATACATCAAAGGAAAACAAGAAATGAAGATTAGTACAATGCTAAAAATTGTAAAAGCACTACAAATAAAAGTAGCTGATTTGTTTGAAGAAATAGATATAAAACTTTAAAACCTCACATTCAACTTAATGTTGAAAACCTTTTCATCATAAAATTCGGAATTGCGTATTGATTTTTGCAATACACATCACGAATCCCAAATCCGAAAACTGGTATAAAAACCAGGTCATTCAGTTAGTGAAACAACTGGGATTTAATTTTACCATTGAAAAATCAGACTTGGAAAGTGATATTTTGATCTAAAATCAGTGCTTTAAACGGGCTCATACCCAATTATTTTCCACTCTTTATTGGACAAATCGATATAGTAATAATTCACGACATCTTTTTTATCAAATTCACCATTTTTATTAGTGTCTTCAACGGTCCTAAAATACAAACGATTTTTGGAACCGATCAATTTCCAATCGATCAATTCCTGAAAATCGGGTGACATCTTTGTGAACTTCTTGCCGCTAATTTCACTTAAATACAAGGCCTTAATATCGCTTGTGTCTAGTTTTCCATCTTTATTAGTATCCACATCGACCATCGTATAGACCATAATCTGGTTATTGGTTTTATCAGCAACGGACTTCAAATACGTCGCTGTTTGAATCAAAACAGGTTTGTCTGTCAATTTCCTGATGGAATCCGAATCTACTTTTTGAAATTTTAAATTTTGCAAAAAACCGGTGATTTCAAATTCACCATAATTAGAAATCGTAAAACTTAAATCATTTACACTCGAAGATCCATATCGCGCTTTAGTTCCTCTTTCACGGATACTTAAATCGGCCACAGGATGAATCAAATAATCCGTCCCTTCCATTTGCAATGGTAAGTCAGCAATTTGTATTTGAGTAGAATCCACTCGGGCAATTACCTTTGCTTTGCTCGTTCCATCGTAAGTTACTTTAGGTTTTTCAACCTCTTCTTTACAACTAGTCAAAAGCAGAACGGCTATTCCTATAAGAGTGATCTGTATTTTTTTCATGATGCTGTGCTTTAAAATTCAAATATAATCATTTTTAAAAAATGACAATCGTATTCCGTTGTCGATTTATCTAATTAAAATAGAGTCCGACTTTTATCTAAAATACGACATATCGCATACTACTATAATTTAGCACTCAATTTCACGTTAAAAACTCTGGTAGTCATGTAATTAGGAATTGCATACTGATTTTTAGAATATACATCGCGAACCCAAGTATTCGTAATGGCATTTTGATTGTCAAAAAGATTAAAAATTTCCAATCCTACCGCCAACTCTTTAAAATCTTTAAACCAACCCGTATTCTTTTTTACTGTTGTGTTATCTATAAAAACTTTAGAAAAACCTACATCCACACGGCGGTAATCATTCAATCGGTTTTGGTATGCATAAGGATCTGCATAGGACGGCGAACCTCCCGGCAGTCCCGTATTATACACTAAATTCAAATACAATTTAATACTTGGAATATTGGGCATATAATCCTGAAACAACAGACCAAATTTTAATCTCTGGTCTGTTGGTCTTGCGATAAAACCCTGGTTATTGCTATTTTCCTCTGTTTTCAAATACCCAAAACTAAACCATGATTCGGTTCCGGGAACAAATTCCCCGTTTAACCGAATGTCTACTCCTTGCGCGTACGCTATAGCATTATTATTAGCGACATACCTAATGCGCACATTGTCAATCGTATAGGTATTTACATCCGACAGTGATTTGTAATACAACTCAGATATTAGTTTGAAAGGGCGATTCCACATCGTGAAACTAAAATCATTCCCAATCACAAAATGAATGGATTGTTGCGCCTTGGTATTGGGCTGCACCAGTGCATCTGCATTTCTCAGTTCCCTGTAAAACGGAGGTTGATGGTATAAACCTCCGGAAAGTCTAAAGATCATATCGAGCTGCCAATCCGGCTTTATGGCAAATTGTGCTCTGGGACTAATCGTTATTTGGGATTTACCAATTATAGTAGCACCTGATACTTCCCATTGATGCATCCGGACTCCGGCATTATACCAAACTTCACTCCTGCCAATAGTACTTTTCAAACTCCATTGGCCATAGCCTGAAAATCTATTGATCGAATTAAAATTAGTCGCACGAATGTCTTGGTAGGGCACTAACGGTCCTTTGTAAGGCGAGTAGGGCTGGTCGTTTTTAGGCAAATCAATAACAGGTGGATTCAACGAGAAACCGGCTGAATCGATTACCTCCCACTCTATAATTCGATCCCGGATGGATTCTCGTGTATACTTTATTCCCCATTCAAATTGGCTTTCTTTCCAATCCTGAAATCCTTTTATTTCCGTATTAACAATCAGTGCATCTAAGTCATTTCTGGCATGATTGAGCTGGGAGCCAATTCCTCTTGTAAAAGCGACTTCGCCATAGGTTTCAGAACCAATACTGGAATCCACTTCGCCTAAGCGATATTGGGCAAAAATATCAAAATATTCTTGTTCTAAAGTATGAAAAACAGAACCAATAAATTTCAACGTAAAATTATCCGAAACGTTAAAGGTCGTTTTCACCGCGCCGAAATACGTGTCGTACTGATCCGTTTCGTGTCCTTCATAGAAAACAGAAAGACGCATCGGATTATCGATGGTTCCAAAATTAGTTTGTCTGGTTAATGGTTGATACTGGTATTTATTTTGGGAAATATTACCTAAAAAACTCCATTGCCATTTCGCCGAAGCATTATAATTTATATTGGCTTGAATGTCTGCAAAGGAAGGCGTGAAATTTGTTTGTGTTTCCTGGCTATTCACCAGAAGACTGTTGTTGCGATAGCGGACTCCCGTAACCGCAGACCATTTTTTATCTTTGGAAACCAAATCTACAGAAAGGCTTCCGCCAAGAAGACTCACTTCAAGGCTTGCGCCAAATTTAATCGGTTTTCGATATGTAATATCTAAAACCGAGGATAATTTATCTCCGAACTTCGCTTGAAAACCACCCGCTGAAAAATCAACATTTTGCACTAAATCCGTATTAGTAAAGCTCAACCCTTCTTGTTGCCCCGACCGAATTAGAAACGGACGATAGACTTCAATTTCATTCACATAAACTAAATTCTCATCGTAATTTCCCCCACGCACGGCATATTGCGTACTCAGTTCGTTATTTGAGTTTACTCCCGGCAATGTTTTTAAAATATTCTCGACACCCGCGTTAGCCCCAGGAATTTTTCGGATCATTTCTGGTTCAATTGTAGTAATTCCCTGGATCTGTTTTCTGTTATTTGCCGTTATAATAACTTCTCCCATTTGCTCCTTCCGATTCGTCATTACAGGGTTGAACTCTCTTTCCTCCTTTGGTTCCAATACGAAGGTTACCGTTATTTTTTTTAAAGAAACATGTGTAAAAACAAGCGTAATTTGTTGATTAGCAGGAACTTTTAGTACATAAAATCCATTTTGATTGGAGCTTGTTCCACTACCGGAATACGAAACATTTACGCTTGCCACAGGCTGGTTGTTTTCATCCAAAATCACCCCTTTGATCCTAGCCGTTTGGGCTGCTGCAGTAAGGCTCAGAAGAAAAAAAAAGAATACAGGTAATAATCGATTCGTGCTCAAATGGTTTGGCTTTTATTATTTTTGACTTCTAAAAAAACGCGTTTCAAAGGTAGTTGAATTTCCTACATTATCCGTCACTATCACTTTTAAATCATTGGCGCCTTCTGCAACAATCCCATCACTAAAATAATGAGTAATTTTTCTGGTTTTATTATCATATTCAAACAATACCCATTTTCCGTTCAAATACCCATTGTATGATTTGATGCCTGACAAATCATCGGATATAGAAAGCTGAATCGTTTTTTGTGTACTGATCCATTTTCCTTCTACAGGTGCATTCATGGTGATTTTAGGAGCAACGGTATCAGAAACCAAAGCATATTTACCCAAAATTTTGACTTTGGTGCTAAATACGTTGTCTTTTCTATATGTCGGATTGTAATTTGTAGATTTTCCCTCGATTCTGCCAATAAACATTTTCTCTCTTTGCAGTTCCGTCGCTTTTGTGTCTTCAATAGAAACAGTAAAATTACTATGGGCAGGAACGGTGTCATCATGCAACCATAAAATGTCGTTTTTTACATCAAAATTCATATTAAAATCATCGTAAAATGTTCCCGCAGGAAAGAAAACTGACATGTTCTCTAAAGCAAAATTGCTATCTACGTTAGCGTTCACAAAATAATTTGACACCGCAGGTTCCGGGCTTATAACCGTTGGCAATAAATCATATTGAATAGGAATCGCTATTATTTTTTTGTTTCCAAAGAAATCTGACACTTCAATGCGATACAACGAAGCTAAATTTGGCGTTATTTGCAACACACCTTTATTTTCATCGGCTTGAATAATGCTCAAATTATACGGAGTTTTCATAAAAAGTTTCTGAACCCGTTGTTGCGTTTTTTTATATCTGGGATAATCAATCAAAGCATTAATGTAACGCATCTCATCAAAGGAATAGGTGTTGAATTCATACCCAAAATTTGGTTTCCCATTATAAAAGGAGTGCACCTTGTACACTCCGTTAACATTAAACGAGACATCATCACTATCAGAAGCGGAAATACCAAAACCAATCACGCCATTTGCGGTTACTTTATCAGACAGGTAAGTCCCATCTTTTTGTAACGAAACATTGAGAGCTATTGGTCGTTTGGAATGGTTAACTGTTGTTTTTGAATCTAAAGGGTACACGTAAACGGCTGAAACAATTGGTTTTTTAGTGTCTTTTAAATATGTATCGTAGCCAAAAAGCATGGGGTTGATTATGAACTCCGTTTTGGAATCTCGAAATTCAAAATGCAGATGAGGACCTTGAGAAGATCCTGTATTACCAGAAAAAGCGATAACATCCCCGTTTTTAACCTGCATTTCATCGGGTTTAAAAAACATTTCAATTTCAAATGATTCCTCTTTATAATGGCTGTTTTTGATGTAGCTTTCAATGGCACCATTGGCCATTTTTAAATGCCCATAAACGGATGTAAAACCATTAGGATGATTAATATAAATTGTTTTTCCATTACCAAAAGTAGAAATTTTTATTCTGGACACATACCCATCGGCTACTGCATACACCTTGAAACCCTCCTTTTGCTGGGTTCTTAAATCAAATCCTGCATGAAAATGGTTGGGTCGTAATTCTCCAAAATTCCCTGACAATTGCATCGGAATGTCTAATGGAGACCTAAAATAATCTTTGGGATACTCCGCTTGCGCAAAAACAAAGTTGCAAAAAAATACTAAATAAAGAGAAAATTTCATTGTTTACATTTTTGCTAAGGTAAAAAAAAAGTATGCAAAAACAGTTCTAAAAAAAAACAGTTCCTAATCAATTGTTTAACTGTTATTTAACTAAATAAATGCAAAAAAAATAATAAAATATTGCAAAATTAAAAAGGAATACTAACTTTGTATGATTATGTAATGAATTAGAATATATAATGAGTGCAATTGCAGAAATTATTGATACTCTTGAAAATAAAGTTGAAAAACTTTTCATAAAAATGAAAAGTTTGGAACAAAACAATCAAGATTTAAGAAACGAATTAACAAAAACTGCATCTATAATACTAACTCAATCACAACAGATTGAGGCCTTAAAAACGCAGTATGAAACACTCAAAGTAGCGAATGCATTACTAGGCAGTGACGATAATAAAAGAGATACCAAGTTTAAAATAAATTCATTAATTCGCGAAATTGATTATTGTATAGCCCAGCTATCAGACTAATAAAAGATATGGACGAAAAGCTTAAAATTAAAATATCAATTGCAGACAGAGTCTACCCGTTAACGGTTGATCTTTCACAGGAAGAAGGACTGAGAAGTGCTTCAAAAAAAATTGATAAAATGATAAAGCAATTTGAAGAAAACTATGCCGTTCGTGATAAGCAGGATGTTTTAGCAATGTGTGCCCTGCAATTTGCCTCACAAACGGAACAAAAACAAATTGATAATGCAATTGATGGAGAAGAAACCATTGAAAGAATTAAAAAAATCAATGCGGTTTTAGATCAATATCTCGACAAATAAACGTTCTTTACAAAAACTAAGATACTGCCTACATTAGTTCACATTTGGTAAACTCAACACTAACAATTTAGAATGAGCAAATCATCACTACTAAAGCATGCCACGCCCCGGCGAGGAAACTTGAACAGTGAGTTAGCTCAAAACTTGTCTTTCCGAGTTTATTCAACACAACTAATGTAGGCTTTTTTATTTATAAATTTTAACAAACATGGACAACATATTAACGATTATTATTACGGGAATTATAGGTATTGCAGGCGGTTTTGCCATCGCAAAAATGATAGAAAAAAGCAATATCTCTAACTTGATTAAGAATTCAAAAAAAGAAGCCGCATCGATTCTTAAAGATGCCAATCTTGAAGCTGAAAATATAAAGAAGGATAAAATTCTTCAAGCGAAAGAAAAATTTATTGAATTAAAATCAGAACATGAGCAAGTGATCCTTTCTCGTGATAAAAAAGTCGCTGAAATAGAAAAAAGAGTTCGGGACAAAGAATCTCAAATTTCAAATGAATTATCAAAAGCTAAAAAAGTAAATGATGATTTTGAAGCAAAAACGGTAGAATACAACTCTAAAATAGATATTTTAGACAAAAGACAGGCTGAAGTGGACAAACTTCATAAGAGTCAATTGCAACAATTGGAAGTAATCTCCGGCTTATCCGCTGAGGAAGCAAAAAATCAATTGATTGAAGGACTTAAAGCCGAGGCTAAAAGCAAAGCAATGTCTCACATACAAGACACGATTGAAGAGGCGAAACTTACAGCACAACAAGAGGCTAAGAAAATAATCATCAACACCATTCAAAGAGTTGGAACCGAAGAAGCAGTAGAAAATTGCGTTTCAGTATTCAACATTGAATCTGATGATGTAAAAGGACGAATCATAGGCCGTGAAGGTAGAAATATCCGTGCACTGGAAGCAGCTACAGGAGTAGAAATCATTGTAGATGACACCCCGGAGGCGATTATCCTTTCCTGTTTTGATCCGGTTCGAAGAGAAATTGCACGTTTAGCATTACATAAATTAGTGACTGACGGAAGAATTCACCCGGCTCGTATTGAAGAAGTAGTAGCAAAAACTGCCAAACAAATTGACGATGAAATTATAGAAGTGGGTAAACGTACCGTTATAGACTTAGGAATTCACGGATTACACCCTGAATTGATTAAAGTAGTAGGACGCATGAAATACCGTTCTTCTTACGGACAGAATTTATTGCAACACTCCCGGGAAGTTTCTAAACTATGTGGAATCATGGCAGCTGAACTTGGCTTAAACGTAAAACTGGCTAAAAGAGCTGGTTTATTGCACGATATTGGTAAAGTTCCAGATGCTGAAAGTGATTTACCACACGCGTTGTTAGGAATGCAATGGGCTGAAAAATACGGTGAAAAAGAAGAGGTTTGTAATGCGATTGGTGCTCACCATGACGAGATAGAGATGAAATCATTACTATCCCCGATCATTCAGGTTTGTGATGCTATTTCAGGTGCAAGACCAGGAGCAAGAAGACAAGTCTTGGATTCTTATATACAACGTCTAAAAGATCTTGAGGAAGTAGCGTACGGCTTTAGCGGTGTGAAAAATGCTTATGCCATTCAAGCTGGTAGAGAACTTCGGGTTATCGTAGAGAGCGAAAAGGTTTCGGATGAAAATGCGGCTACCTTATCTTTCGATATTTCACAAAAAATTCAAACAGAAATGACCTATCCGGGCCAAGTTAAAGTAACCGTAATACGGGAAACAAGAGCTGTGAATATTGCTAAATAATTTATTCCCATTATAAGAAACAAAAAAACTTCTCCGTATGGAGAAGTTTTTTTTTGCACTGAAAATACGGTTTTTAAAAATTATTTATCTCTTGGTAATTTTCGTTTTAGGGAACATCAAAAACCATAATTACTTTTTATATCATTTAAATGCGATTATAATTTAGATTTTATTTTTATTCAAACATAAAAAAAGTATCAATTTTATAAAATTTCAACTAAACTAAACTAACCCGTTGGGTACAATTGTTCAAAACGTCAGTTCGAGTGTTTTTTGTAGAGTAAAACGGAACAAAACTTCTCGATACGCTTCGCACTCGAAGTGACGTGTATCGAGAATCGTTATTAATACTAATTTTCTAGTTCTCGATATAATCCCGCCTAAAAGCGGGATCACTCGAACTGACGAAAATTTTCATCAAAATCTAATTACAACCAACAGGTTAAGCTAATAAAAATATTACTTTCTTGGGTGAAAAGTATTTAGAACCTGAGTAAGAAATGTTCTGTCAAGGTGTACGTATATTTCCGTTGTGGTGATTGATTCATGACCAAGCATCAATTGTATTGCACGCAAATCAGCCCCGTTTTCTAAAAGGTGTGTGGCAAAAGAATGCCGCAGGGTATGTGGACTAATTGTTTTGTGCAACGCTATGACTGACGCTAAATTTTTGATTATCGTAAAAATCATGGCTCTTGTCAATTGGCTTCCCCTTCTATTTAAAAACAACGTATCTTCAAAACCTTTTTTTATATTCAGTTGATTTCGTTTTGTATCCCTGTAGATAATGATGAATTTTTGAGTATAATCCCCTACAGGTACAAAGCGCTGTTTGTTTCCTTTTCCGGTAACTTTTATAAAACCCTCTTCAAAAAACAAGTCGGACATTTTTAATGCCACTAATTCCGAAACCCGAAGCCCACAACCATAAAGGGTTTCCATCATAGCGCGATTGCGTTCCCCTTCATTAGAGGTCAAATCAATGGCTGCAATAAGAGTATCGATCTCATCAACAGATAAAATATCTGGAAGTTTCCTGCCCGTTTTGGGTGTTTCTATAAGTTCTAATGGATTATCTGTTCGATAGTCCTCAAACATTAAATAACCAAAAAAACTTTTAAGACCAGAGATAATTCGGGCTTGTGAACGGGGATTCACTTCTTTTGAAACACTGTAAATAAACTGTTGAAGTATTTCTTCATCAATTTGAATGGGTGAAACTTCCATTTTATTTTCAGTCAAAAAAAGACACAATCGTTGTACATCAAACGAATAATTTTCTATTGTGTTGTGAGACAAACCGCGCTCAATTTTTAAGTACGATTGATACCTTTTTATGTAAGCAGTCCAATTCATAAACACAAAGTAACACTTTTATTCATTAAAAAACCTTCCAAATTGAGAGGCTTTTGAATGTAACTATGCAAACTTTAGAAATGCAATGCAAAACCCATATTAAATTGAAAATTTGAATCATAAAACGACTTGTTAACCGCATTATTGTAGCGAATACCTGGTTCCATACTTACATTTTTGCCAAGAAAAAAAGCGTATCCTGCTTGAAAACCAATGTAGGCAGGATTTGCATCTGTATCGCCAAAGCCTACACCATTATAGGAAATCTCGACCGGAATTTTACTTTTAAAATAATACTTCAATCCTAATTTATACGCAATTGGGTCCGTGAGAGTACTGACACCATCGTCGCCATAGCCTATCCCACTTTAATTGCTAAGTTATCTTTAATAAAATAACCCCCCTTCAACCCCTATATTATAGGCGGTAACACCATCAGATGTTTTAAAGTACAAAGAAGTATTGCCTACATTTTGCCCAAAACCTGTATTTGCTTCAATTAACCATTTTCCTTTAGAAACTTGATTTCCTTGTATTTGTACTTCATTTTCTTGAGCTTGAGCAACTAAAAAAGCAAAAAAGACAATACCGCACAGCATATTTTTTTTCATGTTGATTTGTTTTTATTGGAACGAAAGTAGATAACGCTAAATAATTTGTACGATTTTTATGAAAAAATTAACTTTTAAAATTGACAGTATTTTTCTTCACATAAAAAATATAATTATAAATTTATAAATACACAACGCACTCAATTGTAACATTTTAATCCAAACTAACCAAGAATAATAATTAAAAAAAATAACTATTATTCCTATTAACAAAATGTGGACTAATTTTTGATTAGAGATAAGACAACAATAATAATCAAACAAAACAGTTTATAATACATGCTCTCATTAAATTAATTTAAAAAAAAATTATGAAAAAAATAATTCTAGTTGCAGTAGTTCTTCTTGCCGCGTCAGTAGACATGCAAGCACAATTGATCAAGTTTGGGTTTAAAGGGGGTTTAAATTACGCCAATCAATCAGGAACTGATATCACAGTAAACAGTAATAATTACAACACTGATGCGATTACCAGTTATCATGGGGGTTTAGTAGCTGAACTTAAATTGACAGATGGTTTTTCGATACAACCCGAATTATTGTATTCCACTCAGGGAGCAACGTATAAAAATGCTGTCGATGAGTTCAAAAATGAATTAGGGTATTTATCTATTCCTGTCATGGCTAAATTTCATTTCAACAAAACAGTAAGTTTAGATCTTGGACCACAAGCTTCATTCCTATTGAGTGAAAGAAATGAATTTGATGTAAAAAATGCAGAAACTTTTGAATTTGGAGTAGCCGGTGGTTTAACTCTAAATGTCACTAAACACATTTTCCTTCAAGGTCGTTATGTGTTAGGATTAACTGAAGCTTCAAAACAAGCAGAAGTTAAGAACTCTGTTCTTCAAATTTCCGCAGGATTCACATTCTAAAAAAATAAAAAATTAAATTTATTAAAACCGTTCTATAAAGTGGAACGGTTTTTTTATTTTTACAGAATCAGGAATTATAAAATGAGCGTATCGGAAATGTAATGAAAACCAGATAAGCCACATGGGAATTCGATATTCAAATAAAAAACAAATAGCAACTACTTATGAAAATTAGTATCATCAATGGACCGAACCTCAATCTTCTGGGTCAACGCGAGCCTTCAGTTTACGGAAATCAAACTTTTGAAGAATATTTCACTACTTTACAAATTAAATACCCAGCAATAGCATTTACTTATTTCCAAAGTAACATTGAAGGGGAATTAATTGATAAAATTCAGGAATTTGGTTTTTCATTTGATGGCATAATCCTAAATGCCGGAGCGTATACACATACTTCTATAGGAATTGGCGACGCTGTAAAAGCCGTTACCACTCCAGTGGTTGAAGTTCATATTTCGAATACGTTTTCCCGTGAAAGTTTTAGACATCAATCCTATATTTCTGGAAATACCAAAGGTGTTATTCTGGGTTTTGGTTTAAAGAGTTATGAGCTGGCGATTCAGTCATTTTTGTAGTATCAAAATAAAATAAGCCATTAGATAAATCTTTAACAAATAATTAATACGCTCTTTTGTAACTTCTTCTATTTTTGTGAAAGAAAAAACTTTCATGAAAAAATACTACTTACTACTGCTTTTATTAGTTTCATTTGTCAGTACTGCACAAATTAAAGGAACCGTTTCGGACGAAAAAGGAAATCCCTTGCCTTTTGTGACTATTTTTCAGGAGGACACCTATAATGGAACCACTTCAAACGAGCAAGGAAACTATGAATTCAACTTAAAGAAAAAGGAAAAACAAACAGTTGTCTTTCAATTTTTAGGTTTTAAAACCCAGAAAGTAGTTATACAAACAGACAAACTCCCTTATTCGTTGCACATCAAAATGATCGAAGAAAGTTTCTCGCTGAACGAAGTAATCATCAACAAAAAAAACAATCCGGCTTTAGCGATAATAAAAAGTGCCATTGCCAGCAGAAAACAAAACACCAAAAAAACAAATCGATTCAACGCTAACTTTTATTCCCGCGGTATTTTTAAACTAAAAAATGCCCCAAAAAAAATATTAGGCCAAAAAATTGGTGATCTTGATGGCGCACTGGATTCTACCGGAACCGGAATCATTTCCTTATCTGAAACGTTTTCAAAAATAGCATTTGAGAAACCCAATAACTTAAAAGAAGTAGTTACTGCCTCAAAAGTAAGTGGCAGAGACAATGGCTACAGCTACAATACGGCTACATCTTCATTCTACGATTTTTATGACAACACCATCGATTTTAGTGTCCAAATGATTTCTCCAATAGCGAACAACGCGTTCAACTACTATAATTACACCTTAGAAAGCACTTTTTTTGACGAGAATACAAACATGATCAACAAAATAAAAGTGATTGCAAAGCGCGACAGTGAACCCGTTTTTGAAGGGTACATTTATATAGTGGAAGACTCCTGGGCGATTTACGCCGTTGATCTGGATATAAAAGGCTACCGAATAAAAGAAGAATTTATGGATGTGATGACCTTAAAACAAAATTTCAGTTACAACAACAGCAATAAAATCTGGGCCAAAAATACCCAAAGTCTCGAAATCACAGCAGGTGCTTTTGGGATAAAATTTACCGGAAAATACAATTACGTGTATAGCAATTATGAATTCATAAATGCTTTTGCACCCAAAACATTTACAAATGAAATTACGAGAATCGAAATAAATGCCAATAAAAAAGACAGCTTATTCTGGAATACCAACAGACCCATTCCGTTAACAAATGAAGAAAGCATGGATTATTTTAGAAAAGACAGCATTTACAAGGTCCGAAATTCCGAAAAATACCTGGATTCAGTAGACACAAAAGAGAACAAGTTCAAAATCTTGAAGCTACTGAGCGGCTACACCTATAAAAACAGTAGCAAAAAACACAGTTTTAGTTATGAAGGATTATTAAATCTTGGTTCATTGAGTTTCAATACGGTGCAAGGATATAATTTTGACTCAGGATTTAAATACACCAACTGGAAAAATCAGGAAAGTAAAGGAATCTACACTTCCATAAGTACAAAACTCAATTACGGTTTTGCCGAAGATCGTTTGCGTGTCACCGGACAATTTATCCACCGGTTCAACAATCAGAATTATGCCACTTTATATATGACAGGAGGCAGTTCTGTAAAGCAATTTAATCCGAATGAACCCATCAGTAAAGTAATAAACACAATCAGTTCCCTAGCATTCAAGAACAATTTTATGAAGTTGTATAATCTGGAATCAGCGGCAATTGGCTACAGCCAAGATGTTGCAAATGGCGTGAATCTCAATGGAAAGATAGAATACCAGCAACGCAAACCAGTATTCAACAATACGGATTTTTCTTTTTTTAACAAGGACGAATTATACACTTCGAATAATCCGTTGGTACCAAATGATTTCACCACTCCCGGTTTTGAAAAACACCATTTGACGAAAATTAATTTACTTGCAAAAATCAATTTTGGAAACAAATATTCCTCCCGTCCCGATGGAAAATTTAACATCCGAAATGAAAAATATCCAACTCTTTATTTAGGCTATGAAAAAGCAATTGCGGCTAATGAAAA
The DNA here is from genome assembly GCF_003970305.1 of Flavobacterium sp. LB2P53. Lineage (NCBI taxonomy): Bacteria > Pseudomonadati > Bacteroidota > Flavobacteriia > Flavobacteriales > Flavobacteriaceae > Flavobacterium > Flavobacterium sp. LB2P53. The sequence continues at coordinate 75,521 of NZ_RYDG01000001.1, forward strand.
GAAGTATGAGTTTGACCATTTCAATAGCCGATTGACGTATGATTTGACATTGAAAAATAAAGGTGTTTTAGGGTTGAATCTAAAAGCGGGGAAGTTTCTGAATGCAGATAACATTGCTTTTATAGATTACAAGCATTTTAATGGCAATCAAACCCACATTGGGCAGTCAGCGCGCTATTTGAATGTATTTAACTTACTGCCGTATTACTCTAACAGTACGAACGACAGCTATTTTGAAGTGCATACGGAATACAACGACAAAGGCTATATCATGAATAAAATACCTTTATTGAACAAACTAAAATCAACTTTGACACTGGGTGCTCACGCGCTGTCTACGCCAAACAACAAACCTTATACTGAAATTACAGTTGGGTTAGACAATTTAGGTTTCGGTAAATTTAAAATGCTCCGTATCGATTATGTTCGTTCGTACCAAAATGGATTTCAAGGAGACGGAGTAGTATTTGGGCTCAAATTTTTGAATATATTGGAATAAAAAAGAATCTATTTGTCAGTTGCAGTACAGTCGGAAAATATAACGGCATCTCGACTGCGCTCGATGTGACAAAAACATAACGAATTAAAAAAAGGCACTCGAAAATAGTTTTGGTGTCTTTTTTAGTTTTATCATACACCACAATATTAATCATTTGGTTCCACATGAATCAACACCTGTCCCAATTCCGGAATTTCCTCTAGCAAAGTATCCTTTAGTTTATGAGCCAGATCGTGTCCTTCTTTCACGGTAATATTTGAATCGACCGTAGCATGTAAATCTACATGATATTGCATGCCGGCTTTTCGAATAAAACATTTCTCGGTATCGATAATTCCGTCAACCTGAATGGAAACCATTCGGATTTGAGCTATTAAATCGTCGTATAAATGTTCGTCCATTATTTCGCCCAAAGCGGGTCTAAAAATAAGGTAACTGTTATAAAGTATGAATCCCGAAGCAAAAAGTGCAGCCCAATCATCCGCAGATTCGTAACCATCCCCTAAAATCAAGGCAATCAAAATTCCAACAAATGCCGCCACAGAAGTTATGGCATCACTGCGATGGTGCCAAGCATCAGCTCGTAGTGAGGAACTATTGGTTTGAATGCTTCTTTTCATCACCAGTCGAAACGAATATTCTTTCCAAATAATAATTGCAGCCAGAACGAGTAATGTCCATGGTTTTGGTAATTGATGTGGCGTTCCAATATTTACAATACTTTCATAGGCAATAATTGTGGCCGAAGTAATCAAAAAACCTACCACCAGAAAAGTAATCAAAGGTTCTGCTCTACCATGTCCGTACGGATGATTTTTATCCGCTGGCCTGTTGGAATATTTAATTCCGAACAACACCAAAAAAGAAGCAAAAATATCAGTCGTTGATTCAATTGCGTCTGCAATTAGTGCATACGAATTTCCGAAAAAACCGGCCAACCCTTTAATAATAGCCAGGCAAGTATTCCCTATAATGCTAAAATAAGTCGCCTTGATCGCTGTTTGTTCGCTTGACATGCGCTTTGTTTAAAGATGAAATAAAAGTAAAATCGTTTAAGTAAACCGAATTGAATTTTAGATTTAAATTCTTTCTGGCTTACTTAAACGAAAATTTTTATGATTTATGTTATTTATGCACGTACAATATTTGCACCAATAGCTCTCAATCGTTCGTCAATACGTTCGTATCCTCTGTCGATTTGTTCAATGTTTTGAATTGTACTCGTTCCTTTTGCGGAAAGCGCAGCAATCAATAATGAAATTCCCGCACGAATATCCGGTGATGACATTGTGGTGGCTTTGAGCTGCGATTTGAAATCATGCCCCATCACAACTGCTCTATGCGGATCGCACAACATAATTTTTGCTCCCATATCAATCAATTTATCCACAAAGAACAATCTGCTTTCAAACATTTTTTGGTGAATCAAAACATCACCTCTTGCCTGAGTGGCAACTACAAGCACAATACTCAATAAATCCGGAGTAAATCCAGGCCAAGGTGCATCAGCAATTGTCAAAATAGAACCGTCAATATCTGTTTTTACTTCATATCCATCTACGTGAGCAGGAATGTATATATCATCGCCACGACGTTCCAGCGTAATTCCAAGTTTTCTAAAGGTCGTAGGAATAACACCAAGGTTGTCCCAGCTGACATTTTTTATTGTAATCTCTGATTTTGTCATTGCAGCCAGGCCAATCCAGCTCCCAATTTCAATCATATCTGGAAGAATTCTATGCTCGCAACCACCTAAACTTTCAACTCCTTCAATAGTCAATAAGTTAGACCCAACTCCAGTTATTTTAGCTCCCATAGAGTTCAACATCTTACACAATTGTTGCAAGTAAGGTTCACAAGCTGCATTATACACTGTTGTTTTTCCTTTGGCCAAAACGGCAGCCATAACAATATTTGCGGTTCCGGTTACGGAGGCTTCGTCTAATAACATATCGGCCCCTTTTAACCCTTCTGCTGCTTCAACGCCATAAAAGTGATCTTCTCTGTTGTAACGAAATTTAGCGCCCAGATTGATGAATCCTTCAAAATGCGTATCCAATCTTCGGCGGCCTATTTTATCACCACCTGGTTTTGGGATATATCCTTTTCCAAATCGTGCCAAAAGTGGTCCAACAATCATAATAGAACCTCTTAAAGAACCGCCTTCTTTCTTGAATGCTTCGGTTTCCAGATACTCTATATTCACTTCATCAGCTTGAAAAGTATACGAGCCTGATCCATTTTTTTGAATTTTTACTCCTAAATTTCCTAGAAGCGTAATTAGTTTATTGATGTCAATAATATCAGGAATATTATTGATAATTACTTTTTCAGGTGTTAAAAGAACGGCACATAAAATTTGCAACGCTTCATTTTTTGCCCCTTGTGGCGTGATTTCTCCTTTTAGACTGATGCCACCTTCTATTTTGAAAATTCCCATTTTTTACAGTTATGAGTTATAAATTATTAGTTATGAGTTAAAAAGTTACGAGCTAAAAGTAATAGAACAAAATTCAAAACTTATAACTCCAATTTATAACTGACTTACAAAGGTTTCCTATTTTGGTTCTTGTGAATCGGATTTGGTTTTCCTGTTTTTGTATTCTTATTGCTAAGAATTTTGGGTTGTCCTACCGGCAATATTTTATTCGAAACCCGCTTATTGGTTCGTAATAAATCAGTGGTATTTAATAATTCCTCTGAACTTTGAATCAAATTCAACTTGCCATCGGAGAGTTCAAATAAATGTTCAAAAATGACATCATCTTTTACTGTGTCTTTGTTCCAACTCAAATATGATTTTTTCATGTGATTGGCAATTACTTTCACCAAGGCACTTTTCATATCGCCATCTTCCCATTTATTGGCCACGTCAATCATGTATTTTATGTTGTTGCCGTAATACCTGTATTTAGGAAAATTCTGAGGATAACTCAACACATCCGGTTTCAGCTGTAAGACTTCGCGAGATGGAGTTGGGTAGGGCGAATCCGCCACTAGTTTAAAATCAGACATTATGAAAATTTGATCCCATAATTTGTGCTGAAAATCAGGAACATCACGCAAATGCGGATTCAAGCTGCCCATGACCTGAATAATGTATTTTGCCGCTTTATTGCGTTCTACATCATCTTCAATTTTAGTTGCCTGATCAATTAATTTTTGCAAATGACGCCCGTACTCCGGAATAATCAAATGCGATCGCTCTGCATTGTATTCCAAATGATGCACTACATCGTTCGCATTTTCTTTACTATATTTTGAATTCATATTTGAATGTATATTTTTTTGATTTACGTGTTTTCTTTTTCGAATAGTGGAATCATTCGAACACCCATCCCAATTTTTTTATATCTAAAGAGAAACAATGCCTTTTATTGTAGAGACTTCTAGGTATTTATCTACTATTTCTTGTGCATCTTTCACAGTCACATCAACAGATATACTGGTAAATTTGCCTGTTTTGGATTTTGTGGTTTTGATAACTGCTCCCATACAATCAAAAGCCAACTCAACGCGTTCTACATTATCACTTTCTGTTGGCACAATAAATTTAAATAAATATTCTGCTGGCCATGTATTGCTCATATCCAACTCTACTTTTAATCTATCGTAAAATTCTTCCGTCTTCTTATCCATTTTTTATTTAAAAATAAAGGCAAATATACGGTTTCAAACGTGAATTATGAATTTTGAAATATGATTTTTTGTCTAATCGCACTTTAACCGCAATGATTTTTTCAAATCCCAATAAGTTTAAGTAAATTTGCCCCTTATTTTTTAAAAGTGCAGAAAGAAATTATAGTTATCATTGGCGGTCCAGGAACCGGTAAAACTACTATCATCGATGGATTGATAGCTCAGGGACATTGTTGTTATCCCGAAATTTCCCGGGAAGTAACATTGGAAGCAAAAAAACAAGGAATCGAGCAATTATTCCTAGAAAAACCACTGTTATTCAGCGAATTGCTTCTTGAAGGAAGAAAAAAACAATTTCAAAATGCTTCTAAAGAAATCCACGATATTGTATTTATAGACAGAGGAATTCCGGATGTTTTGGCCTATATGCATTACATAGGCGATAGTTATCCTGCTACTTTTGATACGGCTTGCCGCGAACACACCTACTCAAAAATATTCATACTCCCACCTTGGGAAGAAATTTATATCAGCGACCACGAACGTTATGAAAACTTCGAACAAGCGAAACTCATCTACAATCATCTCACTGAAACCTATGAAAATTATGGGTACAAACTCATAGAAGTTCCAAAAGATACGATGGATAACCGAATTCTTTTTATCTTAGATGAAATTTCCAGATAGTCTGCAGGTTTAGGATCTATGCTTTGGACTGTTTTTCAATGAAATGAAATCTATACTCTATGCAAGAAGCAGAAGCTATTCTTCAAAAATATTGGAAGCACAACAAATTCAGGTCACTGCAAAAGGAAATCATCGATTCCGTTTTAAGTGGTCAAGATACTTTTGCATTGATGCCAACCGGCGGTGGAAAATCAATTTGTTTCCAGATTCCGGCAATGATGAAAGAAGGCATTTGCCTGGTTATCTCGCCATTGGTAGCGCTCATGAAAGATCAAGTCGCCAATTTGCAACAGCGAAACATCAAAGCCATAGCGCTGACAGGCGGAATTCGATCCGAAGAAATGATTGATTTATTGGACAATTGCCAATTCGGAAATTACAAATTCCTTTATTTATCGCCAGAGCGTCTTCAATCCGATTGGATTTTAGAACGAATAAAAAATCTTCCCATCCATTTAATCACAATCGATGAAGCGCATTGCGTTTCCCAATGGGGACATGATTTCCGACCAGCTTATTTAAAAATTTCAGAACTAAAAAAGCATTTTCCAACAGTACCATTTTTAGCCTTAACCGCTACTGCAACGCCAAGAGTCAAAAAAGATATCATCGCAGAACTGGGACTACATAAACCACAGATTTTTGAAAAATCATTTGCCAGAGAAAATATTGCTTATATGATTTTTGAGGTCGAGGATAAACTGTTCCGAATCGAACAAATCCTGAAGAAAAATCCACAACCTTCCATAATATATGTACGAAACAGGAAATCGTGTCTGGATATTTCCTCTCAATTGAATTCATTAGGATTTAAAGCTACGTATTATCACGGCGGACTTTCGTCCAAAGAAAAAGATAAAAACATGGAATCCTGGATGAATGAGGATGTACAGGTTATTGTGGCAACCAATGCTTTTGGAATGGGAATTGACAAAGCCAATGTAAAAACGGTCATTCACATTCAGCTTCCGGAAAATATGGAAAATTATTATCAGGAAGCCGGACGTGCGGGTAGAAACGGAGAAAGAGCTTTTGCGGTTTTATTAACCAGTCCCTCTGACATCATTCAGGCTCAAAGCCAATTTATCACTATTCTTCCTGATAAAAAGTTTTTGAATCTCATGTATGTCAAGCTTTGCAACTATTTTCAAATCGCTTACGGAGAAGGAATCAATGAACAGTTTACCTTCAATTTACATCATTTTTGTTTAAAATATGAATTCCCAACCTTAAAAACGTACCATGCAATGCAATTCCTGGACCGACAAGGAATTATTAGCCTGTCTCAAGAATTTTCAGAAAAAATCACCATGCAGTTTCTTATTCCCTCCAAAGAAGTGATTCGGTATATGAGTTTAAATCCAAATGACGAGGAAATTATTTTAGCCATTTTGCGCACGTATCCGGGAATTTACGAAATGCAAACAGCATTCAACCTGCAACTGATTGCTAAAAAATCAAACCATAAGGAAACTGAAATTCAGGCTGTTTTACATAAATTAAAAGAAAAGAAAATTATAGAGTACCATTCGAAAAATAATGACGCCACATTAATTTTCAATGAAGTTCGGGAAGATGACAGAACCATCAATCGAGTTTCGAAGCATTTAGAAAATCAAAATCAGTTAAAAAAAGAACAGCTTCAATCCGTAATTCAGTATATAAGTGAAAAAAAAGTATGCAAAAATAAGTTGATTCTAAATTATTTTGGCGAAAAAACAACCGTTGATTGCGGCGTTTGCTCCTTTTGCATTACTAAAAAAATAAAGAAAAAAGAGGTATCGGTACTTTCCAAAGAAATAATTGCGTTATTACAAGCAGAAGATTTAAACTCAAGAGACATTCAAAATAAAACTAAAAATAGTCCAGACGAAGTTATCTTTGTACTTCAGGATTTACTAGAAAACAACACAATTTTGGTTAAACCAAATAATAAATATACTTTACGATCATAATGAAAAAATTACGAATAGTTTTTATGGGTACGCCCGAATTTGCCGTGGGAATATTAGACACGATACTTAAAAACAACTACGAAGTCGTAGGTGTCATTACTGCTGCAGACAAACCTGCAGGTCGCGGACAAAAATTAAAATACTCAGCAGTAAAGGAATACGCACTAGCCAATAATCTAACTTTATTGCAGCCTTTAAACTTAAAAGACGAAACTTTTTTAGCTGAATTAAAAGCGTTGAATGCTAATTTGCAAACTGTAGTTGCGTTTAGAATGCTGCCAAAAGTAGTTTGGGAAATGCCCTCTTTAGGCACTTTTAATCTTCATGCTTCGCTCCTGCCGAATTATCGCGGCGCGGCACCCATAAACTGGGCAATCATTAATGGAGAAACTAAAACTGGTGTCACCACTTTTTTTATCGATGATAAAATTGATACAGGCGCAATGATTTTAAGTTCGGAAATTCCAATTGATGAAACCGAAAATGCGGGACATTTGCATGACCGATTAATGGAATTAGGAAGCGAGACCGTTATTGACACTTTGGCACTGATCGAAAAAGGAAGTGTATCGACAGTGATTCAAAAAGACACCAACGATATCAAAACAGCCTACAAACTCAACAAAGAGAATTGCAAAATAGACTGGACAAAATCAGCGCAGGAAATAAACAATCTGATCCGAGGTTTGAGTCCGTACCCAGCGGCTTGGAGTTACTTTGGCGACAAGAGTGAAGAGTGGAATGTAAAGCTATACGAAGCCAAAATAATCACTGAGGAACATAATTATGCTGTCGGGAGTTTAATTTGCACCAAAAAAGAAATGAGGGTAGCTGTAAAAAAAGGATTTATCCAAATACTTACTCTACAGTTTCCAGGCAAAAAGAAAATGAATACTTCTGAATTTCTGAACGGGATTGTATTTTCTGTTGACGCAAAAGTCTATTAACACCAACAAAAAGGGCACCTCATACACTTTAACAAGAAACAATCTTTACTTTATCAACAAAAAAAATAAGTTATCAACAAAATACTCTAAATTAACACAAAACGCTTGCAAGGAACGTATTTCCTACTAAATTTGTGTATTAACAATTTTTTTTAACCAACAATTAATAACTAATTATTATGAACAAATCAGAATTAATCGATGCTATCGCTGCTGATGCAGGAATTACAAAAGCTGCAGCAAAATTAGCTTTAGAGTCATTTTTAGGTAACGTAGGCGGAACTTTGAAAAAAGGTGGAAGAGTATCTTTAGTAGGTTTCGGATCATGGTCAGTATCTGCCAGAGCTGCAAGAGACGGTAGAAATCCTCAAACAGGAAAAACTATTCAAATCGCTGCTAAGAATGTAGTGAAATTTAAAGCTGGAGCAGAATTAGAAGGTGCAGTAAACTAATTTTTATCCTTCCTAAATATAATAAAACCTTCCATCTGGAAGGTTTTTTTATACGTTTCAACGATTTTATATGGCGCCCTTAAAATAAAAAACCTAAATTTAATGAAAAATCTAATCCGATGATAACAGATAAGATAAAAAAAGGATATTTGCTTATAGCAGAGCCTAAGATAATTGGGGATTTATCATTCAATAGATCGGTAATTTTATTAGCTGATTATAATGAAGAAGGATCCGTAGGGTTCATAATTAATAAACCTTTAAAGTACACTATCCACGATTTAATTCCGGAGATAGCGGCACGATTTAAGATTTATAATGGTGGTCCAGTAGAACAAGACAACTTGTATTTCATTCATAATATCCCTGAATTAATTCCAAATAGCATTGAAATATCTAACGGAATATATTGGGGTGGTGACTTTGAAGCGACTAAAGAGCTCATCAATAAAGGAGAAATAAGCAAAGACAATATCCGATTCTTTTTAGGTTATACCGGCTGGCATGAAAACCAACTAGAAAGCGAAATGGAAAGTCGCTCGTGGATTATAACGGCAAACAGCTATGAAAACAAAATAATTGGAACATCAGCCACTCATTTCTGGAAAGAACAGATTATGGAATTAGGCGGCGAATACCTCATCTGGTCTAATGCTCCGGAAAATCCATACCTAAATTAAGTATTTCGGACTATTTCGTTGAGTTTTTCTAATAATTGAGTCGATACGGGAGTCGTAAATATTTTTTTGCGGTATCGCGTTATGGGTTGAATGCCTTTTATTACGTTCGTTATAAATAATTCATCCGCTTTTTGCAGGTCAAACGGAGAGATCACTTCCTCGACAACCTCTAAAGTTTCTATTTTTTTAGCCAGACTTAAAATCTGTTTTCTCATGACGCCGTTTAAACACCCCTCAGAAACCGGAGGCGTAATCAATTTATCACCCATTAGCATAAAGATATTCCCCTGCAATGCTTCTACTACATTCTTGCTATCATTGAGTAATAAGCAATTGTCCAAGCCATTTTCATTAGCGAAAATACTTCCTGTTATATTGATAATTTTATTAGTCGTTTTGATCGACGATAGCAATTGTTTTGTGATATAGAAGTCTTTGTATAAATCTACCTCATATTCTTTCTTTTCAATTGAATACAAAGTGTTCTCAAGCGCTATTGAATGGATCAAAAAAGAAACCGTATTATTTTGCGGCAAATAATACCCGCCATCGTTTCTATATACTGTAATTCTGGCTCGGGAGGAAAGAGAGAGACCCGTTTTTTTTACTAAAGAGAGAATTTGTTCCTCCAGGTATTCCATGGTGAAATTCATTGGGATTTCCATACGCACCACCCGCATAGAAGACATTAACCTGAAATAATGATCTTCTAGAAAAAGAATTGTATTATTTACTATTTTAACTGTTTCAAAAACACCGTCACCATATAGAAAAGCACGGTTTTGAAACAATACATTGGTGTCCTGAGACACAATAGTTCCATTAAAATTAATCATAAAGAAGCCCTAAATTTTATTCAAGGCAAATATAAGTCATAAAATATGATTTTACTATACAGATCCTATTAGATGTTTAAGATCCGATATTTGATTTTCCCACAGTAATGTGGCCTCGTCTACCTCGTCTTTTTCAGCAAAATCTACTACCATTAAAGAAACGTCTTTAGTGAGTTCATCTACTAAAATATGCAATTCAAAAAAGTACTCCGTGTCTTTACTATTCTCGTCGACCCACTTGAATTTTACTTTCTCACCTGCTTTCTTAGAGGCAAGCCTTGCTTTTTCTTCGGAATCCTTCCAAATAAAAGTAAAAAATTCACCACGAGAGTTTACATTATCTGCAAACCATTCAGACAAACCTGATGGAGTAGAGATATACTGATACAATAATTGTGGAGAAGAATTTATGGGAAACTCGATTTCGTAACGTACTTTTTGATCCATGACCTACATTTAATTTTTCGGAAATATATAGAATATAACTACATAAAAAAAGTGTTTTTAAAAATATATTTTTTTATTAAAAATATAGTTGCATCCAATATTTTTATTTTTATATTTGCACCCGCATTCAGGGAAGGTTTTTCCCTAATTATGGCGAGATAGCTCAGTCGGTTAGAGCGCAGGATTCATAACCCTGAGGTCCCGAGTTCAAATCTCGGTCTCGCTACCAAAGCAAAAACCCTAACATCAATATGTTAGGGTTTTTTATTGGAAATAATTCAAAAAACATCGCCCTCTGATTACTCCAGTGAGCACCGAAGTGACGAATTTTATGAATTGAGCTGATAATTCTTTAAGTATGATACAGACACGGCAAACATGCAATGTAGTTTTCATGTGTACCTTTTCTGTTTAGCCAAATATCTTAATTTCCAAAGTCCCGTTTGCGATCACAGATGGAAGTTTAGGATCTAAGTACTTTTTCAAAACTTCATTAGAAGAATGCGGTGATACCATTTTAGTTTCGCCTCCCATTGCTCTTGCCATTCAAGTAAAATAGGTTTTCCGAAAAATTTTCAAACGATACACTTTATTAATTCCGGTGCTTTTCCAATAGAATGTACATGATATTGTCGAGAGGTTATATTCGCATTTATCGTAAACTAATTTCCGTTAACGGGATTCTTGTTTACTGTATCAAAATTACTTTTCTGTATGAAAAATACAAAATAAAACCATTAATCCTTGTCAACGGTAGAAAAAAACGTAAACGCAAGGAGGTGCTTGACATCAAAGTGATTTATTAAATTTCTTGTTTATAGGATAAATTTCAAATATCACTAAAAGTGGGTATTGTAAAATCATTGGGAATCTCCTTTATTTACATTTCCGCAATCAAAGCATTCTATTTTGATTTAAAATAAATGTAACGAAACTTTAAATAAAAAAATTTCACCCAAATGTGGAAAACCGTAAAGAAAGAATTGTTTTTGGATGTAGGTTTGAAAAAGTTTAAAAACAACTCACTAAAACAGAAATTGAAGTTAATAGACTAGTAAAAATTAATCCTGCCATCATCAACCTTATTAGAACTTTTGATTTACTGGATAGTGATAATAAGATTGGAAATATTGATTGATATTTAGTCAACGCTTACACTTCTATTTCCCAAATTACAGTTCCTAAACGCTCTCTTATGACCTAACACAAATATTAGTTGATGAACGGTCTAATTTTAAAGCATAACATCTTATAATTCATCAAGTGAAATCTTGGATACCAACAGCTTATTCTTGGATAGGTGAGACTAATATTAACAGCTATTTTCATGAATTTTATTACCGAATTAATCGTTCTCAAAACAAAGACACAATCTTTAATAATTAAATCAAAAGGATGGTGAAATCAGAGAATATTACTCATCAAGAAATACTATGTGATTAAATACCGACCTCAATAAACTTATACCACTAGAGCAGATGTAGAGATCTATTTAAATTTGGGACAATAAAAAAAAGGCATTCAGCCCTAAATTAGAAGACAATTGAAGAGTTCTAGAAACAGAAAAATAATTTTAAAAATGTTGTTTAACTAATACTGCAGGTTTAATTTTATATACATAATGTTTATATAACTTAGGAATACTCTTAGTCATTTACTTTTACTATTATTATCAAAAATCAGTAAAGAATGCAACGTCCCAATAATGAGTATTACAAATCCTTTAATTTTTATTGTTATTTAAAAACCAATCTACAAAATGAAAGAAGTATTGAAAATATTGAAAGTGTAATAGAAAAACATACTTATGTTTACCAACCACCTTATGACGAAGGATTTATTTACGAGATAGTTTCAGGAGCTGTAAAATTAGGAAGTTATTCTGAACAAGGAGAGGAGTTTGTTTACGATATTTTGCACAAAGGTGATTTTTTTGGAAATCTAAGATATCTGAACATGCAGTTCTTTGAATTTTCAAAAACCTTGATAGACACTAAAATAAGAAAATATGAAATTTCTTTTTTTAAAAAAACGATAAGCAACGACCCTTATCTATCGGATTGGTTTTTATCCTATCTTACAAAGCGTTGGTGTATTTCAGAAATGAAAATGGGAAATATTACGGGAAATAAAATTGAAGACAGAATTTCATTTGTAAGGAAGTTTTTCAATATTGAAGTTCATGATGCAAAGGGAGAGCAATTTTTACTTTTCAAGCTATTGACTCAAAAAGATGTGGGTGACCTTTCTGGGGCCACCCGACAAACTATTTCAACCATACTTAAGAAAAAATCAATTTGAAGCTTTGAGAATTCCTGGAAATAGGACTCCATCTTCTGTTTTAAAGTTTAAATCTAGTAATTCACTCACTAATGGAGCTATATCTTCCAGTCCCATTTTTGGCACTTCTTTTCCGGAAGAAATTCCAGCACCCCAAGCTACAAAACCAGTTTCTATTTGCTTGAAATCAGGAAAATAACCATGCGTACCGCCACTTCTTGCAGTGATAACTTTACCCTTAGTAGAAGCTGACATAGTTACACCAGGTATCGGAGCAAGTGCGAGAATAGCATTAGGATCTGCTCCGATGGCATCTAGTTCTGGTCTTTCTACAATGCGAAATAGTTTTTTATAGGAGTTTGGTAAGGAATGCAATTTTTTTCGAATTTTGTCTAAGGTCACTTTATCTTTTTTATCTTTTAACATTAAAAAAGCAGCTGCGCCTGAAGTATGAAATTTTGCTTTCCAGAGTGTCGTGTTTTCTTGCAATAAACCGTCTTCTTTTAGCCATATATTTGGACTTATAGCGGAGTGTATATCAACAAATCCATGATCACCAACGATTATAAAAGTAGTTTCTTCACTAATTTTAGCTCTTTCAGCGGCCTCTTTAATCTTACCAATGGCGCGATCTATTGCTGCAATTGAAGTAAAGACTTTTTCACCATTCCTGCCTTGTTCGTGCTGAAAATGATCTGTTGCAATTAAATGAATGGTCATTAAATTGGGTTTGTACTTTTCAAGTAAATAGGCACCCATTTCCCCTGTACGATCTTCACGGTTTAAATAGTCACCATTAAAGGTAATGGTATCCATTTTTCCTAAAACAGCAAGCTCCATTTCTTTTAAGAGTCCTTTGGGTGTTTCATTATCTTCCATGGGCTTTATTCTCCCATAACTACTATCTAAAGTCCAAACTTCTGGAATGTTATAATCTATTGGCGCACCCACAGAAACAGGCCATATAAGACTTGCACTTGTTTTTCCGGATTTTCGTACGGCATCCCAAAGGGTTTCGGTTTTAATTAAATTGCTTTCCCAATACCAACGTCCTGTTTGTCCTTCTGGTTCAAAAGGGCTATTATAATAAATACCATGAGTCGCTGGATAAGCACCTGTAATTATGGTCGTATGGGAAGGGTAGGTTACGGACGGGAACACACTTCGCACCCCTAATGCATAAGTACCCTCTTTTACCATACTTTTAAGATTGGGTGCTGGCCACTTTTCTTCAAGGTAAAATTCTGGTCGGAAACCATCAATAGAAATTAAAACAACATATTTCGACATTGCTTTATCTTGTGCTTTAACGGCGAAATTAAGTTGTGTAACTAGAAGTAATAAAAGAATTTTTTTCATTTTTAAAGTATTTATTTGATAATTTTAACGAATTGTAACATCATATTCATGGCTTGATATAAAAAGAACTGGGCTTGATTTGCCCAAGTTATTTTTAAAAAACGCTTAATTAAAAAGAGTATCGTACTCCTAATTGCAAACGCCAGGGAGTACCATTGATGGGTTCAGCTGCCACACCTGTGTTAACGTTGTACTGGTAGCTATTAGTTGCCTGGTCAAAACCAGTTGTATTCATTAAATTTGTTGTTCTGCCGAAATTATTATTTCTTCCCCATTCTTTATTTACCAGGTTCATAAAGTTGAAAACGTCAGCCGATAATTCTAAAGCTTGTTTGGTCTTTGGAATTTTAAAACTTTTTAGAAGTCTTAAATCTACTAGGGCTCTAAAAGGGTTCTTTCCGCCGTTACGCTCTGCAAAAGAACCAAAGCTTTCTCTCAAATACTTTTTAAATCCATCTGGAGTTTCTGGGTTATTTAATATTTCGTTGTAGCCATCAATAATGTTTTGAGGAGTATTAGGGTTGTTGGGATCAAAAACATAGGCAATTTCATTGCTTAAATTAAAGTCGCCATTCGTACTTCTGTTACCTCCAGATTGAAAAGAATATCGTGAACCTCCATCTCCAATGATAGTGGCACCTAAAGTAAACCCTTTCCAAGTAGGTGAGGCACCGTTAACAACCAATTTAGTATCAAAGTGATTATCTGAAAACCCATAATTAAGGTCTCTTGGATCTCCAGAGACTGGAAGAAAAGTAGATGTATTTCCCACACAACAATTATAGGATGAATTATCTTTAGAGGTGTTTACTGTGAAGCTAGCATTTACATAACCATCTTTTCCAATTCTTGCAGTTCCTTCCAAAACGAAAGCTAGATTGTCCAAGACTCCATCAGAAGTTAATACTAAAGTTCTTCCTACTTGATCCGAAATTCTAGAGTTGATCCAGTCCGCTCTACCGTTTGAAGGAATAGTATTCGCTGGCACAAAAACCTCTCTTCCTTCATTAGACGTAAGAAAAAATGGCTCAGGAACTAAATTTGCTTCTTGGTAAACATAATTATTAGTAGTATGACTAACAATTGCATTTAATCCTAAGCTGTACCGATCTCCAAAAAAGTGAGTGTAATTAATATTTGCTTTATAAATTGTTGGCACATTAAAATCAGGGCTTACTGCATTTATCGTTGAAAATGGCGTTACTCCTGCTGGTACACCTGGTGCTGTGCTGGGATCATTTCTATACGATGGGAAATTTGGCACAGGCACGTTTGCACCAGTAACATCTATAGCACCTAACAAAGTACCGCTGTTTTGAATATTATTTACTTGCGCATAATAGTGTGGTTGTGCACTAAAAACACCTCCGCCAAGTCTGAAAACATCTTTATTTTCACCCTTTACATTCCATGTCAACTGAAACCTTGGTTGAATATTATTGAAATCTTCTGGTTTTTGATCCGTTCGTATTCCTAGTTCCTCAAACACCAAAGGGTTGAATTCTGCGGAATCTAGAAAAGCCGTTGCATCATAGCGAACTCCAGCACTAAAATTCAAATTCGGATTAATATCAAACTCTACTTGAGCAAAAAGCGATAGATCTAATACCGTTTGTTTTACTAATGAGGACCCTTTTAGTGGAACTTCTCTTGCGTATCTCGAGGGATTTAAATTTTCAAAATCATCTAACGAATCGAAGAAAAACCGACCATTTTGCTCGTTAGATAATTGCGTTTCTAGATAGGTAACTAAATTATCTGTTCCAAAAGTAAAATTATATTTACCAGCGCTAACATAGGTGGTGTTTGCAAATTGGAGTTGCTTTTCCAGATTTGTTTCTGGGGAATAACGCTGACCACCTAATTGTACACTTAAATTTCTATTGTTTCCATTTGGTAAAACGGATTGTACTTGCACTATTGCTCTTGGTATATTTTGTGATGGTAGTTCTGAACTTGGTCCAAAAATACGTTCTGAACGTTGATACTGAACTTTAAGCTCGTTGGTTACACTAGGAGAAAACATAGAGCGTAAGGATAGAAAAGTGCTATTCTCTTGAGAATTAAAATTAGAAAATGATTCTGCAACTTCAATATTTGAGTCATCACTAACGCTAAAAGGATTGTCCCATTTGTTGTAAAGATTTCTAAGCGTTAATCTGTGTTTATCATTAATCTGCCAGTCTAACTTTAAGAATAAGTTGTTTGCTTCAGTAACTCTATCAAATTGCCCTATTTGCTGAGAATTACTTAAGCCATAACTGTCTCTTCCTATTTGTAAAAAACGATCTAAATTTGCCTGCGAAATTCCTAAACGGTTGGCATCGTCATCATTCTGGATATTTGCTATAAATTGCGGATCACCGGCATCTTGTCGTTCATATACCATGAAAAAGTGTAATTTATCTTTTACAATTGGTCCACCCAGACTAAAGCCGTACTGGGAATTGTAGAAGTCTGCATTCCTTTCTTGTCCTTGTATCGTAAATTTACTTTGGAGTGCATCTGCCCTATGATAGAAAAAAGTACTACCACTAAATTCATTAGTTCCCGATTTCGTTACTGAGGTAATAGAACCCCCACCTTGGCGACCTTGTGCAACGTCATAATCATTTGTGGACACTTCAAATTCTCTAATTGCTTCTTGAGAAATGGTATACGGGCCGCCACCAATTTCGCCTGCTGTTAAGGTATTTCTAAAATTAACCCCGTCGATTGTCACATTTGTAGAGGTACGTCTTTGCCCGCCCAAATTAATATCTCCTCCTCCTTGTAATGGAGATAAACTAGTTAACCTTGTGAAGTTTCTACCTTCTGTGGGTAGGTTTTTAATCTGCCCGGCTCCAATTTTTGTTGAAGATCCAATTTGTTGTATTCTTTTAGACAAATTGTTTGAGGATATCACAACTTCATCTAGAGCAGTCGTCGACTCTTGTAAAATGAAATCTACCGTTAAAACGTCACTTAAATTTAAGGTAAAACCTTCCTGAGTTCTCTCCTGATAGACAAAATATTGAGCTATGACCGTATAAGGTCCACCAAGGGGAAGTTGCTGTATTTTGTAACTTCCTTCTTCATTACTAATAGATCCAGTAGTAAATCCGGTAGCATTATTCTTAACAATAATCGTTGCGCCAATTAAAGGCTCGCCATTTAAATCTTTCACAGTTCCCTTAATAGAGGCATTGGTAGCTTGACCGTAAGAGAAAAGCATACCGAAGCAAATTGCCAAGAAGGTAAGACCAAATTTAATTTTTTGTCGGTGATTTTTGTTGTTTAAAAAGTTTTTTGTTTTCATATTTTTAATTTATTGAGCGAAACTATTTTAATATCAATTGAAACACATGTTAAGTTTTAACATGAACCAACATCTTAACTTTGACTTTCATATTTTTTAATACTGTCATCCGAAAGTCTAAAATAAAAAATGTCTGAGAATCTCATATTTTTGTTTTTGCAAAATAAATAATGGTCCTATTCAGACGCAGCAAATACACCAAAAAACCTGTGATTCGACGAATTATTGACTTGGGACCCTGCTGGATGCTTGAATCTTGTGCCAAACAACACAAAAGCTATACAGGGTGCAGTAAGTAAAAGACTTATGATCAATTTGTAGACCTAACTTACGGACAGCTAAATAAATGCTATACTTTGGAAGATATTCACGCTGTAATAGGGGTCAGCGAGACCTTTATTAAGGGTTTATGATAACTGTGAAGGGAATAAAATATTTTGTTTTACATATTAAAAACACTCATGTAAAAGTCTAGAATCCAAAATTTTCAACGAATTAAATAAAATCCATAATAAGTAAATTAACATTCATTAATTTTCATTAATTTAACTTAAACTTTTACTATCAATCGTGCACGAATTTGTACACGATTACTTAATTTTCTAGCTCTGCAACAGTATATAACTTGGTGTTTAATTGATAAAAACATCAAATTCATAACCTTGAGGTCCCGAGTTCAAATCTCGGTCTCGCTACCAAAGCAAAACCCTAACATCAATATGTTAGGGTTTTTTATTGTTTATCCAGTAGACCCCTAAGACCTCAACTACAGGAATGATGTTTTATGCTCCGAAAACAAATAAAAAACAAAAACTTTTTTGGACGCTAACCAGAGCAACATCCAGAATTGCACGCTATAAACTACTGATTTTTATATTGGAGTACCTGAATTTATAAAACCCGTTCACTTGAATGTTTATAATTATTACCGTTCCAACTGTTATTTTATGTTTCTTTCCAAAAATAAACGGTACTTTAGGGTCACTTTTCTAAGCGTATACACCCAACAATAAAGTCACATCTATAAAGAAAGATATCATTTAGCACTAATAAACATGAATAAAATACAATTAGGATGGATAGGCCTTGGCAACATGGGAAATCCAATGGTTATGAACCTACTCAAAGCCGGTTTTGAAGTATCCGTTTTCAATCGTACCAAAGAGAAAGAAGCACCGTTACTGGCCTCAGGAGCAAAATCAGCAAGCAGTTTGCACGAACTACTGCAAACATGCGACGTAGTTTTGACAATGCTGTCCAACGACGCGGCGGTAAAAGAAGTTTTTGAAGGACCAACAGGTTTATTATCTAAAGCACATCCTGGCAAAACCATCATCAATATGAGTACAGTTGCTCCGGAAACCTCGCGTTATTTGAACACCATTTGCAACCAACATCAGGTACATTTTATAGATGCTCCCGTTTCTGGCAGTGTGAAACCAGCACAAGACGGAACGTTAGTCATTCTTGTGGGGGCTTCGGCTGAAGATTTCGAAATAGCCAAACCAATATTTGAGGTTTTGGGTAAAATTGCGATTCACGTAGGGGAACCTGGCGTAGCAAGTTCTGCTAAATTAGCCATCAATTACCTATTAGGATTAAATCTTCAAGGAGTAGCCGAAACTGTTTTATTTGCCGAGAAAAACGGCGTAAGCAAAGAAGACATGCTCAACATCATCAATCAAGGTGCTTGCGGCAACGGAATTACGAATATTAAAACACCTTCCATTCTGAACGATTCCTATCCTGCTGCATTTGCGTTGAAACATCTGGTCAAAGATTTAAGACTTGCCAAAGAAGCCGGACTCGATTCTCCGTTGATTCATCCTTTGTACGACAGTTATGCCGCCGCAGAGCAAGAAGGATTAGGTGATTTAGATGTGATGGCAATTATCAGTAGTTTAAAAAGTAAATCATTTTAAAACAGTAGTAAACTCAGCGAATAAATCATTGTGTATAATTCGTTTAAATAAAATCAAAAAAAGCTACACCCATAAGATGTAGCTTTTATTATTTAATTGTAAAAATGATATTACTTAATCTTCACCGGAGGCAAGTCGAATGCAGCTGATTCATGTTCAAAACCATTGCGGTGAGAACCATCACAAAAAGGCTTGTTTACCGATAGTCCGCAACGGCAAAGACCCAACGCCGTTCTTCCCTCTAATCCGTATGTTTTTCCTTCGCAGTCTGTTATTTCAAAATCGCCTTCTATTTTTATAGAACCATTGCGATTGATTGTTAATTTTGTCTTGCTCATAATGCAGTTTGATTTTTTTTGAGGCCAAAGATTGCAAAATATATGCTAACGGAGTACAAATTATCTCTCTTTTCTCAACCAAAAGACTAATTTACATTAGTTCTATATTATAAAAATCTAAGGTCCAATACGTGCCAAGTGAAAGGTATGAAAATCGTTTTACTGCTACACAAACAGCATTTGCTTAGCATAACCCGCTCTCTGTCCATACCAATTCAATATTGAATTATACCTATCCTGTTATAATTAGCATCATGCCGGGATTTACACTGCTTTCATACATCATACAACAGACTTTAAGGCAACTATAGTGTTGATTTCCTTTTTGTTAACACACTAAAAAACAATACCGTCAAAGCAATTGAGAATAAAATTCCTACTGTGTTAGAAATACTGATATCTAATCCAAAACCTATAGTAGGATCATAACAAAGGTAAGAACCAATGACAGAGCTGATGAAAAAAGCAGGCACTAGAGCTACCATATAGTTAGTTTTTCTTTGGTACAAATACACCGCACCAATCCATAGAGCAATCCCTGCAGTTACTTGATTGGCCCAAGAAAAATACCTCCACAACAATTCAAAATCCATTTTGGTTAAAATAAAGGAGATTACAAAAAGTGGAGTAGCAACCATAAAACGGTTTTTCAACAGCTTTTGATCAATTTTGAAATAATCAGCAATAATCATTCTTGCGGCTCTAAACGATGTATCACCGGAAGTAATTGGTAAAACAATCACCCCTAAAACTGCGATTGTCCCAGCAATAGTCCCTAAGAACGTTACCGAAATTTTATTTACAACAGCAGCTGGACCACCGTTTTCAAGCAACAAACTAAGATCGTTTCCATGAAACAAACTCATTGCAGCTGCTGCCCAAATCATTGCAATAACCGCCTCAACAATCATCATTCCGTAGAAAATTTTCCTACCGTCTTTTTCGTTGTTTATCGTCCTAGAAATTATAGGGGACTGCGTGGCATGAAATCCGGATAAAGCACCACAGGATATAGTCAAAAATATTACCGGATAGTAGGGAATTCCTTTTGGATGCAGATTTTCTAAGGTTAGTTCAGGGATTGGATTCCCAAACATAAACATCCCGATACAAATACCCAAGGCACTTATCAATAGCAAAAAACCTAAAACCGGATATATCTTACCGATCACTTTATCAATAGGCAAAACGGTCGCAATAATATAGTACAGGAAGATTAAGAACACAATAATTAGATAAATGTCTGCATCATTTCCCACTAATTCATTAATCATTTTGGCAGGTGCCGAAACAAATACCGTACCGACTAAAACCAGTAAAAGAAGGGCAAAAAAGTTAACAACGTGACTAAAATACTTGCCCAAAAACCGAGACGCTAATTCCGGTAAATGTGCACCACCGTACCGCATAGAAATCATTCCCGTCAAGTAATCATGCACACCCCCTGCAAAAATGGATCCTAAAACGATCCAGATAAAAGCTGATGGTCCATATAGAGCTCCTAAAATAGGACCGAAAATAGGCCCCACTCCCGCAATATTTAATATTTGTATGAATGAGTTTTTGTTACTACTCATGGGAACAAAATCGACCCCATCAGTAAGTGCATTTGCCGGCGTCGTTTTGTTCTCGTCGATCTTGAAATTTCTCTCTACAAATTTACCGTAGATGATGTAACCAAAAATCAATAAAAAAATTGCAATAATAAAGGTAATCATAGTTTAAATAGTTTAGATCTTTTAAATATATGACATCAAACTTGGTATTCAAGGTAACGCACCAATAATTTAGATTTTTTTAACTAAAAGAAACCTATTTACATACTTATTCAGTTTTTTTTACGAAAAATGCAATTATAACAGCTCTTATTACGCTTTTTTAAGAATAGCTCAATTATTTTTATTCAAAAGAGAAATAAGGCCTTTCTATATCCTACATATATCCCTACCATTTCACAAAATTAAAATCCACTTGCCACTCTTTGTACGAATTGATGTGCTGTGCCAATTTATAAAATACCGAGGTGATACTTATTGTTCTATTTTTACAACAATCTTCATTACAACAGAACCCCGACAAAAATCGTGTGTAATATAGTTTAGCTGGCAGACTTTGGCCAATCTGTATTTCTGCTGGAACCCATATATAAAAATACTTTTGAATTCAAAACTCATTTGAGTACCGCTTCACACATACACTTGGCTCATAGCTCATAAATTCACTGAACCAATCTATTATAATAAAGACTAGAAACAGCATTGTTTCGATCTAAATTGTACATTTGTTGCGTACCGAGTACCTTTTGAGGTGTTCCGATTGTTTACATTCCGGAACCGTACTATGCACCACTTGATTCCTTTGATAAATAATAGTAAAGTTCAATTCTAAATTCTATTTTAAACGCATGAGTATCTTAAAAAAAATAAATGTATTCCGAAGAATTGCAACACAAGGCCTAACTAAAAATATTGGTAATTCACAAAAGAATCAAAAAGTTGATTGGACTCAAAAAATAGAGATCAAAAGAGTTTTAATTTCCAGACCCAACCACAGATTGGGAAATCTGTTGCTCATTACCCCACTTGTTCAAGATGTAATAGCTACTTTTCCGGACTGCAAGATTGATTTGTTTGTAAAAGGTGGTTTAGCACCAATTGTATTTGAAAAATATACCAATATCGATACCGTAATTGAACTTCCCAAAAAACCATTCAAAAATCTTGTTGAATATTTTAAGGTTTGGATACGAATTAAAAAACAAAAATATGACATTGTCATCAATGTGGATAAAAACTCCTCTTCTGGACGATTATCCGCTCAATTTGCAGATGCCAAATATAAATTTTTTGGAGCGCTTGACAAAGACATATCGTTAAATCATCCCGATTACAAGCATATTGCAAAATACCCGGTATATGAATTCAGAAACTTTTTGACTACTCTGGGATTCCCGGAAAACAAAAATCCAGTACCACCGTTAGATCTTAAATTGAGTCTTGCTGAACATGCTGAAGGTCAAAAAATAGTCCAAGAACTTGTCAAAAATGACAAAGAGACGATTTGCATCTTTACCTATGCAACAGATGACAAATGCTATTCAGAAACCTGGTGGGAAGAATGCTATGAAAGATTAAAAACAGAATACCAAGAGTATAACATCATTGAGGTTTTACCCGTTGAGAATATTTCCCAAATAGGTTTTAAAGCAACTACATTTTACAGTAAAGACATTCGAGAAATTGCCTCCGTAATTGCAAATACTAAACTTTTTATTGGAGCTGATAGTGGGATCATGCATTTAGCCAGTTCAGCCCTAACACCAACAATTGGACTTTTTTCACGAGAAAATCAAAACATATATGCGCCTTATGGCACTAACAGTAGTGCAGTAAATACGAATACCAGCAGTACGCAGGAATTAATCAACGTGATAAATAGTATCTTGCTTAAACCAAATTATTCCACAAAATCAAAATTATAAAACAATTGCTTCAAGATACATTAATTGAATATAAAACTACCTGATTCCCTTTTTTGAAGCCATTGCAGGCAGTAAACTTAGTCTACTTTGTGGACAGTCACCTAAAACTAAAACCGCTTAATTCTATTTAACACTATGAAAACCACATTTTTAGCCACACTATTATTCACTTTTACCTGTACATCAAGTATTTATGCGCAAAACACTAATTCCTTTTCCCTGAAATTAGATCATATTGCCCTTTCCGTAAAAGACCTGGACCATTCGGTTGATTTCTACAAGAATATTTTACATCTTTCAGAAATCACAAACCTTACAAAAAAAGAAGGCATTCGTTGGGTTTCTTTAGGTGACGGAAAAGAATTACATCTCGTATCTACGATTAAAGAACCTGTAAAAATCAATAAAGCAGTCCACTTAGCCTTTAAATCTGCCAACTTTGACGCATTGATTTCGGCATTAAAAACCCTAAACATTACCTATTCAGATTGGCCGGGCACACTTGATAAAATTACTGTTCGAGCTGATGGTATCAGACAAATCTACATTCAGGATCCTGATGGATATTGGATTGAAATAAATAGTGAAGCACTTCCTAAATAATTAAGCCCTAAAAATACCAAAGCCTTTTCAGTTACCTGAAAAAGCTTTGGTATTTTATAATTTTTTTAAAAAGCGCTTTACTGCAACACTCGATTTATTTGAGTAAAGTTTTTTTCATAATATTTTTCTTTTGTAGAGGAAATGATAACACCACTGCTCACTGAGGCGTGAATGAATTTTATCTCTCCTTCACAAACCTCTACAACCATCCCTACATGATTAATTTGGCGCCTTCCATTTGTCTTAAAGAAAATCAAATCCCCTTTTTTAGCTTCTTCCGTATTAATCTTTGTTCCAAAACCGGATTGAGCTATTGATGTTCTTGGCAACTTAATATCAAATGCCTCAAAAGTAGTACGCATCAAGCCAGAACAGTCAAACCCAGATTTTGTGGTTCCGCCCATGCGGTATCTGGTTCCTATATTTTCGGAGGCATGCTCAATCAATTGATCCAGAAAATCATGATTAAAAACAGGCTTGGTAAACGGGTGTAATTCCGGTTTAGTTTGCGCAATAATACCATTACCTTCAGCATTATTATTCTCTAATAGTACACGAGGAGACTGAATCATTAACTTGTACCCTATGGGAAGTTTTCTTTTCACATCTGGATTTTGTTTCTCTAATTCCTTAACCGTAATCCCATACTGTTTTGCAATAGAATATTTAGTCTCTTTAGGCATCACTTCCCGCACAATAATTTGTAAATCATCCTTCTCTTCGCCCTCCGTTGATAGTACGGGTACATCATTTTTTGACTGCAAAACTACGGTTGTTGTGATTTCCGGCCCAACAGGATCAACAGATAAACTGGCTTTAGGTACTGCTGTTTGTACCTTAATCTCTTCCTGCAATACTACAGCTGTTTGAGTAACGGGTAACTGAGTCCCGGGAATATTGATTTTTTGTCCTACCCGAAGTGGTTTAATGCCTATTGCAGGATTGGCTTTGTCTAATTCACCAATGGTGATTCCGTACTGTTTTGCAATGGAATATTTGGTTTCTTTTGATAAAACTTCCCGTATCAAAATTTCAGAAATTTGTTTATTAGTTGCTTCAGTGTCTAGGACTATTTCTGGTGTAAAAGTTGCTTTTTTAGATGGAGAAACAACCACTTTTGAGGTTGTAACTGCGGTTCCCGGAATGGTGATTTTTTGTCCTATTTGGAGTCCTTTAGCTTCTAGTTCAGGATTGGATTGGTTTAATTCTGCCAGAGATATTCCGTATTCCTTTGCAATTCCGTACGGAGTCTGTTTAGCGAGTACTTCGTGCTCTTTAGTAGCATATTTTAAGGGAGTATTCGTTTTTGTAGTGGTTTTTTTCAGACCTATAATTGGAATTAACAATACTGAATTAAGCTTTAAAAGATTTTTGGCTTTAGGATTTAGTTTGTAAATGGCGCTTTGTTTCACTTCATAGCGCTCAGCAATACTCGATATTGTTTCCCCTTTTACGATGGTATGTTTTATAATTTTTTCCTGTGAAAAAAGAACTATACTATTAAATAAAAAAAACGCTACAATTACTCTTACACTCATACTCTTCTCTTTCAAATTACTTATCCTATGTATTCCTCAAAAGCGATTTCGGGATATAATTATTAAATTTCGCTTTGGTTTATTTGCTTATATTTTTTCTATTTATAAAAAAAGGGTGGAAAAACACCTTTTTTATAAAAAAAACCTGATTCTGTGTTTGTAAAATTTTGAATGATCTTATTCTAATTCATCGCAAGAACTCAAAAAGGAATCTTACAATACTATGGTACTACTGATCTAAAAAACAAGCCACTTAATGGAGTGCGAATCAGTATTACTAGCCGAAAAAAATCGATGAATTTTATTTCACAAAAAAGCTAATATAAGTCTTATAACTTAAGGACTTCTCTTTTTTTTAACTTTTAACGTCCAAAAAGAACATTTCACACCTTTTTTGTAATTTTTTAATGTTTTTTTGAGTAAAATCTATTCTTTATTCAAAATAATAACACTGTTAGTTTGTCATAGCCCTGATGGAAGTGGAAAGCCTTTTGAAGTGAAATTACATTTTTTTTAGATAAAAAGAGCGACCAAAGGAAGCTCCTTTTTATCGTTAAAAAAAAGAAATTTCACGAAAAAGCTTGAAACGGAGAGCAGGAAATAGCTCCAAAAAAAAACTCCCAAGTTTCCTTGAGAGTTTTGAAATAAATTATTTAAATGCTTATGCTTTTCCGGCAGCAGCAATCAAGTTTAATGCTGAACCTGCGATGAACCAACCAATTTGTCCTGCGTTGTACGTGTGGTTTGCTAAGATAATATCTTTAGTTCCATCAGCGTGAACAAATTCTAATGTTAATGGTTTTCCCGGAGCAAAATCAATTAAGTCTGTGAAGTTGATGGTGTCATCTTCCTGGATTTTATCGTAATCCGATTCAGTAGCAAATGTCAATCCTAAAAGGCCTTGTTTTTTAAGGTTTGTTTCATGGATACGAGCAAATGATTTTACCAATACAGCTTTCACACCTAAGAAACGCGGCTCCATGGCTGCATGTTCACGAGAAGATCCTTCTCCGTAATTGTGATCTCCTACAACAATCGAAGGAACGCCAGCCGCTTTGTAAGCACGCGCTACAGCCGGAACTGCATCGTAAGTACCAGTCAACTGATTTTTAATGGTATTGGGTTTTTGGTTGAATGCATTGATGGCACCAATCAACATATTATTAGAGATGTTATCTAAATGCCCACGGAAACGCAACCATGGCCCAGCCATAGAAATGTGATCTGTAGTACATTTTCCAAAAGCTTTGATCAATAATTTAGCCCCTGTAATATTTTTTCCATCCCAAGGCAGAAACGGAGCTAACAATTGCAAGCGCTCTGAAGTTTCACTCACAGAAACCTGAACTCCTGAACCATCAACAGCTGGCGCTTGAAAACCTGGATCTTCGGCATCAAACCCTTTTGGAGGCAATTCATTTCCTGTTGGCGCATCCAGCATTACTTCTTCCCCATTTTCATTAATTAAGGTATCCGTCAATGGATTGAAACCCAAGTCTCCGGCAATCGCCAAAGCGGTTACCAATTCAGGAGAGCCTACAAATGCCAAAGTGTTTGGATTTCCATCGGCACGTTTGGAGAAGTTACGATTGAAAGAGTGAACGATAGTGTTGCGCTCTTCTTTTTCAGCCCCTTCTCTATCCCACATTCCGATACACGGTCCGCAAGCGTTCGCAAAAACTGTTGCTCCCATTTTATCGAAAATATCGATAAATCCGTCACGTTCTATGGTATAACGAACTACTTCAGATCCTGGAGTAATGGTAAATTCAGATTTTATTTTTAAATTTTTATCTGTAACTTGTTTTGCCAATGAAGCAGCACGAGCGATATCTTCGTAGGAAGAGTTGGTACAAGAACCTATCAAACCTACTTCAATTTTCAAAGGCCAGTTATTTTTGATTGCTTCTTCTTTCATTTTAGAAATTGGAGTAGCTAAATCAGGGGTATAAGGACCGTTTAAATGGGGTTCTAATTCGTCTAAGTTGATTTCGATTACTTGGTCAAAATACAATTCTGGATTTGCATAAACTTCAGCATCACCTGTTAAGTACGGTGCAATTTTATCCGCTGCATCTGCTACATCAGCTCTATTAGTTGAACGCAAATAACGCCCCATGGAAGCGTCATAACCAAATGTAGAAGTAGTAGCACCAATTTCGGCACCCATATTACAGATAGTTCCTTTTCCAGTACAAGACATAGAAGTAGCACCTTCACCAAAATACTCCACGATAGCACCTGTCCCACCTTTTACAGTAAGAATACCGGCTACTTTAAGGATTACGTCTTTTGGCGCTGTCCAACCGGAAAGTTTTCCAGTTAATTTTACTCCAATTAATTTAGGAAATTTTAATTCCCAAGCCATTCCTGACATCACATCAACCGCATCAGCACCACCAACACCAATGGCTACCATTCCTAAACCGCCTGCATTAACAGTGTGTGAATCGGTACCAATCATCATTCCGCCTGGGAATGCATAATTTTCAAGCACTACCTGGTGAATAATTCCGGCTCCTGGTTTCCAGAAACCAATTCCGTATTTATTAGATACTGAAGAAAGAAATTCAAACACTTCATTACTTTGTGTTTTTGCTCTGGCCAAATCAGTTACTGCATCCACTTTTGCCTGGATCAAGTGATCACAATGCACTGTTGTAGGAACCGCTACTTTAGTTTTACCGGCATGCATGAACTGCAATAATGCCATTTGAGCGGTTGCATCTTGACAAGCTACTCTGTCTGGAGCAAAATCAACATAATCAGCACCTCGGGTAAAAGCTTGTGAAGGCATTCCATCCCAAAGGTGATTGTACAATATTTTCTCCGTTAATGTAAGCGGATGGCCAACTATTTCGCGTGCTTTATCAACACGAGTAGTCATGTTGTCATACACTTTTTTAATCATTTCAATATCAAAAGCCATATCTAATTATTTTCTGTTATTATATTTTAGAACCACAAGGTACAAAAAAAATGAAGACCTATTAAAATAAAAAAAGCCTGAGTCTGTCGAAAGACCCAAGCTTTTTAATAGTATTAACAAAAATTAATTATTACCTAACCAATAACTTATGAGATGGTGCAAACTGCGTTAGATTTATACCTTTTACTGCAGCTTTGTATTCCTCAAGAGTTGGGGTTCTGCCTAAAATTGTAGACAACACAACAACCGGTGTTGATGAAAGTAACGATTCTCCTTTTTTACCTTCCGTATCTTCAACAACTCTTCCTTGGAAAAGGCGAGTAGATGTTGCCATTACAGTATCTCCTTTTGCTGCTTTTTCTTGGTTACCCATACATAAATTACAGCCTGGACGCTCTAGGTATAGAATATTTTCATATCCTGTACGTGCCTCGCCTTTAGGAGCATTATCATCAAATTCAAAACCAGAATACTTTTGTAAAACTTCCCAGTCTCCTTCAGCTTTAAGTTCATCTACAATATTATAAGTAGGAGGCGCAACAACAAGCGGTGCTTTAAACTCTACTTTACCGTGTTGCTCATCTATATTTTTTAGCATTTGAGAAAGAATCTTCAAATCGCCTTTGTGTACCATACAAGATCCTACAAAACCAAGATCTACTTTTTTTACACCACCGTAAAAAGAAAGTGGTCTAATGGTATCGTGTGTATAACGCTTAGAAACATCCGCGTTATTTACGTCTGGATCTGCAATCATAGGCTCAGCAACGATAT
The DNA here is from genome assembly GCF_003970305.1 of Flavobacterium sp. LB2P53. Taxonomy (NCBI): domain Bacteria; kingdom Pseudomonadati; phylum Bacteroidota; class Flavobacteriia; order Flavobacteriales; family Flavobacteriaceae; genus Flavobacterium; species Flavobacterium sp. LB2P53. The sequence continues at coordinate 104,185 of NZ_RYDG01000001.1, forward strand.
CTAAATCGATTACAACTTCCGCAAAATATTTTGCATTAGCATCCGGTATCAAAGCTGGTTTATCACCTGATCTGATGGCTGCGATTCTATTATTAGCGATAGCAATTAATCCTTTAAGAACTTGGTTCTCGTTATCCATTCCTTTGTCAATCATGATCTGGATTCTGCCTTTGGCAATCTCTAATGATTCGATCAAAGTATCATCCTCAGAAATACAAATAGAAGCTTTCGCCTTCATTTCTGCAGTCCAATCTGTAAAAGTAAAGGCCTGATCAGCAGTGAGTGTTCCTAAATGAACCTCAATAATTCGTCCTTGAAATACATTCTCTCCACCAAATTGCTTCAGCATTTGAGATTGGGTAGCATGAACAACATCACGGAAATCCATATATTCTTTCATATCCCCTTTGAAGGTAACTTTTACTGATTCCGGAATTGGCATTGAAGCTTCACCCGTAGCTAGTGCAAGTGCAACTGTCCCCGAATCAGCCCCAAAGGCAACCCCTTTAGACATTCTGGTATGAGAGTCACCGCCAATAATAATCGCCCACTCATCAACAGTAATATCATTAAGAACCTTGTGAATCACATCAGTCATTGCGTGATAGTTTCCTTTAGGGTCACGAGCTGTAATCAAACCAAAATCATTCATGAACTTCATCAATCTTGGAATGTTTGCTTTGGATTTATTATCCCAAACTGATGCTGTATGACAACCGGATTGGTATGCACCATCAACAATTGGAGAAATCACAGTAGCAGCCATAGACTCTAATTCCTGAGAAGTCATTAAGCCTGTAGTATCTTGCGAACCTACTATGTTTACTGTAACGCGCACATCAGAACCTGCATGTAAAACTTTCCCTGGGGTTGAACCAACTGCATTTTTATTAAATATTTTTTCTACTGCGGTAAGACCTTGTCCTTCAATAGAAATTTCTTTTGACGGAGCAAATACCGATACGATATCAATTCCTAAAGTCTTTGATGCAAAAGTTTGTAGTTTTTTTCCAAATACAATAGCGTAAGATCCACCCGCTTTAATAAATTCCATTTTCTGAGGCGTAAATGCCTTAGAAATATCAATTAATTCTTTATCGCCGTTATAGAGCTTCTTAGTTTTTGTATTTATGGTCAGCACTGTTCCTGTTGCAATAGAATAAACTTCTTCCAAAATAGGCTCACCATTTTCATTGCGGACTACCGTTCCATTTGCATCTGTTTTCTTAACCCAGTTTTGAAGATCCAGACCAATACCACCCGTCACATCAACAGTAGTAAGGAAAATTGGGGAAATACCGTTAGTTCCAGCAACAATTGGAGCTATGTTTATGAATGGGACATAAGGACTTGCTTTTTTACCTGTCCAAAGAGCCACATTATTCACTCCTGACATCCTTGAAGAGCCTACACCCATAGTTCCTTTTTCGGCAATCAACATAACACTTTTGTCTGGGTGTTGCGCTTGAAGCGCTTTAATTTCATCTTGAGCTTCAGGCGAAATCAAACATTTTCCGTGTAGCTCACGATCAGAGCGTGAATGCGCTTGGTTACCCGGAGAAAGTAAATCTGTCGAAATATCTCCTTCACCAGCAACATAGGTAACAACCTGAATTTCCTCAACTACCTCTGGCAGCTTCGTAAAGAATTCCGCCTTAGCGTAACTCACTAAAATTTCCTTTGCAAACGCACTACCGTTTTTAAATGCCGCCTCTAAGCGATCGGTATCAGCCTCATAAAGAAATACTTGTGTCTTTAGAACTTCTGCCGCCACTTTTGCAATTGTGATTTCATTTCCTAAAGCTAAGTCAAGCAAAACTTTGATTGAAGGACCACCTTTCATCTGTGATAATAACTCTAATGCAAAAGCTGGTGTTATTTCATTCACTACTGATTCACCAAGAACAATCTCCTTCAAAAAAGACGCTTTTACGCCAGCTGCAGGTGTTGTCCCAGGAACCGTATTATAAATAAAAAACGAAATTGAATCCTTGCGATTTGCGTTATTTGAATCTTTAATTTGCATAATGATTTCGCTTACTAAATCAGCGCTATCAATTGGCTTTGGATTAAGTCCCTGAGTTTTTCTGTCTTCGATTTCTTTCAGATAATCGTTATAAATGTTCATAGTAAATTGTTTTCAATGTTAAAAGCTATTTATTTTAATGTACTCAAAATTAAAAGCCATGATGCGTAGTTTTTATTCACGTCGCAAATTTAGCTCTTTAAGATGATATTTAAAAAAAATTAATAGATGTGGTTTTTTCAAATGATATTATTACTAAATACTGATTTTTACCCTTTATAATTAAATAATTTTAAAAAATTTAACTATAAACTGATTAATCCCTAAAGAATTAATTACATTCTAACTAGTATCAGATCATAAAAACCATTATAACTAAGAAAACGTTGTAGTTCCTGTCTAAAAATAAGAACCGAGTACCAAAAAAAAGTCAAACCAACTTAGCAATTATCATTTCTTCGGTAATTCCTTCGGCATCTGCTTTGTAATTTTTAATAATTCGATGGCGTAAAATCCCGGTGGCTACCGCTTTCACATCTTCAATATCCGGCGAAAATTTTCCATTGAAAGCAGCGTTGGCTTTGGCTGCCAAAATCAAATTTTGAGATGCTCGGGGCCCCGCTCCCCAATCGAGATAGTTTTTTACAAACTCATTTGATAATGGATTTTCAGGACGAGTTTTACTCACTAATGTCACGGCATATTCAATTACATTATCAGCCACGGGAATTCTGCGAATCAAATGTTGAAAATCAATAATTTCTTGTGCAGTAAACAATGGATTGATCGTGTTTTTGATGTCTGATGTCGTGCGTTTTACTACTTGAACTTCCTCTGCAAAAGAAGGATATTCCAGCTTTATAGCAAACATAAACCGATCCAATTGAGCTTCAGGCAAAGGATATGTTCCTTCTTGTTCTATTGGGTTTTGCGTGGCCAAAACAAAATAAGGCAAGGCTAACTTGTAATTCTCCCCAGCAATAGTAACAGCGCGCTCCTGCATGGCTTCCAGCAAGGCTGCCTGCGTTTTGGGTGGTGTTCGGTTTATCTCATCTGCCAGAACAATATTAGAAAAAATAGGCCCTTTTATAAATTTAAATTGGCGGTTCTCCTCTAATATTTCACTGCCCAAAATATCAGAGGGCATCAAATCCGGTGTAAACTGAATTCTTTTAAAATCAAGACCTAATGCTTGTGCCAGCGTATTTACCATTAATGTTTTAGCTAATCCAGGCACTCCTACTAACAAAGCATGTCCCCCAGAAAAAATACAAAGCAAAATTTGATCTACTACAGCATCCTGTCCCACTATGATTTTTGCGATTTCCTTTTTCAGCTCATTCCTTTTTTGAACTAGGTTGTGTATTGCTGCTACGTCTGACATTTATAAAAATTTAAAATTAAAAAAGAGTTAGCGTTATGAAATCATAAAACTAACTCTTTTTATTTATTTTATTGAAAAAAAAATATTTGCGATTCCTCTCACATAAGTAAGTCGAAAGTTTAAAAGTCGTAAAGTCAAAAGAATTAACTTTAAGTAAAACAGCTTTAAATCAGATTTTTACATGATTTTATCCTGATTTTAAAATACGACATTATACCATGGTTATTACTTAATGTGTTCTTGTGGTAAATTATTTCTTTATCCAGTTGTTTGTAAAAGCACAATCTCTGTATTCTCCAATGATTTTGATATACGTTTCTTTAATTTTATCTCCAAACCATTTTCCAATAGCTGTAATTTGCTTGTCTTTCAAAGCTAAATCTTTAATTTTGATGTAATCATTTGCGTAATCAGCAGTATGCTCTTCTATTCTATTGGTCACGGTAATCAATTTGAATTTCTTTTTACCTTCTTCACCTTGGTCTAAAATGGGAAGTGAAATCTCGCCTTCTTTCAAATTTGACACTTGACTGTAAAAAGCGGGGTCCATTTTCGTCAATTCAAAACGGGTATCCTGCGTTTTTGGATTAATCAATGCGCCTCCATTGGCTCTTGTTTCTTTCTCGTCAGATAAAGTTCTTGCTGCTTCCTCAAAAGCAATTTCTTTATCTTCGATTCTTTTTCTGATCAAAGTGATTTTTTCTTTAGCTTCATTCAAAGCTTCCTCTGTTACAGTTGGACTCAATAATATGTGACGCAATTCTACTTCTTGTCCTTTTATCTTTTCTATGTAAATAATGTGAAACCCAAAATCAGTTTCAAAAGGAGCGGATATCTCTCCCTCAGCCAGACTGAAAGCTACTTCTTTAAACTCTTTTACAAAAGGGGTCTTCCTATTCATTTTATAATAGCCTCCATTTGCTCTTGAACCGGGATCTTGAGAATACAATACGGCTTTAGTTGAAAAGCTAGATCCTTCTAATATTTCTTTTTTAAACAAATTCAATCGATCAATTACCTTTTGTTTATCGGCAGCTGAAACTTTGGGAGTAATTATAATTTGTGACACTTCCATTTCTGCTCCAAAAAAAGGAAGATCAGCGGCAGGTATCTTTTTAAAGAAATTACGAACTTCTTCCGGTGTAATTTCTACTGCTTCAATAATTTTCTTCTGCATTTCTGACGTGAGCTTATTCTCTTTTAGAATATCTGAGAAATAGGTTCTGAATTCTTCTTCCGAATCTTTTTTATAATACTCCACCACTTTTTCCAGCGACCCGATTTGCTCTGTCATATAGCTCAATCGTTCTTCCATCATACCTTTTACTTCGGCATCAGTCACTACGATACTATCCTGAATGGCTTGGTGCGCATACAATTTATCTTCTAATAACTTCCCTAACATTTGGCATCTTGTAATGTCTTTTACAGAACCTCCCTGACTAGAAATTTCAAGATATGACTTGTCAATATCCGAATCTAATATAATATAATCTCCTACGGTACCAATAACCCCATCAATTTTTTGCTTCCCAGTAGATTGCGTTTTTTTAATAGGAACGATTACAGTATCCTTAATGATTTCTTGTGCCTGTAAAAGGCCACTTGAAAATAGCAAAAGAAAAAAAGGAAGAACAATTTTATTAATAAATTTCATTTGTATGTGTTTTATTGGCATTTTTCTAGTTTATTTTTATAATGAAGAATTTATATTCCCGACTTTAAAGTATGGCTTGTAAAAGCAATATTAATTTTTGCCAAATATACACTTTTAAGCTTCAGGAAATGAATTGCATTTGCATTCCAAATTACTTCCTTTTTTTTTAATTTAAAAGAGACAAAAATAACAATTCAATTATATAATACAAGTTTCCGTACTACTATTAACAAAAATTTATACACCCAATTATTCCCTGTTTGTTTCCGCTTCTAAATCCTAAAAAAGAGACTTTTAAAGACCTAAATAAAGGACTCCCTATTCCTTCATTTATGCTATCGAAACGGCAATCAATTATTTTCTTCTTTTTCCCAGCGCTTACTAATTATGAAACCTCTTTACTCGCGCATCTGCTGTTCCGTTCAAACAATCTAAAAGATAAAACTTTACCCTTTTTACTTCAAAAACAAAAATCCAGCTTTAAAAACCTCATTATAAGGATCCTTATTTAAAAAGTTCTCAACACTACAACGTTATCGCTACAAATTAAAAGCACTACTTTACGAGTCCTTTGATAATTTTTATAAATTAGCTAAAAATGATATTTATTTAAAAAATAAACTTAAAAAATATATTATCACTATTATTTAATGCTTTTTGTTTTGATTTAAATAAAATTATGATTTAAATCGCAATCTATTCTTTCATAATGAATCTTATAGACTTAATACACATCCTAATCGATTTTAATTAAAATGTCCCAAATTTATTAACTACCTTAATTTATCGTTTTATGAAAAAACCAAATTTCAAAATTTATTTATTGACCGCTTTACTTGCTGGCTTGTACTCTTGTAATTCAAATGATGATCTGGCAGACAATCCAACTGAAACGGCAACACAATTCAAAGTGGTTAATGTCACTAATCACGACGGACGGCCATTCAGCACTGGAGCATCAACTAATATACCAACTGGAAGATATGTTGCAAATCCCGGAGGTGGTGTAATGATGCAAGCTTTCTACTGGGATGTACCTGCCGGTGGAAACTGGTGGAATACTGTAAATACAAAAATAACAGATTGGTCAAATGCCGGCATTGGCTCTATCTGGCTTCCTCCGGTATCAAAAGCTCAAAACGGACCGTTTTCTATGGGCTACGATCCTACTGACTATTTTGATTTTGGGAATTTCAATCAAAATGGTACGGTAGAAACCAGATTTGGTTCCCGTGCTGAATTAGAAAGCCTGATTACAAAAGTACATTCTGAAAACATGCAGGTTTATGCGGATATGGTACTGAATCACAACAGTGGCGGACAATTAGAAAACAACCCTTTTACAGGAACACAAACCTACACAAACTTTACCGGTGTTGCTTCTGGAAAATTTCCAAGAACCAGTGCTGATTTCTATAAAAATGCGTACGGTAATAATGACGAAGGTTCCTTTGGGGGATTTCCAGATTTAGCCCATGTAGTACCAAATGTACAAGACTGGCTTTGGAAAAGAGCAGACGGAGTAGGGAAATACTATAAAAACACAATGAAATTTGATGGATGGAGATTTGATTACGTAAAAGGTTTTGCTCCGTGGGTCATAAAAGATTGGAATGCAAACGTTGGTGGTTTCTCCGTTGGTGAATTATGGGATTCTAACGTAAACATACTGAATGATTGGGCGAATAATGCCAACAGTTCCGTTTTTGATTTTGCGTGCTATTATAAAATGAACGATGCTTTCGACGGAAACAACCTAAATATTTTGAATGACGACATGATGTGGAAAAGAAACCCGCACAAAGCGGTTACTTTTGTCACCAACCATGACACTGATGAAATTTGGAAAAAAGAGCTAGCGTATGCCTACATCTTAACGCATGAAGGATACCCAACTATTTTTTACCGAGATTACGAAGAATGGCTTAATAAAACGAAAATGAATAACTTAATTTGGATTCATAACAATAAAGCTACTGGCAACACCTCTATTTTATATACTGATACTGATGAATACATCGCCCGTAGAAACGGATATAACGGCAATCCCGGATTAGTGGTTTACATCAATAATTCATCCACTTGGCAAGAACGATGGATTCAGACCAACTGGACTAATGCTCAAATCAAAGATTTTACAGGTAATTCAACTTGGCAGCCGACTACTCAAGCAGACAAATGGGTCAAAATACAGTGTCCCCCAAATGGATATTCCATCTGGTCGACAAACATGTAACCCAAACTATTTTAAAGGCTGTCTATTTTGACAGCCTTTTTTATACCTAATAGCGTCATAAGCTATCTAATAAAATTTAAAAAAATCGACTGAAATCCATTTTCAAAACCCACATCATTAATTAAGAGGATACATTTTTTTAATTGGCATTTATAAATAGTACTTTTGCACACTATTGATATAAATATGGGCTTTTTAGAAGAAATACAACGCAGAAGAACTTTTGGGATTATCTCACATCCTGATGCCGGAAAAACAACACTTACAGAAAAACTCCTCCTTTTTGGTGGTGCGATTCAAGAGGCAGGTGCTGTAAAAAACAATAAAATCAAAAAAGGAGCTACCAGTGACTTTATGGAAATTGAACGCCAGAGAGGAATTTCGGTTTCTACTTCGGTTTTGGCTTTCAATTATAAAGACAAAAAGATAAACATTCTCGATACGCCAGGTCACAAGGATTTTGCGGAGGACACTTTTAGAACCTTAACAGCTGTTGACAGCGTTATTGTTGTAATTGATGTTGCCAAAGGTGTTGAAGAACAAACAGAGAAATTAGTGGCCGTTTGTAGAATGCGAAAAATTCCAATTATCGTATTCATCAATAAATTAGACCGAGAAGGAAAAGACGCTTTTGACTTGATGGATGAAGTGGAACAAAAGCTAGGTTTAACAGTTACGCCATTAAGTTTCCCAATAGGAATGGGCTATGATTTTCAAGGAATCTACAACCTTTGGGAACAAAACATCAACTTATTTAGCGGTGACAGCCGTAAAAATATTGAAGAAACAATTGCTTTTTCCGATGTTAAAAATCCGGAATTAGAGAAAATTATCGGTCAAAAACCAGCTGACAGCTTGCGGGAAGAACTAGAGTTGATTGATGAAGTTTATCCTAAATTTGATCGTCAGGATTATTTAGACGGAAAACTACAACCTGTATTTTTTGGTTCGGCATTGAATAATTTTGGAGTTAGAGAATTATTGGACTGTTTTGTTCAAATTGCCCCATCACCAAGACCAAAAGATTCGGAAACCCGATTAGTAGATCCCAAAGAGGAAAAAATGACAGGATTTGTGTTTAAAATCCATGCCAATATGGATCCAAAACACAGAGATCGTCTGGCCTTTATAAAAATAGTATCCGGAACTTTCGAAAGAAACAAACCGTATTACCACGTGCGTCAGAAGAAAAACTTAAAATTTTCGAGTCCAAATGCTTTTTTTGCCGAAAAGAAAGAAATTGTAGACATTTCCTATCCAGGTGATATTGTTGGCTTACATGATACAGGAAATTTCAAAATTGGAGATACATTGACCGAAGGAGAAATTATGAGTTTCAAAGGAATACCGAGTTTCTCCCCGGAACATTTCCGATATATTAATAATGCTGATCCTATGAAAGCCAAACAACTGGACAAAGGAATCGATCAGTTAATGGATGAAGGTGTGGCGCAGTTATTTACTTTGGAAATGAACAACAGAAAAATCATTGGAACGGTTGGAGCCCTACAATACGAGGTGATCCAATACCGTTTAGAACACGAATATGGAGCAAAATGTACCTATGAAAATTTCCCCGTACACAAAGCATGTTGGGTAAAACCAAACGATCCAAAAAGCGAAGAGTTCAAAGAATTCAGAAGAATCAAACAAAAATTCTTGGCACATGATAAATACGGACAATTAGTATTTCTGGCTGATTCTGATTTCACAATTCAAATGACACAAAATAAATATCCAAATGTTAAGTTATTCTTTACTTCTGAATTTGAGTAATTCTTAATATAAAGTAAACACCTGCCTACTGGAATTAAATGGTGGTCTTGAATAGCACAGACATAAAAAATAAAGGCATAAAAAAACGCTAATTTTAGAAATTAGCGTTTTTTTTATGTTTTAAAATCGCATTATACTCAAGCAATCATGTTTTCTAAATTTACCGCTTTTTTCAAGAAAGCCTTGATTAGCAGCCTATTTGGAGCAACTCCTGATGTGATTATTTGTTTTTTAGCGTTTATTCCTTCTATAGAAATTGTGCTATTAGGATCTTGTTTTGAACCCATAAACCACAATATAAAATGCATACTGTTAGAATTTGAAGCAGAAACTGTTGAAACATTCTCTTGTTTTGTAGTTGTACCAACTACTACTGTATTCACATCAACTAAATTTTTCTCAGTTTGTGCAAAAACAGAAATATTTGTTACTAGAATAAAAACAAGCAAAAGGAAACGATTACTTCCTGCATTTTTAGTTGTTTTTAAAGATAAATAGTTCATATCTCTTACAATTTTACAATAGACAGAATGTGTTTTTTCCATCTCGAACACGAAAGTATATCATTTATAAATGAGTCGGAAATATTTTCGATGAAGTGCCATTATACCCGTTCAAAGTACAAATAGGTTCTGTATAACAAAGATTTGATGGTTGGATATACTAATTTATTCATAAAACCTACATACAAAAACAGCTAATTAACACCACGAATCAGAAATGAAATCAATAATTCTAGACTGAGAAAATAGCCTTAAATAAAAAAGGCTCCATTTCTGGAGCCTTTAAAGATATTATGCTTGTCCCGCAGGACCAAAATTAAGCGGAATCGGGGCTTGTTCAGTATCTTTTATTTCGCCATGAGCGACTTCAAAACGATGAATGTTTTCTCCGATTGCTTTCAACAATCTTTTAGCATGCTGTGGTGTCAAGACAATTCTTGCTTTTACCTTAGCCTTAGGTATGCCGGGCATGATGCTTACAAAATCTAAAACAAATTCAGAAGACGAATGATTGATTATAGCCAAATTGGAATAAATTCCTTCGGCAATTTTCTCATCCAACTCAATGTTGATTTGTTCTTGTTGTTGATTTGAATTACTCATACTTAATAAATATATTCTTCTTTATTAGCCATCATATCGTTGTAATCTTCTTTTGAACCTACAATTGTATTGTCATATTCTCTCATACCCGTTCCGGCAGGGATTCTATGTCCAACAATTACATTTTCTTTCAATCCTTCTAAGTAATCGATTTTACCTGCAACAGCAGCTTCGTTCAATACTTTAGTCGTTTCTTGGAAAGAAGCCGCTGATATAAATGATTTGGTTTGAAGAGAGGCTCTTGTAATACCTTGTAAGACTGGTGTTGCAGTTGCAGTAACGACATCACGAGCCACAACAAGATTTTTATCGGTACGTTTCAAAAGAGAATTTTCATCGCGCAACTCACGAGGCGTAATAATTTGTCCTTCTTTCAAAGCGCCAGAATCGCCAGCATCTTCCACGACTTTCATACCATATAATTTATCATTTTGAAAGATAAAGTCTTTTGTATGAATTAATTGATCTTCTAAGAACAACGTGTCACCTGGATCTTGCACTCTTACCTTACGCATCATCTGACGTATTACTACTTCAAAGTGCTTGTCGTTAATTTTCACCCCTTGCAAACGGTATACTTCTTGAATTTCGTTAACCAAATACTGTTGAACAGCGGCTGGCCCTTGGATTCTTAAAATATCATCCGGAGTAATAGCACCATCTGACAACGGTACACCTGCTCTTACAAAGTCATTTTCCTGAACTAGAATTTGGCTTGATAATTTAACCAAGTATTTTCTAATGTCACCAAATTTAGATTCGATAACTACCTCACGGTTTCCTCTTTTGATTTTTCCAAAAGAAACAACACCATCAATTTCAGAAACAACTGCTGGGTTTGAAGGATTACGAGCTTCTAACAACTCAGTAATTCTAGGCAAACCTCCTGTAATATCTCCTGATTTAGAAGAACGACGCGGAATTTTCACCAACACTTTACCGGCTTTAATTTTTTCACCATTTTCAACCATCAAGTGGGCTCCAACAGGTAAGTTATACGAACGAATCAATTCATTGTCTTTACCGTAAACCAATAAAGTAGGAATTAATTTTTTAGCTCTGGATTCAGAAATTACCTTTTCTTGGAAACCAGTTTGCTCATCAATTTCAACCATGAATGATTGACCTTGCTCTAATTCTTCATAAGCAATCTTACCGGTAAACTCAGATACGATAACCCCATTATAAGGATCCCATTTACAGATCACATCTCCTTTAACAACAGACTGGCCGTCTTTAACGAAAATACTTGAACCGTAAGGAATATTATTTGTACTTAATAAAATACCTGTTCTTTCATCGATTAATTTCAATTCAGAAGAACGAGATACTACAATATCCACTGCATTACCTTCACTATCTTCTCCTTTAACAGTTTTTAAATCTTCAATTTCCAGTTTACCGTTAAATTTAGTAACGATACTAGACTCTTCAGAAATACCACCCGCAACCCCTCCAACGTGGAAAGTACGTAATGTTAACTGTGTTCCAGGTTCTCCAATAGATTGTGCTGCAATTACACCAACAGCTTCCCCTCTTTGTGTCATTTTTCCGGTAGCAAGATTTCTACCGTAACATTTGGCACAAATACCTTTTAGTGCTTCACAAGTTAACGGAGAACGCACTTCTACTTTCTCGATAGGAGAAGCATCAATTGCTTTCATGATAACCTCTGTGATTTGCTCCCCAGAATGAACTAAAATCTCACTGGTCAAAGGGTTGATTAAGTCTTGTAAAGCGACACGCCCTAAAATTCTTTCTCCAAGTGATTCTACAATTTCTTCATTTTTCTTCAATGCTGAAACTTCAACACCTCTTAATGTACCACAGTCTTCGATGTTTACAATAACATCTTGGGATACATCATGCAATCTTCTTGTTAAATATCCTGCATCGGCTGTTTTCAAAGCCGTATCCGCAAGACCTTTACGCGCACCGTGAGTAGAAATAAAATACTCAAGGATAGAAAGACCTTCTTTAAAGTTAGAAAGAATAGGGTTTTCAATAATTTCACCACCACCAGCAGTAGATTTTTTTGGCTTAGCCATCAAACCACGCATACCGGTTAACTGACGAATTTGTTCTTTGGAACCCCTTGCTCCAGAATCAAGCATCATATACACCGAGTTGAAACCTTGTTGGTCTTCTCTAATGTTTTTCATTGCAAGCTCTGTCAATTGTGCATTCGCAGAAGTCCATACATCAATAACTTGGTTGTACCGTTCGTTATTAGTAATCAAACCCATATTATAATTAGCAGAAATACCTTGAACTTGTTCTCTGGCATCTGCAATTAATTTAGGTTTTTGATCCGGAATTCTAATATCACCAAGAGAGAATGACAAACCACCTTTGAAGGCAAATTTGTATCCCATGTCTTTCATATTATCTAAGAAGACCGCAGTTGTAGGTACATCGGTAGCGCTTAAAACGTGTCCGATAATATCTCTAAGGTTTTTCTTAGTCAATACATCATTGATATATCCTGCAGCTTCTGGTACTACTTCATTAAATAATACACGGCCTGCAGTAGTTTTAATAATTTGGAAAACTAATTCTCCTGCTTCATTAAAATGTTTTGCTCTAATTTTCACTGAAGCATTCAATTCTAATCTGCCTTCATTCAAAGCAATATTTACTTCTTCCGCAGAATAAAAAGTGATCCCTTCACCTAAAATTTTAAGCTCAGGAGTAGATAAACGTTCTTTGGTCATATAATACAGACCCAAAACCATATCCTGAGAAGGTACCGTAATTGGAGCACCATTTGCAGGATTCAAGATATTGTGAGAACCCAACATTAATAGTTGCGCTTCCAAAATAGCTTCAGGTCCTAATGGCAAGTGAACTGCCATTTGATCCCCATCAAAATCCGCATTAAATGCAGTACATACTAAAGGGTGCAATTGGATTGCTTTTCCTTCAATTAATTTTGGTTGGAATGCTTGGATACCTAAACGGTGCAAAGTAGGAGCACGATTCAGTAATATTGGGTGCCCTTTGATCACATTTTCAAGGATATCCCAAACTACAGGCTCTTTCTTATCTATTATTTTCTTAGCTGATTTAACCGTTTTTACAATTCCTCTTTCTATCAATTTACGGATAACGAAAGGTTTGTATAATTCAGCTGCCATATCTTTAGGGATACCACATTCAGACAATTTCAATTCTGGTCCAACAACAATTACCGAACGAGCAGAATAATCCACACGTTTACCTAGTAAGTTTTGACGGAAACGACCTTGTTTTCCTTTTAGGGAATCCGAAAGTGATTTCAATGGACGGTTTGATTCTGTTTTTACTGCAGATGCTTTACGCGTATTGTCAAAAAGTGAATCTACCGATTCCTGCAACATACGTTTCTCGTTTCTTAAAATAACTTCTGGAGCTTTAATCTCCATTAATCTTTTCAAACGGTTGTTACGTATAATTACACGACGGTATAAATCATTCAAATCTGAAGTTGCAAAACGACCTCCATCAAGTGGCACAAGCGGACGTAATTCTGGTGGAATAACGGGTACCACTTTCATAATCATCCATTCCGGACGGTTCTCACGGTTCAAGTTAGACTCACGGAAAGATTCCACAACTTGTAATCTTTTTAATGCTTCCGTTTTACGTTGTTTAGACGTTTCATTGTTAGCATTGTGTCTTAATTGGTAAGACAATTGATCTAAATCAATTCTTGCCAATAAGTCCATAATACATTCTGCTCCCATTTTGGCAACAAATTTATTAGGATCAAAATCATCAAGATATTGGTTGTCAGCAGGAAGCGTATCTAAAATATTTAAATATTCTTCTTCTGTCAAAAAGTCTAATCTTTGTACTGATTCACCTTCTGCATTTTTAGCGATACCTGCTTGGATTACTACGTATCTTTCGTAGTAAATAATCATATCTAATTTCTTAGATGGAAGTCCAAGGATATAACCAATTTTGTTTGGAAGAGAACGGAAATACCAGATATGAGCAATAGGCACAACCAGATTGATGTGACCTACTCTGTCTCTACGTACTTTTTTCTCCGTTACTTCTACACCACAACGGTCACAGATGATTCCTTTGTAGCGAATTCTTTTATACTTACCACAAGCACATTCAAAATCTTTTACTGGTCCAAAAATACGTTCACAGAAAAGACCATCACGCTCCGGTTTGTGCGTTCTATAATTGATAGTTTCAGGTTTCAATACTTCACCTCTTGATTCTTTCAAGATCGATTCAGGAGAAGCAAGTCCTATGGAGATTTTATTAAACCTTTTTACAGGGTTTTTATCTTTATTGTTATTATTTCTATTATTCATCATAGTTTTTACTATTGATTTATTTGCAATTAAAAAATTAATTTTATTTCAGTCTTAAAGTCAAATGTCATAAAGTTTTTAAAGCCACGGATGACTTTAGACTTTAGACTTTCAAACTTTAGACTTAAACATTACCTCGAATTACTTCTCTAAACTTCAAATAAAAATTTTGAAGTGCTATTTATAAAACCAATTGGGTTTAAATAAAAAATCGGAACGGGTTACGGGTATAAATCCTAAAAACTCTTTTAAAAAAGTGTTCAGTATTCAGAATTTAGCGTTCAGTTTATCACTGATTACTAAATACTGAACACTGAATACTAAACTTCTATTCTTCTAGACGAATGTCAAGTCCAAGACCTTTCAATTCATGCATCAATACATTGAATGATTCCGGTAATCCTGGTTCTGGCATAGATTCACCTTTTACGATTGCTTCATACGTTTTTGCTCTACCGATAACATCATCAGACTTCACAGTCAAGATTTCTCTAAGTGTACTTGATGCTCCATAAGCCTCAAGTGCCCAAACTTCCATCTCTCCAAAACGCTGTCCTCCAAATTGAGCTTTACCTCCAAGTGGTTGTTGCGTAATCAATGAGTACGGACCTATAGAACGTGCGTGCATTTTATCGTCAACCATGTGTCCAAGTTTCAACATGTAGATAACTCCTACTGTTGCAGCTTGATGGAAACGTTCTCCTGTACCACCATCATATAAATATGTATGTCCAAAACGTGGTATTCCAGCTTCATCAGTCAATTCATTGATTTGATCAAGGGTTGCTCCGTCAAAAATTGGTGTAGCAAATTTTCTACCCAAGTTTTGTCCCGCCCAACCAAGAACTGTTTCATAAATTTGACCAATGTTCATACGTGAAGGTACACCAAGTGGGTTCAACACGATATCAACAGGCGTTCCGTCTTCAAGGAAAGGCATATCTTCATGACGAACGATACGAGCAACAATACCTTTGTTACCGTGACGTCCCGCCATTTTATCCCCAACTTTCAACTTACGTTTTTTGGCAATATATACTTTTGCTAGTTTCAAGATTCCTGCTGGCAATTCATCTCCAACAGTGATAGTGAATTTCTCTCTACGCAAAGCCCCTTGTAAATCGTTCAATTTAATTTTATAGTTATGAATTAAATCATTTACCATTTTATTAGTTGCATCATCAGCAACCCATTGACCTTTACTTAAGTGAGCAAAATCTTCAACAGCATAAAGCATTTTTTGAGTGTATTTTTTACCTTTTGGTAAAACTTCTTCACCCAAATCATTCATTACCCCTTGAGATGTTTTTCCGTTTACGATCAAGAAAAGTTTTTCCACTAATTTGTCTTTTAATTCAACAAATTTAACTTCAAACTCCATTTCAAGTGCTCCTAAAGCATCTTTATCTTGCGTACGTTTACGTTTATCTTTTACTGCTCTTGCAAACAGTTTTTTGTCTAAAACAACACCATGTAAAGAAGGAGAGGCTTTTAATGAAGCATCTTTTACATCCCCTGCTTTATCCCCAAAGATTGCACGAAGCAATTTCTCTTCCGGAGTAGGATCTGATTCTCCTTTTGGAGTAATTTTTCCGATAAGAATGTCACCAGGTTTAACCTCGGCTCCAATTCTGATCATACCATTTTCATCTAAATCTTTAGTAGCTTCTTCAGAAACGTTCGGTATATCGTTCGTCAATTCTTCGTTACCTAATTTAGTATCTCTAACTTCTAATGAATAATCATCCACGTGAATAGAGGTAAAAATATCGTCACGAACTACTTTTTCAGAAATTACAATCGCATCCTCAAAGTTGTACCCTTTCCATGGCATAAACGCTACTTTTAGGTTACGACCTAAAGCAAGTTCTCCATTTTGAGTGGCATAACCTTCTGACAATACTTGACCAAGAACAACTCTGTCGCCCCTTCTTACGATAGGTTTCAAGTTGATACTAGTACCTTGATTGGTTTTTCTAAATTTAATTAGATTGTATGTTTTCTCATCTGACTCAAAACTCACCATTCTTTCTTCTTCAGAACGATCGTATTTGATTGTGATAATATTAGCATCCACATATTCAACAGTTCCATCTCCTTCAGCGTTAATTAAAACTCTGGAATCCGAAGCAACCTGACGCTCTAAACCAGTTCCAACAATAGGAGCTTCAGGACGAATTAATGGTACGGCCTGACGCATCATGTTAGATCCCATCAAGGCTCTATTCGCATCATCATGTTCTAAGAAAGGAATCAAAGAGGCTGAAATAGAAGCAATTTGATTTGGAGCAACATCCGTATAATCCACTTTTGAAGGCTCAATTACTGGAAAATCACCTTCCTGACGGGCAATTACATTTTCAGCGATAATCTTACCTACTGCATCCATTTCTATGTTTGCCTGAGCAATCATCATTCCTTCTTCTTCTTCTGCACTCAAGTAAACAGGAGTAGACACTAGATCTACGACTCCGTTAGTTACTTTACGGTATGGAGTCTCAATGAAACCCATTCCGTTTACTTTAGCATAAACACCAAGAGAAGATATCAAACCAATGTTTGGTCCCTCAGGAGTTTCAATTGGACATAAACGTCCGTAATGCGTATAGTGAACATCACGTACCTCAAATCCGGCTCTTTCTCTCGAAAGTCCACCTGGTCCAAGTGCAGATAATCTTCTTTTGTGCGTAATCTCGGCTAATGGATTCGTTTGATCCATAAACTGAGACAACTGGTTTGTACCAAAGAAAGAGTTGATAACAGAGGATAATGTTTTAGCATTAATCAAATCTATCGGTGTAAACACCTCGTTATCCCTAACGTTCATTCGCTCTCTAATGGTTCTGGCCATACGCGCCAAACCAACACCAAACTGTTGTGACATTTGTTCTCCAACTGTTCGTACACGACGGTTTGATAAGTGATCAATATCATCAATCTCTGCTTTAGAGTTAATTAATTCAATCAAATATTTAACAATCGTTATGATATCTTCTTTGGTCAAGACTTGCTTTTCCATTGGAGTATCCAACCCTAATTTTTTATTTATTCTATAACGACCTACTTCACCTAAGTTGTACCGTTGATCAGAAAAGAATAATTTATCGATAATACCACGAGCCGTTTCTTCATCAGGCGGTTCAGCATTACGCAATTGTCTATAGATATGCTCAACAGCCTCTTTTTCAGAGTTTGTTGGATCCTTTTGCAACGTGTTATGAATGATTGCGTAATCTCCTTGATTAGCATCTTCTTTATGAAGCAAAATAGATTTAACGTTAGAATCAATGATTTCTTCCACATTATCTTTGTCGATAATAGTGTCTCTATCAAGAATTATTTCGTTACGTTCAATAGAAACTACTTCACCAGTATCCTCATCTACAAAATCTTCATGCCATGTATTCAATACACGAGCAGCTAATTTTCTGCCGATATATTTTTTAAGTCCTGTTTTAGAAACTTTAATTTCCTCAGCAAGATCGAAAATCTCTAGGATATCCTTATCTCTTTCGAATCCAATTGCACGGAATAAAGTCGTTACAGGTAATTTTTTCTTTCTGTCAATATAAGCATACATTACGCTGTTTATATCTGTAGAAAATTCTATCCAAGAACCCTTAAAAGGAATTACTCTGGCAGAGTACAATTTTGTTCCATTTGCATGAAATGACTGCCCGAAGAAAACACCAGGAGAACGGTGTAATTGAGAAACAACTACACGCTCAGCACCATTAATAACAAAAGTACCGCTTGGCGTCATATATGGAATTGTCCCAAGATAAACATCCTGAACAATAGTCTCAAAATCTTCATGTTCTGGATCTGTACAATATAGTTTTAACCTAGCTTTTAGGGGTACACTATGCGTAAGACCTCTTTCTATACATTCTTGAATTGTGTAACGTGGCGGATCTACAAAATAATCAAGGAATTCTAATACAAAGTTATTTCTTGTATCAGTAATTGGGAAGTTTTCCATGAAGGTATTGTAAAGCCCTTCGTCGCCTCTTTCGTCAGATTTAGTTTCTAATTGAAAAAAATCCTTAAACGATTTAACCTGAACATCTAGAAAATCTGGATAATCAGGAATATTTTTTGTAGAGGCAAAATTCAATCTTTCAGTTTGATTTGTTATCATCAATGGACAAAATTTTGATTAGAAAAGTAATTTTTTTGTATAAATAGTAATTTATTTATACCTTTTTTTTTAAACCATTACATCTTTAAAAACCAATTTAAGATAACTACTTTCTTATTATCTGTTAATTTTTTTTCCTCGTAATGGATAAAATGAATCTATTTTAAAAGACTAATATGTACTAATACAACGTAGCCTTTTGTTATACGAAAAATGGTTTAGGTCTTTGGATGACTCCAAGACCTAAACCTTATTTTCAAAACTAGAGTGAACTATTTAAGTTCAACCTCAGCTCCAGCTTCTTCCAAAGATTTTTTAAGCGCTTCTGCTTCATCTTTAGTCACACCTTCTTTAACATTGCTTGGTGCGCTGTCTACTACATCTTTAGCTTCTTTCAAACCTAAACCAGTAAGTTCTTTAACTAATTTTACAACTGCTAATTTAGAAGCACCTGCTGCTTTCAAAACCACTGTAAATTCTGTTTGAACATCTTCAGCAGCAGCTTCGCCACCACCTGAAACTACTACAGCTGCAGCAGCTGGTTCGATTCCGTACTCATCTTTTAATATTGTTGCTAATTCGTTAACTTCTTTTACCGTTAGGTTAACCAATTGTTCTGCGAATTGTTTCAAATCTGCCATTTTTTCTATCGTTTTAAAATGATTTGTAAAAAATATAATTTATTTATTGTGCGCGTTTTATGTAATAAAATTAGAGTAAAACTCTTCTTTCATTATGCCTCCACTTCCTCTGTAGCCTCTTCGCTTTTGGCAAATTGGTTTTGAAGAGCAGAAATAACTCTTTGTGCTGGTGACTGCAATAATCCAATAAGTTCGCCGATAAGCTCTTCTTTAGATTTAATAGTTGCTAATGCATCTAATTGATCGTCTCCAATATAAATTTCAGAGTTGATATAAGCTCCCTTTAATACCGGTTTAGCTGATTTTTTTCTGAAATCTTTTATTATCTTACCCGGAGCGTTTGCTATCTCAGAAATGAATATAGCACTATTACCAGTCAAAACTGAAGGTAAATCTCCATAATCATTAGCTGATGCTTCCATTGCTTTTGCAAGCAATGTATTTTTAACTACTTCTAATTTTATACCTGCTTTATAACAAGCTCTTCTTAAGTTCGTAGTTGCTTCTGCATTCATTCCAGAAATATCAGATACATAAATAATATTTGTACCAGCTAACTGTGCAGTTAAAACTTCAATCGCGATTGATTTTTCTTCTCTAGTCATACTAAAAATTTTTAACTACCAATTTTATACTGCCTTAGGATCCAATGCAATTGCAGGACTCATAGTGCTAGTTAGGTAAATACTTTTGATGTAAGTTCCTTTAGCCGCAGTTGGTTTAAGTTTGATTAATGTTTGAATAATTTCGTGAGCATTGTCAACAATTTGTTCAGCTCCAAAAGAGACTTTACCAATTCCTGCATGCACTATACCAGTTTTGTCAACTTTAAAGTCAATTTTACCAGCTTTTACCTCTTGAACAGCTTTTGCAACATCCATAGTTACAGTACCTGTTTTAGGGTTAGGCATTAAACCTCTAGGTCCTAAAATACGACCTAATGGACCTAATTTACCCATAACAGAAGGCATTGTGATAATTACATCAACATCTGTCCAACCGTCTTTTATCTTTTGTAAATAGTCATCAAGACCTACATAGTCAGCACCAGCCGCCAAAGCTTCCGCTTCTTTGTCCGGAGTAACCAATGCTAATACTTTAACATCTTTACCAGTACCATGAGGCAATGTTACTACACCTCTTACCATTTGATTCGCTTTTCTTGGATCTACACCCAAACGAACTGCGATATCAATAGACTCATCAAATTTTGCAGAAGCAACAACTTTTATTAATGCCGCAGCATCTTTAAGAGAATATAATTTGTTCTTTTCAATTTTTGAAGCAGCCTCTTTTTGCTTTTTTGTCAATTTTGCCATGTCTTACCCTTGTTTTAGAGGAGAATCTCCAGTTACAGTTATACCCATAGATCTAGCCGTTCCTGCGATCATGCTCATAGCAGATTCGATAGTAAATGCATTCAAATCCACCATTTTATCTTCGGCGATTGTTCTAATTACGTCCCAAGTAACGTTAGCCACTTTTTTACGATTAGGTTCACCTGAACCAGATTTTAGCTTTGCAGCTTCCAATAATTGGACAGCAGCAGGTGGTGTTTTTACAACAAAATCAAAAGATTTGTCTTTATACACTGTAATTTGCACAGGGCAAACTTTGCCGGCTTTATCTTGAGTTCTTGCATTAAATTGCTTACAGAACTCCATGATATTAACACCAGCAGCACCTAAAGCAGGTCCAACCGGTGGCGATGGATTCGCAGCACCTCCCTTAACTTGTAGTTTAACTACTTTACTAATTTCTTTAGCCATTTTTTAAAAATTTAACACTACAATCTTTGGAAGCGATTGCAATGGATATTATAGATGTAACAAAATTATACTTTTTCAACTTGCATAAAACTCAATTCTAATGGTGTTTTTCTTCCGAAAATTTTCACCATTACTTCCAGTTTACGCTTTTCTTCATTAATTTTCTCCACAGTTCCGTTAAAACCATTAAAAGGACCATCAACAACCTTAATCGTCTCACCAATATTGAAAGGAATAGAACGTGTATCGGTATTAACCGCTAATTCATCTACTTTACCTAACATTCGATTCACTTCGGAAATTCTCAAAGGAACAGGTTCCCCCCCTTTAATCTCTCCTAAAAAACCAATAACACTTGTTATTGATTTAATAATATGAGGTATTTCACCAATCAGATTAGCCTCAATCATGACGTATCCTGGAAAATAAACCTTATCTTTAATTATCTTTTTTCCCTCTTTTACAGTAACTACTTTTTCAGTAGGAACCAAAACCTGTGACACATAATCACCCATCCCAAGTCGTGCGATTTCGGTTTCGATATAAGCTTTCACTTTATTTTCTTGACCACTTACCGCCCTAACGACATACCACTTTTTAATATTATTATCTGCCATAACAAAAAAATTATGCTTTTATCCAGTTAAAAAAACCAGCCAAAGCTTTTGCGAAAATTTCATCTACTCCCCAAGTTGCCAAAGCGAATAATACTGAAAAAACAGCCACAACAATCGTTAGACGCTGAACCTCAGCCCAAACCGGCCAAGTTACATTTGACTTTAATTCCTCAAATGCCTCTGATATGTAATTAACAACTTTTGTCATTATGATTTATTTTTTTGCACGGGCGGAGGGATTCGAACCCCCATCAACGGTTTTGGAGACCGCTATTCTACCCTTGAACTACGCCCGTTCGTTAATAAAAGCCAGTAACAACTTTACGGAGTTACTGGCTTTATACTTTTTTATCCTATTTGGATTATGCTACAATTTCAGTTACCTGACCTGCACCTACAGTTCTACCACCTTCACGGATAGCAAAACGTAAACCAACACTTAATGCAATTGCACTAAGCAACACAACATCAATAGTTAAGTTATCCCCAGGCATAACCATTTCTACACCTGTAGGCAAAGTAATGATCCCTGTTACATCCGTTGTACGTACATAAAACTGTGGACGGTAGTTATTGTGAAATGGTGTGTGACGACCACCTTCTTCTTTTTTCAAGATATAAACCTCAGCTTTAAAAGTAGCATGTGGTTTAACTGAACCTGGCTTACAGATAACCATTCCTCTTTTGATGTCTTCTTTTTGAATACCTCTTAAAAGAATACCTACGTTGTCTCCAGCTTCACCTCTATCAAGGATTTTACGGAACATCTCAACTCCAGTAATAGTAGAAGTCAATTTTTCAGCTCCCATACCAATGATTTCAACTGGATCTCCTGTATTAGCAACACCTGTTTCGATACGACCTGTAGCAACAGTTCCACGACCAGTGATTGAGAACACATCTTCAACAGGCATCAAGAAAGGTTTTGCAACATCTCTTACCGGCTCTTCGATCCAAGAATCTACAGCTGCCATCAATTCAAGAATTTTTGGTACCCAAGCTGGATCATTATTCAATCCACCTAAAGCTGAACCCTGAACAACAGGACCATTATCTCCATCATATTCATAGAAAGATAACAAGTCTCTGATTTCCATCTCAACTAATTCAAGTAATTCCTCATCATCAACCATATCCACTTTATTCATGAATACAACCATTCTAGGAATACCTACCTGGCGACCTAAAAGGATATGCTCACGTGTTTGTGGCATTGGCCCATCAGTAGCAGCTACAACAAGAATAGCACCATCCATTTGAGCAGCACCTGTAACCATGTTCTTTACGTAATCCGCGTGACCTGGACAGTCAACGTGAGCGTAGTGACGATTAGCAGTTTCATACTCAACGTGAGATGTATTAATTGTAATACCTCTTTCTTTTTCTTCTGGAGCATTATCAATTTGATCAAATGATTTTGCTTGACAATACCCTGCATCAGACAATACTTTTGTAATTGCCGCAGTTAATGTCGTTTTTCCGTGATCCACATGCCCAATTGTTCCAATGTTTAAATGGGGCTTGTTACGGTTAAAATTTTCCTTTGCCATTTTACTTAATTTTAAATCTTGTTATATATTAATTTCTATTTCCTACTTACTTGAGCCAATGTCGGGAATTGAACCCGAGACCTCTTCCTTACCAAGGAAGCACTCTACCCCTGAGCTACACCGGCAGAGAATTAATTTTAAATGTTGCATTTTAAATTAATTTAAAACTTTCATCGTGGGGAGAGCAGGATTCGAACCTGCGAAGTTTACACAGCAGATTTACAGTCTGCCCTCGTTGGCCGCTTGAGTATCTCCCCTACTTTTTATATTGCCAGACCTTTACAGTCTTGAGCCGGCGGAGGGACTCGAACCCACGACCTGCTGATTACAAATCAGCTGCTCTAGCCAACTGAGCTACGCTGGCGAATCAATAAAAAAAGTCCGCTATTTCTAACGGACTGCAAATGTATAGATTTTATCTCTCAATCAAAACTTTTTTTAAAAAAAAATCATATTAAATATGCGAACTTATTTTTTCTTTCCTTTTTACCAATAATCGTTCTAAAGATTCAGCAGAAAGTTCTAAGGCTTCTTCAAAAGTTTTACATTGCTTTTTAACTAAAAAATCATCCCCAGGAACATTCATTTTTACCTCAGCAATTTTATTTTCTTTATCACTAGTCTTCTCCACTTTCAAAAAAACATCGGCGGACACCACCTTGTCATAATATTTTTCTAACTTGTCCATTCTTTCTTGAACAAAATCTACTAGCTTTTTGTCAACAGTAAAGTTAACTGCATGAACACTTACCTTCATAATCATTTTTTTTAGTTAAACATTTTACGAATCATTTACGTCCTCGAGGATGCGCCTCTTTATAAATATTTTTAATTTCTGACAAACTGCTATGGGTATAAATTTGAGTTGAAGCCAAACTAGAATGCCCTAACAATTCCTTTACTGAATTTAAATCCGCACCATTATTTAATAGATGTGTTGCAAAAGTATGCCGCAGGATATGTGGACTTTTTTTTACTTTCTCAGACACACCACTAAAGTAAGAATTTATTAGCCGATACACAAAAGAATCATTTAATTTTAATCCTTTTTTTGTGAGAAAAAAATAAGCATTATCAGCGACTATTGCCAACAAAGCTCTTTCCTTTAGGTACAAACAAAACTGAGCCGCCAGTACCGGCAAAACAGGAAGGATTCGTTCTTTACTTCGCTTGCCCAGTACTTTAATTGTACTGTTCGATAAGTCAATATTTGCTATTTGAAGCTGAATCAGCTCTGCGCGTCGCATTCCGGTAGTATACAACAAATCGATTATGAGTTTATTCCTCACTTCTTCAAATCCAATTGTATTTTGCATTTGATCTAAAACATTCAAAACTTCCTTTTCAGAAAAAGGAACCTGCAAAACCCTCGAAGCCTTCAATGCTTTATGCCCTGACAATGGACTAACCCGAATCTGCTTTGTTTTCAACAGGAATTTGTAAAATGCTTTTAAAGACGCTATTTTTCTATTAACAGAACCATTCGAGACCCCATCATCCACAAGTACTACAATCCAACTCCTGATTTGACTATACCCTGCCTGCTCTATGCCTTGCTCCTCAAAGTGAATTTTGTTGAATGATTCAAAAGAAGCAATATCCGCACAATATGCCGTTAGGGTATGAGGAGAATATTTTTTCTCCAACTGTAGATAATCCCGAAAAGCATCTTTATTAGTAGTCATAAAAAAACCGTTAGCATCAAAGTTATACAATTTTGATGACTAACGGTATTTTATTTAATAGATATTGACTAACTCTCTAAGTTATCTCTCATATTTTGGATATAAGCCGCTTTTTGAATTTTGATTCTATTTGTAACTGAAGGCTTAATAAAAGCAGTACGTGCTCTTAGTTGACGAACAGTTCCTGTTTTATCAAATTTTCTTTTGTAGCGTTTTAATGCTCTATCGATATTTTCTCCGTCTTTAATTGGTATAATTAACATAATATAGACACCCCCTTTCTTTAAGTCTGCAAAAGTAAACATTATTTTGAATTGGAAGTCATTAATTGTAAATTTATTTGAGCATGTTTGCAAAAAATCAATTCCGTTTCACGAATAGGCTATCATGTGCTGCCAGCTATTCGCTATAATCTTATTCATTGCGAGGTATCGGGGTAAAATTCGCAGTACTATCTTTGACATAAAAAAAAGAGTCAATACACAAATTGACTCTTTTTTTTATAAAATACTCACTTTATTGAATCTAAAGCATCCCGTTAAGAAAAACTTATTCGCTCCAGAAACTACCTAATCAAAGTCTAAACTACTTTACCGCTGGTACATAATTTTGATTATCAATAATTAATTTCCCTAAAATCTCTTTAAGAATTTCTGAAGTTCCTCCGCCTATTGGCCCTAAACGACTGTCCCTAAACAAACGTGCCAATGGATACTCCTCCATATACCCATAACCACCTAACATTTGCAAACAACTATAAATAGTATCATCTGCAACTTTTGTAGATTTCAGCTTAGCCATAGTGGACTCTTTTACGACGTATTCCCCTTTGTCTAATCGAGCGACTGCAGCATAGTTAAACACCTTACAGTGCTCTACCTCTGTTGCATGCTCAACAAGCGTATGTCTTAGTGCTTGAAACTTACTTATTTTTTTTCCAAATGCCTCTCTATGCGACATATAATCTATTGTATAATCTATTGCATATTCAGCTCTAGCATGTGCATTTATCGCCATGATTAAACGCTCTAAAGCAAAATGCTGCATGATGTAAGGAAATCCTTTCCCCTCTTCACCCATTAAGTTTTCTGCTGGGATTTCTACGTTGTCAAAGGCGATTTCAGCCGTATCAGATGCTCTCCAACCTAATTTATCTAGTTTGACAGCCGATATACCTTTTAAACCAGTATCCATCAAAAAGATGCTAATCCCTTTGTTTCCAAGTTCAGGATTAGTTTTTGCTGCAACAATATAATAGTCTGCATAAACACCGTTTGTAATAAATGTTTTGGAACCATTAATAATATATTTATCTCCTTTTTTCACGGCATTAGTGCGCATCCCCGCAACATCACTACCCCCAAAAGGCTCTGAAATACATAAAGCTCCTATTTTCTTTCCGGCGATACTTGGCACTAAGTAATCTTGCTTTATCCTTTCGTCACCCTCTGCATTCAAATGGGTCATCGCTAAATACCCATGAGCCCACATGGCAGCAGCAAAACCTGATGACTTAATTTTTTGCAATTCTTCGAGAAAAATAACAGTATAAAATAAATCGAGATTCAGACCGCCATAAGCCTCTGGGTAGGCAATACCAAAGTACCCCATCTCGCCAAATTTTTCCCAAATAAAACGTTCTATTGTACCCGTTTTTTCCCACTTTTCGATATGCGGAACAACTTCTTTCTGCAGAAAATCTTTTAAACTTTCTCTAAATGCATGGTGTTCTTCCGTAAAATAAATTGAATTCATATAGTATGTTTTTTTTAACAAATAATATTAATTGAAGCGTAATAAAGCAGTGCTATTTCAAATTTCGTTTTTTAACGGTTAAAAATAATCCGTTAATAAAAAAGTAACACCTCTATTTTAAAAGGCAATACAATCCTCTTGTCCGGAGCTTAAAATCTGACACTTCTAATTAAAGTCCAAATATAAGTCAATTGTTTTTGCTTTATCAACAGGAAATCCCTTAATTTTTGTTAAATCCTCAATATTGTTAAAATCTCCCTTCATGCTTCTATAGGTTATAATTTCTCTGGCCAGTGCATACCTAAAATAATAAAACTGAGAAAGCTCCTTTAAAGAAGCGGTATTGATCTTGATTTTTTTAAATTGAGGTAGCGCCAAAACTTCAAAATGAGTGTTTAAATTCTCAATTACTTCTGGTGACAACCCCCAAACATCCTGCATTTGATCCATAGAAACAAATCCGCCCAACGTTTCTTTTTGTTTTAAAATGCGAATAGAAATGGCCTCACCTATTCCATAAATTTTTACCAAATCTTCTTTTGTTGCCCTATTGATATCAATGACTACTATTTTTTCTTTTTTGGCGAAAGCCGGATTTGAATACTTTTTATATGTAATAAATTTAGTTTTCTGTTTTTTAGCAAGCACCCAATCCGGGAATTTAAAATAAGGCGCTAGCACATTTAACAATGAGTCTGAAACTTTAGTCACGTTCTGAAACTCCTCAGGAGAATTTACATATTTGTTTTGTTTTCTAAAAGCGAGCAAACGATCAATTTCCTGAAGAGACATTCCTAATCTATATCCTTTATAATCTGTGATAAAATTGGGATTAAAAAGATACACATTGGGCTTTTTATTTGCAGCTTCCATAGTAAGGGAATCCATTGCAGTTTGAAGAGAAAGCCATTTTTGTTTTTCAGGATACGCTTTAGATACCGCTCTAAAATCAACAAAAAAATAAACCAGCTGCAGGACTACACTAATTACAAACAAAAAGAAAATACCGGTTCGCTGCTCCTTAGTGAACTTAAAATAAGTTAGAATCGTTTTAAAACTCATGGGGGTACGTATCGATTTGCTAGCATTAAAAATAATTCTAAATTTATAAATTAAATCAAGACCGTTCGCTTTCTGTAGATTTTTTTTCAAAAACAAATTAATACCCGCTACAAGCCTATTTGACAAAATAATTTCACCGGGAATCAATATTAAAAAAGACGACAAATCATTTTTTACAACTTAAAATTCAATTATTGTTTTTATTTTTTATAAAAAACAATACATTTGGAGCTTAATAACAAACAAAACCATATAACCCATGTCAATTTGGAAAACTAAACCCCTTTCGGTATTGCTAAATGAAGCATCAGAATCTGAAAAAGGATTAAAAAGAACTTTGTCTTCACGTTCATTAGTAGCGCTAGGAGTTGGAGCAATTATCGGAGCAGGATTATTTTCTTTAACAGGAATCGCAGCCGCAGATAATGCAGGACCCGCAGTAACGCTATCCTTCGTCTTAGCAGGGATAGGCTGTGCCTTTGCTGGATTGTGCTACGCTGAATTTGCCTCTATGATCCCAGTAGCAGGAAGTGCTTACACCTATTCTTATGCCACAATGGGAGAATTTGTTGCTTGGATTATTGGATGGGATTTAGTGCTTGAATATGCTCTTGGAGCCGCAACAGTAGCAGTGAGTTGGTCTCAATACGTAGATAAATTCCTCGCCAATTATGGACTCAATATTCCCCAAGAGATACTCCATGGACCATGGGATGAGAAACCAGGATTCATTAATTTACCCGCCATATTAATTATATGTGCCCTTTCTCTACTATTGATTAGAGGTACAAAAGAATCAGCTTTATTAAACAATATTTTGGTTATTTTAAAAGTAACTGTTGTTATTGTATTCATAGGTATCGGATGGGGTTTTATTGACGGAGCGAATCATACTCCATTTATCCCTGTAAATGAAGGCGAAGCCCTTTTAAGCTCAGGAAAGATGACATTTTTAAATTTCTTTAGTAGCGATTACTTTGGTCATTACGGCTGGAGTGGTATTCTAAGAGGTGCAGGAGTTGTGTTTTTTGCATTTATAGGATTTGACGCTGTTTCTACAGCTGCACAAGAGGCAAAAGATCCACAGAAAGGTATGCCAATTGGTATATTAGGGTCGCTCATAATTTGTACCGTTTTATATGTTCTATTTGCTTTTGTTTTAACTGGTTTAGAAAACTACCTTAACTTTAAAGGTGACGCAAGCCCTGTCACTACAGCGTTTGCTAAAACAGGTTATACATTCTTAAACTCAGCATTAACAATTGCGATTATTGCAGGATATACCTCTGTAATGTTAGTGATGTTGATGGGGCAAAGTAGGGTTTTCTACAGTATGAGTATTGACGGATTATTACCTAAATTTTTTAGTACATTACACGCAACAAATAGAACACCATACAAAACAAACCTACTTTTCATGGTTTTTGTTAGCATGTTTGCAGGATTTGTTCCTGTGTCAGACTTAGGTCATATGGTAAGTATAGGAACATTATTTGCGTTTGCTCTTGTATGTATTGGAGTTGTTGTAATGAGAAAAACTAATCCCGATGCAGTAAGAGGTTTTAGAGTGCCATTTGTACCAGTATTTCCAATTCTAGGAGTTATCATCTGTCTAATCTTGATGGCTGGATTACCTATTGAAAGTTGGGAAAGACTTGCCATTTGGATGATTATTGGAGTTGCTATCTATTTTGCCTACGGTAAGAAAAAAAGTAAACTAAACAATCCGGATAAATAAATTTACAGCATACAAAAAAGGGATTCTAGAATAGTTTAACTATTTTAGAATCCCTTTTTTTATTTAACTCTTTTTACAAATCAAAAACCGAAGTGCGTTTTGCACGAATTAAATCTTTCAACCGCATCCAAAAAGCCAAAGTTAAATACACGGCAAACCACAAGCCAGCTGTAACAAATGACAAGTAAATAAAAAATAGTCGGACGCTACTGGCACGCATTCCTAAGGTATCTGCTAAGCGGGAGGAAACATGAAAACCGTGTTTCTCAAAAAAGAACTTAAGCTTAATTACTGCTGACATTTTTCAGTTAGTGTATTAAATTCGTCAATCGCATATTTAAAAAACAAATTTACAACATTCTCCAGTAAACAAATCCAAAAATAATTGAATTAATTTTTTTTCAACAATTCCATTCCCACGGCACATTCTAAGCATTTACCTGCGTTGCAATACTCCATTTTTAGTTGCAGTAATGATTGGGTATCAAAAGCACTTGCAGCGAGAACCCCAAAAGACTTGAATTTATCTATAATGGCATTTTTCTCCGGAGAAACTTCTTCTAACAGACGAATTAAATCCTCTGAAATTTCTTTTCCCTGACTTTTAGCAAAAGCAAATTGTAGCGGAAGTATGGTATTTATGACAATCAAGTCAATGAAAGATTTTGAAAGCGATTTCCTTTTCTTTGGACTTTCTTTATCAAATTGGTAATGATTCAACCAATATTCAGAAGTCGAAACCTGAAACAGGTCGTAACTACTTTTTAATGAATTCAAAACACTTATTTTTGAAAATAAATGTACCTGACTGTGGTATAAATTCGCCAATTGAGAAAGACGTATCGTAGGAAAATTATCCGGGCGATGCTTAAAAAACTGGACTGGTGCCTGGCCACCTTGCTCCAATTGGTATTTATGTATCAAGTAAAAATACCTAAATTTTAAATCTTTGAAATAAGTATCCTCCTTATCACAATCCAATAACCCTGCGGTTCCAAAAATTAATGCTTCCAGATTCTCAATTTCAAAACTTTCCTTTCTAAGTACCGAAAAAGGAATGTTTTCTGCCATTTTAAAAAAGAGTTCTCCATTGGTATTTAATCCAAAATTTTTAGCCAAAAGGCAAAACAACACTGCTTCCCAATCGTGATTAGTTTGTTCTAACAAATCAAATATAGATTTTGCTTTTCTTTCCAGACGTTCAAAAAACAGACGTTCCTGCCAATTTTTAAAGACAAATCCATCAATTTTATTAATTTGCTTTTCGCAAAAAATCCATGATTTGGGTGCCATTAAAGATTGGTAATTTTCAAGGGTGGCCTTATCTACATATTTTTTGAGTTCCAAAACCGGAATTTCGCTGTTATTGCTTCTAAACACTTCCGTATCATGCTCCCAAACCACATGTAAAATAACGTTTTCATATCCTGAATCCTGTTCATGATGATGCACATACCAGTCTGACGATTTAAGATGAATTTCGACATTTCCTGCCCATTTTTGATTTGCAATCGTTATTTGTGCATTAAAAAAATCAGGACCGGCCAGTTCAAGATATTGGCCCACAGTAACAATTGTGATTTCCTCTCCATTGAAAGTTTTCAAATTCAAAGTATCAAATTTCTTGAATTTCCACAGGTAATGGAGGAAATCTTCTTTCATATTGAAAATATTAGATTGAAGACTAATGTAGTAAAAAAAAATAGCAAATTATCTAAAACAAAAAAAATCAGAAATTTCCCTAAAATACCGAATGCTATTTTAGTAAAATAGGATGTTTTTATTTCAACAAATACAATTTGGCACAAGCCCGAGCATCAGATAACGCTTCGTGATGATTCAAAGCAATATTCATTTCCCGGCAACAATCGCTCAATTTAGTTGGTTTTAATCCTTTGGCTTTGTATATTTTTACGGTACATTCCCAACGAGAGGCAATATTCAAATCCGCATACTCTAAATTATAAAGAGCCATTGATTTTGCCAAAACATTCCGGTCAAAACTTTCATTGTGAGCTACAACCATCCTGTTTTGCAACCGTTTTTTAATTTCAGGATATACCTGAGCAAATGACTTAGCATTCATGGTATCCCGCGGATAAATCCCATGCACTTGAATGGTAAAAGGAGAATATAAATTATTTGGTGGTTTGATTAAACTAACAAACTCATCTGTAATTATTCCATTTTCTACGGTTACAATTCCTACAGAACACGGATGGTATGCGGTTGCTGTTTCAAAGTCTATAGCGGTGAAGGTCAATTTGATTTCAGATTTAGGGTTAACGATATTTGATTTCAGATTTACAAAAATACTGTCAATTATAGAAGTTCAATGTATTTGTTACCTTTTTTTTAGATGTTCTTGCAAACTTTTAGATTCCAAAAATTTTACAGCAACAAAGTAATTAAACCAAAAAACCTTGCAGGTTTTTTGATTCTTGTTGGAGTATAATTAGGAAATAAAATCCAGTTTTAATCTTATTTTATCGACCCAATAATATCATATTTAGTTATAATATGGTGATTTCCATTCTCTAATTCAATCAAAACGGCTTCATTCTCTTTCGTGAATAATCGAGAAACTTCTTCAATAGGAGTTCCGTGTTTCACTATTGGAAAAGGTTTTCCCATTACATCTTTAATCGGTTTATCAGCTACATTTTTGTCGGCTACGTAACTTTGAAACAAATCACTTTCATCAACAGAACCTACAAATCCGGTGGTATCAATGACAGGAATTTGAGATATTTTGTATTTACGCATTCTTTCTATGGCGTGCGAAACTAATTCTTCGGTACGCACCACAATCAATGGTTTGTCGATATGATCTTTGATTACATCCTCCGCCTTTGTGATTTCTTCTTCTAGAAAACCGCGTTCCCGCATCCAGTCGTCATTGAACATTTTACCTACATAACGGCTTCCTGAATCATGAAAAAGAACCACAACTACATCTTCCGGTTTAAAATGTTCTTTGAGTTGCAACAATCCTTTGATCGCCGCACCAGCAGAATTCCCTACAAATATTCCTTCTTCAAGTGCAATTTTACGGGTATAAACCGCCGCATCTTTATCCGTTACTTTTGTAAATCCGTCAATCAAAGAAAAGTCTACATTCATGGGTAATATGTCCTCACCAATCCCTTCTGTGATATACGAATAGATTTCATTTTCATCAAAAATTCCTGTTTCATGGTATTTTTTAAATACAGAACCATAGGTATCGATTCCCCAAATTTTAATGGTTGGATTTTTCTCTTTCAAATATTTCCCAACTCCGGAAATAGTTCCTCCAGTGCCTACCCCCGATACAAAATGAGTAATTTTACCACTTGTTTGCTCCCAAATTTCCGGTCCCGTTTGCTCGTAATGCGCGATAGCGTTTGAAGGGTTGTCGTATTGATTCACATACCAGGAATTAGGCGTTTCTTTGGCCAATCGTTTAGAAACCGAATAATACGACCTTGGATCCGTAGGTTCTACATCCGTAGGACACACCACAACTTTAGCGCCTACGGCACGAAGAATATCCATTTTTTCTTTGGACTGTTTGTCTGAAATTACACAAATTAGTTTGTATCCTTTTATAATGGCGACTAATGCCAATCCCATTCCTGTATTCCCGGAAGTTCCTTCAATAATAGTTCCGCCTGGCTGTAAACGGCCATCAGCCTCCGCATCTGCAATCATTTTTACAGCCATTCTGTCTTTTACGGAATTTCCTGGATTGAACGTTTCCACCTTAGCAAGTACTAAGGCCTCTACTTCGGCAGTTACTTTATTGAGTTTCACTAATGGGGTGTTGCCTATGGTACCTAATATATTTTCTGCGTAGCGCATTGTATAATAAATTTAAGATTGTAATTTGTTGTAAATACTGCTACAAAGATAGTATTTTGTTATAAATTAATCTTGTTTACGGAATTTTGCGTTCGTGATAATAGCGACATCCTTTCCTTGTTTGCTGCCAAGCAAGGAAAGATATAGCGGATAGCGCGATAAAACGCCCAAAAAAAATGACTTAAAAAATTGAAATTTTAAAGAGCTATTAATTAAAGAAGTTCCAAATTAAACCAAATCGGATCGTAAAATCACGCGATGGATTATTGGGGGAGGCATAAAAATCATTGCCGGTGAGTGCCGAATTAAAATGTTCCGCTTTCAAATAGATCCTTGTTCTTTGAATTTTTGCATTGATAAAAAAATCAAGGTTAGGATGATTGCCGATTTGTTTGTCTTTTTGCACAAAAAATTCTCCTATGACCGGATTGTATTCATTGGCATAATAACTGGAAAAGTAATTGAGTGAAATCCCTGTTTGCAGAAATAAGGCTTTTTTAAACAAAAAATTCGAGTAGTAAAACGTATTTCGCGTTACAATTTCAGGCACGTTCAAGATGGCATCTTGTTGTTCTGTTTTTTGATATAAAACTGTATTATCTAACGCAAATTTTCCAAATTTTAATTCTCTGCTGATTTTGATCGATACATAATTTATTGTGCTATTGTATTGTGCCGGCGCAACAATTTGTGTGTTATCTGTTTTTTGCTGCGCAGTTGATGCTTCGGTAAAATACAAATGATCATTCAACACTGAAAACTGCAATTCCGCATCTAGCCAAGGAGAAATGGCATTAGCTTTTATTGTGTTTATTTTTTCATTCTTAAAATCATTAGACCAGTTGTACTGCACGTAACTGCTCTGGTGCAGATTGTAATTGTTATTGGGTAGTTTGTTTATGTTTTGATACTGAAATGCAAATTGAATTTCATCAGTGAGCTCATACTTCAATTTAGCATCTAAATTTGAAAGCGACTGGTTGGTAATGGATCTGGAATAAGAAAAAATACCGTTCCAATTGTTTTTTCGGTATTCATATTGACCTCCGGCACTATTAATGTTCTGGCTCAAGAAACTTGGGACTGTTTTCGCATCAAATATTAGGATCTGATTGTAATAATAATTAGATCTGAAATCGTCAGCAAAAAACTGAAATTTACCCAATGTTGTATTTTCATAAATCAAACCAATTCTATTGTACATCTTGTTGTAACGAGTTTGATCATTGATCCCGCTGTTTGCAAAAGAGTCCCCAAACCGGTCAACTATTGCCCCTCCTACGGCAGATGCTACTGTGGCCTGATTGTATTCAAAGAACTTATTTTCGTAATTAAACTGATGCGCGAGATACGCGTTATTGTCTCCTTTTTTTGTGTTAATTCTAAAATTGTGATCCACAAAAATTCTTTTTCCTTTCAGAAATGATTTGGCGTCATTAAGATACACTTCAAATCTTTGTCTGTTATCGTAGTTTGGATCACCACTTTCAAAATCATTAATAGTCGTAATTCCACCGTTTTCTTCATTTAAAATATCTTGATAGGTATAATGTGCATTAGCAAAATACCGTTTATTTTTAGTGTTGTAACTGGTGGTGAACCTGAAATTTCCTGTACTTGAGAGCTGATTGATGTATTCTCCTTCTGAACGTAGTCCTCTGTAGGCGATCGAAAAATTTAAATTTTTTGAGGTGTTCAGGGTAATAAAGGCATCTACTGACTGCCCCTTTTGTACGGTTGTTTTAAAATATAATTCGGTAGCAGGAGTTGCTACAGAGCTGTAACGGATTTGGTTTGCCTCCAAAAAATTAAAATGCTTTGCTTTAAAACCAAATTCGGGAAATACAACTACATCCGTCAAACCGTATTGTAAGGTATTGTATGTTTGTCCATCATTTGCAAAAGGTAAAAGTCCAAAAATGTCTTTTCGCAAATAGTTGTGGCTGTATTCTTTTTGAATATTGAGAGATGTGTCAATGTAAGTGGTATCCCGTTCTAAAGTGATGAACCGATACATATCAACAGTAGCCACTTTTTGTTCTTTTTGTTTATTGACCGTATCTGACGCACTTTGGTATTTACTGGCAGTATCTGTATTAGTAATATTTTTTTGAGAAAACAGCAGCATGGGCACTGCTAAAAAACAAAATAAAAATAATATTCTCATTTGACAGGATCTAATTAGTCGGTTACGTATACAGTTTTAACTCGGCAAAGATAAATGATAAAAACCTATAAATAAAAAAACATCTGACGGAAGTATGTGTTATACAAGAAAATTACTCACTGTCAATTTACTCTTTCGGTGCAGTTTTAAAGAGACCTGCAAGCAACAAATTTTCAAGAAACTCTCCTTTTTCGTAGCATTTTGCACCGCAAAACGACACATTAAAAAACGTGTCTGATACTAGCTACTGTCCTCTATAAAACAACACCGTAGTGATGGTCTTGAAAGCAATGTTCAAATCTAGGTAAATGCTGCGGTGCTTGATATAATACAAGTCATACTGCAGCTTGATCAGACTATCATCAATGGTTTCCCCATACGTATAATTGACCTGTGCCCAGCCAGTAAGCCCCGGCTTGATGATGTGTCTGGTTTCATAAAAAGGCATTATTTCTGCAATTTCTTTTACAAAAATAGGACGCTCGGGACGCGGACCTATAACAGCCATATCTCCTTTTAGTATATTGATAACCTGAGGAAACTCATCGATTCTGGTTTTACGCAGAAATTTCCCAAAAAGCGTCACTCGGGAGTCATTCGTAGCGGTAAAAACGGCACCGTTCGATTCGGCATTTTTAACCATTGTCCGGAACTTTAAAATTTTAAATACCGCCCCATCTTTGCCTATCCGTTCTTGTGAATAAAACAACGACCCTTTATTTCCTATTGCATTTCCAAGCAAAATAAGCGGACACAAGAACACGCCTACAACAAGTCCAGACAAGGAAACGATTATTTCAAATATTCGCATAACAATCAAATACAATTTATTCTGATTGCTTCGGCTAAAAGGAAAAAAACGATAAAAATCCCGTGACATGTACTGCACTGGTATGCGCTGGGTTTTACTTTCATATACCTGTGTATATTCCCGTATAATATTCCCAGCCTCTAATAAATGAAGCAATTGTTGGTACAAATCTGCTGTAATACCTCCCGTTTTTTGGGAAGCAATCACAATTTCAGAAACTCCGTTTTCATTCACAAAAGAGAACAAATCCTCTCTTTTGATGTGCTGCACATAATGGTATTCTTCCATTTGTTGTTCACTGGAATCTAGATTAACAAACCCAATTATTTTATAATGCGGATCAATATTTTCAAGTCCTAAAATCAACTCTTGTACCTGCTCCTGATCACAAATCAAGATTGCTTTCTGAAAAAATCGATTAGAGGCCAAAAAGGTTACATACAACATCCTCCAGAAAAACAACGATAAGAATACGACCAGAAAAAACAATAGAATTTGAAGGCGGTTTGAGGGCAGTTCCGGAGAAAAAAACGGCGTCAGTAAATAGACTAAAACAGTTGTTGAAACGGTAATAAGAGTACTTTTTAACACCTGAAACTCGTTGCTAGCCACCTGAAGATTATACATTTCAAAAATAGCTCCAAATACATTTAGGTAAACTGCCAAAACGATTGTCCAGTAATAATTAGTAGCTGAAACTTCAAAATAATCAAAAGCAAATACCTTTCCAGTTGCATATAAAGCCGTCAAAACAAAGAGAACATCAAAAAGTCGAAGAATCATCTTTCGTTCTGATATTTCAAAATGCATTTTGTCAACTGAAAACATGATAGGTATTTATGGTACGGGTGCAAATTTAATTTTTTTGTTCCAAATTAAACTTATAGTAGCACCTCTTTTTTTTAAGAACATCCACTTTTAACAAAGTGATTTTTTTAAGAGCTGCGAATTCCCTAATAAAACCATGAAAAATATTGAAACGAATACGCACCACTTTCTTTATGGTTCTTCTCTACTCTTCTTTTACAACACTCGTTCTTCTGGGCGATCCCAACTGCACATTGAGTAAGGACAACGAGTATACAAAGGCCGGTGCGGCGGTACGCATGGCGGCATGATTAATGGTTAAAAACCAGAAGGCAACAAAACACAATAAAAACATATTGAACTTGTTTTCCAAGTACAAAACCAAGGGTGTAAAAAACAAAATCAGCAATGCTATTATCCCTAAAGACCCATGCTCGGCCAGCATCCGGGTAATTTCGTCGTGGGACAACACTTTGATCCCCGTTTCATCCTCCCGGACTTCCACCCCTTTCCCAACCCCTACTCCAAAAATAGGGTTCTTCAAAAACGTATTGATCTCATTTAGTGCCACATCCTCCCTGCCGGTAAACTGGCTCTCTTTAGCCCTTCCTGCGGCATCTTGATTGGCATAGCGCTTGTCAATAAGGCCGCCTGTCTGAAAGGAGGTGAAGGTCCAAGTGACAAACATTGCAAACACTAAGAATACGATAATATAATTCAATTTTGCCCTTCCGCCAAAATTAGATTTAAAATACAAGAACGCCAGCAACAAAACAATCATCAAGAATCCGGTAATCATTCCTCCTCGGGAGAAAGTAATGATTCCTCGATAAGTGATATTTAACGCAAGGATCAGGTTGATTATAATTTGGAATTTTGTTTTAGAATCCAATATTACTCTGGAAAAAAAAATAAACATCCCCAGTCCTAAAACCGTAGCCACCTGATTGGGGCCATACCCTCCAGAAGTTTGAAAATTAGATTCGGTTCCCGTTATGACTTCCTGTAAATCTGGTGTATAAAAAATCAGATATGCCACACAACTAATAATAGGAAGACCCATGCTCAGCAGGATTGTATTCATCTGATCCAATCCAATCTTTCGCCGAAAGGTGTACAAAGAAGCCAGTCCCAAACAAACGGGACCCGAAAGGTTAAAGGCAATCGCTTTGCGAATATTCGTGTCAAAATTCAATACAAAAGTCGAAATAATAACACCGGGGATTAGTAACAATAGAAAGATCCAATACGGAATGGCTCCTTTAGAAAAACCGCTGTAATACATCCCGATAAGAACAAAGAGTACAACCCCGTATTTGGAAATTTCATAGAGTGGATTTCCACCGGTCATTCGCAAAAAGACTTCGCTCCCTACCACATAAGCCGCAGCAATCAGTGCTTCGTTATTTCTGTTTTGTTTTTTTACGATATAATAAATTCCAAAAATAAAAATAGAATAGCCGTATATTTTTGCTGTAAAAGGCAACAAATACCCCAATGCACCCACCACCACATGGAAAAGAATTAAATAGAGATAGGATCGATCTTCGTTTTTCATTTGTAACTATTTAGAATCGGATAGTTTTTCATAGTTCTTAATTAAAATATCGATCACTTTTTCTTTTGAATAATTATCTACAACTAATTGATGCAAATGTAGTGCAAAACTAATTCTTAAAGATTCCTTAGAAATCATTTTATCTAATTGAACTTGAAGCTGAAAACTATCTAGTGGAGTAAACAACAAACCGCTAAAATTATCTTGGATAATCATTGGACAATGCCCGGTATTTGTTGATATTACTGATAATTTTGCCAAACCATATTCTAATAATGTTACAGGAAACCCCTCTGCTGTAGAAGCTAAAACACCAATTGTTGCTTGAGATAGTATGTATTTGATGTCAGTCTTAGAACCATAAATAAAAACATAATTTTCTAAATTATTTTTACTTATAAATTCCTTTAAAATAGCTGAATAGTCGTCCTTGTAATCTTTTCCGATTAAATGCAAACTCCAACCCAATTCCATTAAATTCATTTCCGCAAAAGCACGCAATATTGTTATGTGATTTTTAGGTTGTTTTAGATTTGCGATACATACTATTCGCTTCCCTTCTTCACTTTTCAGAATAGTTTCTTTTAAAACGTTGTCATCAAACGTAGCGAAATTTGGTAAAAAATAATTTTTTTTAGTTAATAGATTTTTATTAGCCCAAACTTCTAATTGATGATTTACTACAAATGTGCAAGAGAAAAAACAGGAACAAAAAGATAATATCAAATTATTCCATATTGATTCATTTGCCCTTGCTCCATAATGATCGTGCCAAATTAACTTAATCTTAGGATACGTCAATTTAAGTAATACCGCAGTAAAAAATGATGTCCCGTGTGCATGTGCGATTGTAATTTTATTCTGTTTTACAAATGATTTCAACTTTAAAACTGACCTTAAGTCGAAAGTGTGTTTTTTATTTAAATACAAATAAGAAACATCCGCATCAATTTGATGGAGCAGTGGCCCTTCATTTCGGGTGACGATCAAACCTGCAAATTCAATTTTTTTCGCTAGCGCATTGGCATAACTGATCGCCATACGCTCCGCTCCACCTGCCTCGAGTGAATCTATAATTTGAATGATTCTCATGTTGTTGTTATCACTTATGTTACATATTAATCTACGCCCAATAGTAGCAAACCCACTCAAAGAGACGAGTTAAACTCAGCATCAACGTGCCAGTAATTTTTTGATTTCCGCTTCGAAAAAATCCATCGTATAGCCCCTGGACCATTCTGCTCCTCTGGTTTGTTTGTAATCAAAAAGGCTTTGGTTACTCAAAACCGATTCGATTTGCAAAATATCTTTTTCAAGATCCATTTCCAGCAAAATCCCTCTGTCCCCATAATCCAGCATAAAAGGCACACATGAAACAGCTGTTGCCAGAGGAACACAACCCCAAAACAGACCCTCGGCAATCACTTTTGGCCACCCTTCACTCTCTGAAGGCAACACTATAAAATGACTGTCCTGATAGGCTTTTTGCAGGGTTTCTTTGGATTGATTTCCTTTCAAAAAAACAATGGACTCGAGCTGATGCGCTACAACATACTCCTCTAAGACTTTACGTTGTACTCCTTCTCCATACAGCCGCAAACGCACTAAATACCCTTTTTGATGCAAATTTTCGATCAATTGAACAGCATACAGCGGATGCTTCCCATGGACTAATGTACCTGCAAAAACAAAATCGACCACACCCTGTAACACTTTTGGAACCACTGCCAATTTATCTTTTTCAGAATAGGTAGCCGTAAAAAAAGGTTTAATATTTCCAGAACTGCCCTTCCACTCGCCATACACTAAAACCTGCATGTTTCGGGTCAAAAAAGTGTTGCTTAAAATCCATCGTTGCAGTTCGTAGGTCCAAGGGTGCTTGGATTCAGGATCCCAATTTCCGGCATATTTAGCTGTTTTTGGAGTATTCGGAAATAAAATTTGAACAAAACAACCCAATAATCCAATATTTCCGGGACACCGTAAATGAATGTGATCAGCAGATTTCATGGCTTTAAATAAAACCCAAAGCAATCCGGGAAGTTTAAATAAAGTAAATAAAATAGCTTGTATCGATAATAAATCAAAACTTGGAACAGGAATAAAGTGTATGTTTTGATGCTGGTAAGAACTGTCAATGGCTGTCGCCTTACCTAAAAAAAAAGGAGCCACAATCACTACTTGTGTTACATGGTTGCCCCAAACATTCATTTCTCTTACGTATGGAGCGTACGCATAATATAAATTATTCACTTTCGAATGCGGCACGTGGGTAATGATTACGAACTTCATATTTAAAATACTGTTTATATCTTATTTTGGTTTTCTTATCCACAAACTCCACCAACCAACGGTTCTGCCTACTGCCTCTGTAAAAGCTTCTTTTTTACTACTGCTGGTAAAGGTATTGCTAAACCGAATACCAGTCAAAAGTAATGTAATTGTGTGCCATTTTAATTGATGTTCTAATGTTGGCTTAGGATTTTTCGTTCTCCAGACATACCAACCATTTCGCACGACCATTTTACCATATTGATATTGATTGGGTCTTCCTGCGGTATCGTGATAATGATACAATCTTGCAGCAGTGTTCAAGTACAATGCCCCTATCTTAGACACTCGTAAAGAAAAATCGGCATCCTCATACAAGCCATAACCTTCAAAATAAGTAGAAAAATGCAACGTATCAAACACCTTTTTTCTGAAAGAGGAAACACCTCCCATCAACATTTCAACTTCATACGTTTTACCACTCGGAGGCAAAAATCCCACACTACGACCGTGTGAATATAAGGAAGAATAACCCGGTGGACAATCACTGTCTAATCCTAATTTTTTTCTTAACACGAATCGGCTGCCATCTTTTCTTTTCCATCCATCAAAATAAAATTCATCACTTTTGGAGTGATACTTTTCACCAACAAATTCCGTTTTAGTTTCATCAATAATGTACCCGCCAACACCTAAAGCCTGCGGATAAACCTTATACGTTTGTAACAGTTCTTCAAAATAAGTAGCCGTCAAAACAATGTCATCGTCTAAAAAACAGATTATTTCTATATCAACTGCTACTCTTTCAATTCCGTAGTTGCGTTGCTTAGTCAGACCACGATGTTGTGGTGGAACGGCGAAATATTTTAAATGATCAAATCGATTATTCTTTATCATTACCGATGTATCTTGATTAGTTGACCCATCGATGATCATAATTTCATCAGGATACTTTGTTTGCTCTTTCACAGACTCTAATAGCTGTAATAAAGCTTCGGCACGCATGTAGGTACAAATTAGTAATGAAAATTTCATTGTTATTGGTGTCTAATTCCTAAATTCTGCAATTTTTGTGCATAAAAAACCGACTTCTTAAATTGAATATTCTTGTAAGGAAATCGAAATAAACGATACAAAAAAGCAACTTTAGAACCCGTAAATAGATAATAGGTAAAATGTTTATACTTATACTCTCTCAATTGTTTAGGACTGTAATGCTTCATTATCCCATACATAATTGTTGGACTAGGAACCGGTTTTATGTTTTTCACAGGAGCATCCAGTTCCCAGGGCTGTGCTTTCCTTTTTTTTCCAACAATCTTAGCTTGAGTTCCCCAAAAACGATAGCCTCCGCTGGGTGGTTTTAAATGTAAATTAGCAGCAAATGGATTAGCTAAAACAGTTACTCCGATTTTACTTAACGACATTCCAAAATCACTGTCTTCGCCATAACCGCCATCAAAATTGACATCATTACCGACCAACTGATTTACAAACTCCCGTTTGACACAAGAATTCGCATTGCTAAACATTTGAGTACAGCCCGCAATAAATGGGGGTCGACTCAATTGTTCCAACTTAAGAGCCAAATCCTCTAAATTCTGTTGGTGGTGATCCGCACGGATATCCAGTCCGTTGCAGGCTCCAACCGAATAGGTTTGTAAGAACCGAATGTGGTTTTCGATGAAATCCGCAGGGATCCGAATATCATCATCACCAAAAACAATATAATCCCCCGTGCATAGAGCAATCCCCTCATTTCTGGCCCTACAACTACCCTTTGTCTGTTGCCAAATCACTTTTAATTCAAAGGGATACTGCTTTTGTTCGTAGGCCGTTTCATCTCTGTCGCTCAAGGGAGTGGCATCTACAACAATAACCTGGGTCGGTTTATAGTTTTGATTAGACAAATCATCTAACAGTTGTAAAGTGTATTCTTGACGGAACATCGTAGGTATAATATAACTTACTGTAGGATTACCTTGAATAGCAAGAAGCACCCGAGAAGGAATTCTAGCCGTTATGTCCCTTTTTTTATAGGTATTCTTGACTCTGAACAAAGTAATCCATTCTGAAATTTTCAAGAAACCTAATCTGTAAATCATAAAAATGGCATGGCTTATTTTATAATTTTTCCTAAAAAAAAGATGACGATCTCTTCTTGAAACTATCACCTTTTCTATAGCCGCATTTGTAAATAAATTTTTTACATATAATGGAACTCCTCCCAAAAAACGGTTGCATCGAAATCCAAAATCTAAAGCCTGCATTTGAATATTTTCAAAATCGGTATCAAAACCTTTTGTGAGGTCCCAAACTGATTTACGAACTGCAAAAGCATTGGGATTAATCCTCCAACTGACACATTGATCTAATCCATCAAAATCATTCAAATACCAAAAGAATACAGCAGTCTGATAGACCAATTCAGGGAAAGCATTTTTATAGCCCTGCTCAAAAGAACTATGCCAAATATCGCCTGCTCCAGTAGACAATAGCTCCAATTGTGAAAAATCAGGAGTACCGGCATACAATAGTACTTCACCTGACGTCGTTGTATATTCTTTTAATCGTATTCTTCCCATTTATCGTTTAAACTTAAATCTACCCGTTGGGTGTAATTAATAAAAATTTCAATTAATCTTAAATAAAAAAATTGAACCACACTTCGACCCGTTAATCTCTGTTAGCATCCTACGTTTTAATAATCCTTTCTATCAGGTCGGAAGTACATATTGAGCGTAGACGAATTGTAGTCGAAGTCATGCTTTTTTAACTTAGCTGTCTGATTCTAACCTAACACAAACTTTTTTATAAAACACTACACTCTGTTGCGCCACTTTCTCCTTACTAAATTTTTCTTTCACTTTCTTTTCTGCCGCTAAACCAAACGCTTTTTGCAAAACAGCATCATCTAACAGTTGAATAATTTTTGTTGCGTATTCCAAATGATTTTTAGGATGTACTAAAAACCCATTGATACCGGCATCAATCACTTCTTGTGCCCAGCCAATATTTGAGGCTACAATAGGTTTTTGCAGCGCCATGGCCTCAATCCAAGACACGGGCAAAGCCTCTGCAAAAGCAGGAAACACGCAAATTGTTGCCGTACTAATATGCTGCTTCATGTCCTGATATGGCACAGCCCCATAATAAGTCACATTGAGCAGCGCAGCTGGAGAAAACATTCCTTGCATCATCTGCCAAGTGGAAGAATTCCCTGATATGATATCGGGAACATCTTTCCCTAACAAAATCAATTTAGCATTTGGATTTTTAGCGATCACTGCATTA
Organism: Flavobacterium sp. LB2P53; assembly: GCF_003970305.1. Classification (NCBI taxonomy): domain Bacteria; kingdom Pseudomonadati; phylum Bacteroidota; class Flavobacteriia; order Flavobacteriales; family Flavobacteriaceae; genus Flavobacterium; species Flavobacterium sp. LB2P53. Next base: position 148,392 of record NZ_RYDG01000001.1, read on the forward strand.
AAAATAAACGGCAACTCTAACAATCCTTTTTTACGAATTAAACTCCCAAAATATAGAATCGTGTTCGTATTTTCTTTGTTTTTATCATCCGGACTAAACGCATCAAGATCAATACCATTCGGAATAATCGTAAATTGCTTGTTTAAACCAAAGACCGCATTCGTAGTATCGGCCGTAAACTGACTTACAGAAAGCAAGCCATCTGCTTTTTTCAACGCTCTTTTTTCATGAAATTTATTAATCCACTTTACAGGCCGCCGATCCAAGTGACAAAAATAAGTATCCGAGCCATGCAACCGAATCACAACCTTACATTTTTTAGGAGAGATAAAAGAGGTGATTCCCGTCCAATCCGGAGCTTCTACCACATCAATTTTTTTATCCTCGTATAAAGTATCAATAATATTCTGCAGTTTTTTCCGGGTCAAATACCACGACAATCCCTTAAATTTGACATTCCTGATCTGCTGAATACAAATACCACTGTCATAAAAAACAGCTTCTTCTTTTTGGGCATACACTAAAACGCGTACCGAACAGCCTTCTGCCAAAAGTCCCATTGCCAGATTTTTAATACTGGTACCTATTCCGCCGGAGCTTCCTGTTTTTGGGTGTGGATATTCCGGGCTTAAAAAAGCTATTTTCCTCACCTCAACCTTCTCCAAAATAAAGGGAGCCACTGCTGAATATTCGTTTCCCATCTTATCTATTAAAAAAATCTTTTATAATTACACTGGTAAACCGTCGTGCTCCAGTATCATTCAGATGCCCGCAGGACGAAAAATACTGATCTCCTTCTACCGTATTTTCATAATTGTAAATTTCAGGATAGCATTGTTGCACTTTTTCAAAATAATTTAATCCTTTAGTATTGGTGCACATCGGGGTCATGACAGCTATCAAATTGATGTTGTTGTCCTTGCAAAGCTGTTTAATTTCTTCATAATATTTGTTCCGTAACGGTTTTAAATTAGTCAGATTGTTTTTCATGTTACCCTTTTTTTTGACTAACGGATAATATCCTAAATGAGCCAAATTTGTAGTAGGCTCTTTCGATACCGTTTTATAGAGTTCTCTAAACCCAATCTTGGAATCAAATGCAACATACCTGTAAAAAGGAATGTAATACAATTCTTTAAAATCGGCCTCTTTTAAAAAATGATTTCTGATTGTTTTAGAATCATGGATAAAGGGAAGAAAACGAGAAGAAACACCCTCATCTCGCTTTTCATTTGATAAATTCAAATCGGCCTCGAGTATCACATTTTTTATAGTATACTTTCGTTCCACCATTAATTTTAACAGTAGGGATGCTTCAAACAAATGTCCTCCGCTCATCCCAAAATTAAATGTTTTCAATCCTTTTTCTTCAAACATTGGAGCCACAAAATGATTGTTGGCTCTGGAAGATCCTAAAATTACCACATCATACTTGCGCGCTGCTGAATTGTAAACATAATCAATTTTCCCTCTATTCGACGACTGTACATAAACTGTTGTGTATAGAAAATCCAATACTACTAACAGTAAAAATAGTAGCACGAGGGTTTTGACTGTAAAAATTAAAAACTGCTTCATTGTTGTTTTGTTCTGTATTGTATTTATAGTTTTATTCTAAATAATTTCTTTTTCCGTCCCCATCCCTAAAGGGTGGGAAAAAGAAAGACTACGACCTACTAATCAAGAGCATTCTAAATTTCCGGTTCCCTTTAGGGTCACGGTAAACCGGAAATTTATCCCGCAGCAATAAACGCTTTTATTTTATCTATAACTTCCGGCAACTGCGCTAGTACTTCCTCATTTGTAAATCGGATTACTTTTAATCCTTGAAATTCAATATGCTTTGTTCTTTCTTCATCTAATAGCTGTTGTTCTTCAGTCAGATGATATCCTCCATCAATTTCAATTACTAACTTTAAGGCATGACAATAAAAATCGGCAACGTAAAAACTAAGAGGATGCTGCCTCCTAAATTTAAATCCCTCTATTTGATAGTTTTTAACTGCTAACCAAAGTTTTTCTTCCGCTTCTGTTGCATTATCTCTTAATTTCTTTGCATTTGAAAAAATTTTCGGAGATGCACCTTTCCACATATTCTCAGACTGAAGCGTTTTTTTATCCATAACTCAAACTATATTTTTATTTCAAAAACTCAAGATTCCTTTAGGGTTGGGGTAAAACGAAAATCAACCTCTCCTATTCCTTTTTCCTTCCCCATCCCTAAAGGGTGGGAAAAAGAAAGACTACGACCTACTAATCAAGAACGTCCTAAATTTTCGGCTCCCTTTAGGGTTGGGGTAAAACGGAAATCAACCTCTCCTATTCCTTTTTCTTTCCCCATCCCTAAAGGGTGGGAAAAAGAAAGACTACGACCTACTAATCAAGAGTATTCTAAATTTTCGGTTCCCTTTAGGGTTGGGGTAAAACGAAAATACCACACTAAAACTGAAAATAAATAAATTCTTTATAATCGGAATACGTTCCTAATGCCACAATTGCTGCAAGGCATAATCCCAACTTTAAATAACTGTAGCGCCCAGAAATAGGTTCCACTTGCGTTCGGCTATTCCATTCCACAACAATAAAAGCAAGTATTAAAATGATGATTTCATAATTGTATCGCTCGTTATCCAAATACTGTGATGCAAAATTTCCATTGGTAAAAATACGCCCAATATATTCAAAAGCATCTCCTATCGATTTTACCCGGAAGAAAATCCATGCCAGGCAAGTTAATGCGAATGTACTGATAATGCTAAAGAAAACTGTGACGGAGGCAAAATCCCAATGCAAGGACACTGTTTCCATATTAGATCGATTCCGCTTCAAGAGCAACAATGGCAAAAAATACAGGGCATTAATAAAACCCCAGGCAATAAAAGTCCAATTGGCACCATGCCAAAAACCACTGATTAAAAAAATAATAAAGGTATTGCGGATTTTCATTCCCATACCTCCACTGCTGCCTCCCAAAGGAATATATACGTAATCCCGAAACCACGACGAAAGAGAAATGTGCCAGCGCCGCCAGAACTCGGCGATATCACGAGAAAAATAGGGGTAGTTAAAATTGCGCAGCAAATCGATTCCAAACAATTTTGACATTCCCAACGCCATGTCGGAATAACCCGAAAAATCCCCATAAATCTGGAAAGCAAAATAAACGGCACCAAGAACCAACGACAAAGAATTCATGGATTCATAATTATCAAAAATCGCATTGGCGTATGTAGCGCAGGTATCCGCAATTACCACTTTTTTGACCAGTCCCCAGGCAAACTGAAAGATTCCTTCTTTGGCTTTTTGATAGTCAAAACTGCGTTTCACTTTCACTTGTGGTAATAAATGTGTGGCTCTTTCAATGGGTCCCGCCACAAGCAGTGGAAAATAACTGACAAACAACGAGTAATCGACAAAATTATATTCTGCCTTAATTCTTTTTAAATAAATATCAATGACGTATGATAATCCGTGAAACGTATAGAAGGAAATACCCACCGGCAAGATCACGTTGAGTAGTAAAGGACTCGTTTGTAACCCAAACCCATTCAACAACTCCGAGAAAGAATCTGCAAAAAAATTATAGTATTTAAAAATTCCCAGGAAGCCCAGATTTACACTGATACTCAGCCAAAACCAAAATTTTCGACTCCGTACCCTCTTGGCCTTTTCTATCCGAATACCGGTATAATAATCTAAAAACGTCGAGAACACCAACAGGAACAGAAAACGCCAATCCCAACAGGAGTAAAAATAATAGCTGGCTATAATGAGCACTGCATTTTGAGCACTTTTGGTTTTATTACAAACAAACCAATACAACACAAATACAATAGGTAGGAAAACGGCAAAGGATAAGGAATTAAAAAACATACGTACGGGAACGGATTTGACGGTGTAAAATTAAGATTTATTCTCTAATACCAATGCTAAATGGTACTCGACCATTCTTGCCAGTGAAAAACGGTTTTCAATGAGGGTTCTGGTATTCGTTTCAATTCTTTTATGACCCAAATAAACGGCTTCAAGAATATTCTTTAGAGCCATAACATCTTTTGCTTTATAAATAAACCCATTTTCCCCGGAAACAATAACCTCCTCATTACCACCAACATTTGTTGTGATTACAGGAACATTGGCAGCTAAACTCTCTAATATCGATAAACTGAAACACTCCATGTGGGTAGGTTGCAGCATATAATCATATTCCGAAAATAACGCTTTCAGGTTAGAAATGCTGCCCATAAAAGCAAAACAATGGGCTACATCATAGTATTTCATCTTTTCAACCAAAATACTTTTATAAGGCCCATCTCCGTAAAGATCAATTTTAATTTCCTTCTGTATCGATGTAGGAAGCATTGCGACAGCAGCAATTAAATCCTGAATCCCTTTAGATTCACGTAGGTGAGATGCTGTCAAAAAGATGGGATGCAATGTGTTTCGATTCATTCGTTGTAAAATATTTTCTAGTACAACCCCGTTATAAATAGTCAATGTCTTCTTTTTCAAATGAGAACCAAAATCATGAATAATTTCTTTGACGGTATAATCAGAAACCCCTACAAAAACAGCAATATATCTGGAAAATAAAACTCCTTTGATTCTTTTCTCGATTCTCTTTTTTAAAGGATAGCCGGAAAGAGGTCTTGGATTATGATCCACGGCAATTATTTTAGCGACGCTCAACTGCTTTATTTTATAAAAAAAAGGAGTACATAATTCGACAAAATGGGTAATGATATGCGTGTACGCTGTTGCATTGGTGGTACAAAAACTAAGAAAATGATTTTCTACGGATTGATATCCACTCTCAAAAATCGTTAAAGTAACATATTCGCCATGATCGGACTGATTCGGAAAAAACCAATCCACCTGAATATTATTTGCTGCACATTTCTTGTCAAACGCCCAAAAAAAGTAATCCATTCCGCCTACTCTTTCGGGTAATAGTTCATAATTACAAAGCACTGCTATTTTTTTATTTTCGGTCATTCCATTGTGATAAAGTTGTAGCAATACGCTGACTGGTTCCGTTTAATTTTTTGCTTATTTGTAAGTCAATCATAGCCTTTCTTTCTTTAGTTCGTGCCAAAGGATTGATTAAAGCCTCCTTGATTTGGTCAATTAATTCGGTTGGATTTTGAGCGATGGTCACGGATTGGCTCTCGACTACTTTTTTGAAATGATCATATCCTAAAAAACGTTGGTCATCATACAAACCATTTTCAGGATTTCCAAAAACAGTATTAATTACCGCTTTGTCAAATAACATAAAATCTAAACTCATTGTAGAGCACATGTTAATATTCAAATCAACATATTCCAACAAAGAACGTAAATCCATGATATCCTCCTCACTAGGAATGCGTTGAGACCAGCTTTCAGCATGATTCTCCCGAGTCAAAATCCATTTGGGCGTATTCCAGATAATTTCAGGAAACTCTTTTTGTATCGCAGCAAAACGCTCTGGTTCTTCTGCTGGAGAAGTCCGTACAACAAGTTGACATGGAATTCCTATTTTATTTTCTCGCATGGCATTGGCAATAGTCCGAATCACAACAGGATCATTCGCTCCGATACTGGCATCAGCACAACTGAAACAAATTATTTTTTGACTCTCCTTTAAATTAAATTTAGCATAAAAATCTTGTTTTTCTGTTTTGTATTTGTCCATCACATAAGGCTCAAATTGAGGTGTTCCCACCACTCTTACCTGTTCCTCTTTTACATTCGGATAAAAATACAACAGTTCCTTTTTCATTAAATCACTCCAAACCAAAAAATAATCAAAAGTCCCTAACATTCTTCCTTTGGAGGCTAAATTATCCCAACTGAAAATAAAACTGCTGACTGGTATTTGAGATTGGATAGCTGCATATAAAAAAGGGGCTAAATACGAGGGTCTTTGATGGGTGAAAAAAACATGAGTCGGTTGGTCTTCTTGCAATAATCGAAGATACCCTTTTGCTATTCTATGTTTAGAAAAAGACAAAAACTGTAATTTTTCTACAAACAGAATACTGGCAGAAGAGTGCACTCTCTGCGTAAAAAAATAAATAATTTTGACTAAAAGAGATCGGGCAGAGATTGTTTTGGGATACCCGGATTCCAGGTTGTCTTTCATACCATAAAAAGACTTATAGTGTTGTAGATGAGCTAGCTCTTTCCATTTCCTGAAAAACCAGGTCCATTTGCCTTCTACAAAAACATCCAATTCTTTTATAGTACTTGTAGACTGTAAATCCGCAGGATAAGCACTGATAGGCAACCCCGAATAAATGATAATAGTATCAAATTGGAGTCTGGCTTCTGTTAAAAAGTCACTCATTACAAAATTCCGGAATCCAACGCCATCAGTGATTACTATACCTAGTTTTTTCATCGCTTTTAAACTTACAATTTTTGATTATTTTAAAATAATTCTTACATCCAAAAACTATTAAATATTTTTTTAATTAATACTTAGTATCTTAATTTCGCTTTTTTATTACCACAAAAACCTTGTTGAAGTTTAAAATTTCATAGGGGATATTTATATTATACTCAACAAGAGTTCTCTTAATCTCTTCTTCATTGGTGTGACCATCTACATAAATCAAATCACAATTATCTTGGATTTTGGGACCATCGGGAGAATAAACATATTTAGACTCCATAAAATAATAGGAAACAAACATCAATCGATCAAAGGACCCATCTAACAATGATTTAATTGGCACCTTAGAATTCGGTGAAAAATAAATCTTGTTTTGAATGTATTTTGATGCATCTCTCCAGTTTTGTTTTTTATAAGTATAATTCCCAAACACAGATAAAATTAGTAATCCGATAATGTATAAGAATACAAATATTTTATTATTATCAAATAATTCATTAAAAATAAAAGAAATAAAGAGAAGAATTAAAGGTACTGTTACAATTAAATATCTTTCCGATATTGTAAATATCATGATACTGATTAAATATGAAGTTAAAAATAATAACAAAACTGGAAGTAAGATTATACTATACTTCTTTACCAATATTAAAAAGTAATTGAAATTTCTTAAAATTGGAGCTAGTAAAATTAATAAAGCGGCTACACCAAACTTATTTACAGCAAAAATGGTAGAGAAATTAAAAATAATATTTTTTAAATTATTCCTATCCCAAGAAATTTGTTTAATATGATTCCCCATATCAACAAAGTAAAACTGAAAAATGAGCCAGATCATTCCTAATATTCCAATAAAAATAGATACAACTAATATAGTTATTGCTGATCTATTTTTTCTTAAGACTAAAGAATATATAATTGTAACAAAAGAAAGTAAAAAGATAATTAGGCTACCAAAATGGTGAGTATAGCAAATCAAAACTCCTACTAAAAAGTAATAAATTAACAACATATTTTCAATTTTCTGACTACCCCTTATTCTCTTTAAAAAAATTAAAAAAATAATACTTGCTAAACTAGATAATGCATAAAGAAGAGAATACATTCGTGCCTCTTGAGCATAATATAATACCCCAGGTGTAAACGCACTTAAGAATAAAAATAAAATTGCTAATTTTCTACTAAAATATTTTTTTATTAGTAAATAAGACAATATTAAACCTAGCAAAGTAACAACATAACTCAGTAACCTTATTTCAAAATCGCCAGAACCAAATATTTTTCCCCAGTAAAACAATAATACATAGTACAAAGGAGGATTTCCATCTCTTGATATATATTTAGAAAACATTAAATCTAATGAAGATGTTTTTAAAGAGGCCGTTGCAGAAAAAATTTCATCCAACCATAAAGATTCTCTATCAATATTAGGTATTACAATTAACGTTGCAACAATTAAAATTAGGTAAAAAATTGTCTTGGAATTAAATAGGTAAACTATAAAGTTTTCTAACAAATTATTTTTCATAAAACACATTAATTTATAGAGGCAATTCCAAAGAATGAATCAGTTTAAGTTATGTATTGATTAGATCAATTTAAAAATAGTAGTAATAAGCACATAATAATGAAAGCAACTTAATAGTTATAACATCAAATTATTCTAACCATACCGCAACAAAATTCCGGAATCCAACGCCATCAGTGATTACTATACCTAGTTTTTTCATTAAATATCTCTAAATTGTTTTTGATGATTGATGGCCCAAATTGCATCCGTTTCTATAGACTCCAGAAACAACTGCACACTGTTCCCTTTCCCAAAATCAGTAGCCGTTGGAATGGTTTTTTGAATATCTATTAGCGCTAGTGCGGCTGTTATATTTTTTTGTTCATAATCCACGTTAATAATGTGCGCGTGAACCGCTCTGTTTTGCTGTCGTGTTCCAATATTAATAATAGGAATACCATAGCAAGGCGCTTCCCGAATTCCAGCACTACTATTCCCTATGATGTATTGTGCGTTTTTGAGCAAGGTCAGAAAATATTCAAATCGCAAAGAAGGAAATATTCGAAAACGGGTATTGTTTTCCAGTCTTTTATAGGCTTCCAAAATAGTGTTAGTTCCCAAATCATTATTAGGGAAAACAACAATATAATTATGTGTATCTTCCAGTAAAGCGGCAACAAAATGATTCGCATGATGCTGCATTTCGGCAGCTTCTGTGGTAACAGGATGAAACATGGCAATGGCATACGTATCAAAAGGAATTTGATAATAAGATTGGGCAACGCTCAAATTTGGTAACGCATCCGAAAACATAACATCAATATCAGGAGATCCAATGGTAAATATAGAAGACTTTTTTTCGCCCATTTGAATCAATCTTTTGGCTGCATCAGCATTAGAAACAAAATGGATATGACTTAATTTACTGACGCTATGCCGAATTAATTCATCTACCGTTCCGGATAACTCGCCTCCCTCGATATGCGCCACTAAAATATTATTAAGCGATCCTACTATAGCACCGGCAAGTGTTTCTACGCGATCTCCATGAACTATAATCATATCAGGAGGAACGGTCTTGATAAAGGCAGAGAGCCCTTCTATGGTTTTGGCCAAGGTCAAATCCATCGTAGTCTCATGAGTATGATTGATAAACGTATGAATATTTTTGAAGCCACAGCGTTCTATCTCCAATAGCGTGTAACCATATCGCTCTAGCAAATGCATTCCGGTAACAAAAACAAACACCTCAAATCCTTCTTGTTGTTCAAGAATTGAAATCAATGATTTTATTTTTCCGAAATCCGCTCGGGTTCCGGTAAGAAATAGGATTTTTTTCATTATTTTTTTGTCATGTCGAGCGCAGTCGAGATACTTTTAAATCTTAAATACCGGTCGATTGCGCTCGAGGGAACTGTATTTATTTTGTAATTGTCTCTATTTTTAAGTTTTTAATTGCTATCCAAAAAAAGGCAAAATAAAGAAACTATTGTTCAAAATCATTAAAATCTAATTGCTCGTCGTTATCAATATCTCGAGTAGCGATTTTCCCAATCAAATCATTAAAATGTTCAGCCAATATAGCTCCAGTTCCCGGACGTTTTACCCATATATTATCCGTAGTAAATAACGCTCCTTTTTTTATTGGAGCAATCGTACAAACCGTTGCAAATGCAAAATCAATAGTTACTTGTTCTTCTAAAGCAGGCTTTTTTGTTCCACCCCGCATGTGCCACATTTCATGAGAAGAAACGATAAGTTCCCCACATGTCTGCTCATCCATACTACACACAATATCTGGACCGGTACGATGTGTATGATCCGTAAAATGACGTTCCAAAATACTGGCTCCTAAAGCTACAGCTCCTAAACACGCATTGTTATTCAAAGTATGATCGGACAAGCCGAAAACTTTATCCGGAAAAGCTTGATGCATTTCCATCATTGCGCCGAAACGCACCAGATGAATTGGAGTTGGATATAAATTTGTAGTATGCAATAGCGCTACGGGTACGTTGTACTTATCAAAAATTGCCACCGCTTTAGTAATGCTTTCAATAGTATTCATTCCGGTACTCAAAATAACGGGCTTACCAAAAGCTGCAATATGCTCCAGCAAAGGATAATTATTACATTCTCCAGATCCTATTTTATAGGCGGATACATTGAATTTCTCCAACCGATCAGCGGCAGCTCGTGAAAAAGGCGTAGAAATGAAAATCATTCCTTTACTTTCTACATAATTTTTTAGTTCTAATTCATCGACTTCGCTCAGCGAACAGCGTTCCATAATTTCATAAATAGAAACAGTAGCATTGCCCGGAATGACTTTTTTAGCTGCCCCACTCATCTCGTCTTCCACAATATGCGTTTGATGCTTGACCACCTCAGCTCCGGCTCTGTGAGCAGCATCAACCATCTCCTTGGCTACTTGCAAAGAACCTTCATGATTAATACCGATTTCAGCAATCACTAACGGCTGATAATCGGGACCTATTTTTCTTCCTGCAATTTCAATATATGGGTTCATTTTTTTAATGAATGGTTACAAATTAAATTTTATAATAACTCCAAGACTCAATCTCGACCGAGCCTGCGTTGAGCGAGAGTCAATGAAGACAATCTCGACTGCGCTCGATTTGACAATAAAATCCTGAAGTCACTACAACTGTCACGTCGAAAGTTTGTACTGAGCGCAGTCGGAGTAAAGCCGAGACGATTTATTTCAAATTCATAGTACAACTAAATAATCAAATCATTACAACTGTCACTTCGAGCGCAGTCGAGACGCTTTATTGATTAAATACGCCGCATAATCAAAATCATCCAGCGTATCGATATCAACATTGGCAAAAATATGATTTACTTCATAAGGGATACTATTTTCAGAAACTATTTTACCCTCCAGTATCACTTTAGCTTTGGTAATGTACAACAACCCATTTTCAAAATAAAGAGGCTCTAAATCCTGACTGCGTTGCCCTATTGTGTAATTATAAGGTTCAAAACTGTTGTTGATTATTTTTCCCAATTTTTGATGATTCCTGGTTACGGTGACAAGACTGTCAGCATCATTCATGCAAAACCGTACATAGGCTTCCTGAAGCAAATTTTCTGGTCGCAACGGATTAGTGGGTTGTAACAAAACAACCGTGTCAACTGCATGAGTAATAGTCTCTAAAACATGTTGGACACTACTAATCGTTGGTTCCAAGTCTCCTGAAAAAGCATCTGGTCTGTCAATTACTGTAACTCCATACTGCAGCGCAATGTTTTTTATGGCTGCGTTATCGGTCGTTACATAGATTTCATCAATAATAGATGGATTTTTTTGGGCAAATAAAATACTGTGCACCAATAAAGGAATTCTTCCTAAAAGTAATAAATTCTTATTTGGCAACCGTTTAGAGTTTCCACGAGCAGGAATAATAGCAATCGTTTTCATTAGTAAAATTATATCCTTGTAAAAATACTTATTTTTTTGAATTTCAAATGCGCTCTGAGATTTATTACTCTTGTAGATATAAAGTCTTATCAATTTGCTTTTTAGCGTTTCAAAATTGCATCCCTTTTACTTTTCTCATTTTATCAAGTACTAATGCAGTAACTGGTTTTCTATAGGTAAGTATCCTGGGCATACTCCTAAGAACCTCAACACTAACGCTAAAAAAAATCTTAAAACAGTTAATGTCACGTAATGCATACTTGTTGAAATTATGCCAATACAATTTCAAAATATTACCTAAAGGATACGGATAATACACTAAAAAATAATAAGTAGAATTTTTTAATTGTTTTCCAAATCTAAAATAATTTTGTCCAGCTTTCTTTCTTTCTATTAAATTAACACGGTGGTTCACTTGTATTGTGTTGGTATATATTATATCGTACCCCGCAGCTAACACTTCAATCGAAACGCATGATTCTTCTCCATAAATATCAATCCAAACCGGAAAACCATTGGTAGCCTGATACGCCTCTTTGCGGATAGCAAATCCACAGCCTATAAATTCATTGGTAAAATATTCTTCCGCTATTGAGTTAACCTGACTTAAGGCCTCTTGATCTGAGCCAAACACACCTTTTATTTCCTGAAAAGCAACAATACCAACTATTGGATACCTTTCAAAAACACTTAGGGTTCTTGTAATAAAATCGGACTGTAAAGGATGGGCATCATCATCAAAACCTATTAAAAATTGTCCTTTGGCTTTTGGATATAGTTGATGCCTGGCAGCAGAAGCTCCTATGCTTTTTTCAGAAGAAAACCATCCAACCCAACAGAATTTTTCTTTTAATATCTTAGAATTATCAATGCAACCATCAAGAAATACCAAAACTTCATTCTCAGAAAAATCAATTATCTGAGCTAAAATATTTAACGTATATTCCAATTCAGATTTTCTATTTTTAGATACAATTAATATAGATGTTTGCATAAAGTGTTTATCGGATTAGGCTTTTTATTAATCTTATTTTACTCATGAACTTCACCTCTTTTATTATTACAAACCAGATTAAAGGATTAAATCTATTTACTGTTGATCGTTTCCAATAACTTAAAATCCTTCTGGCTAATAAATACCTAAATTTCTTTCTGTCATCAGGGTCCATCTGTAACTCTTTTAAATACAAAGTATTAAATTGAATTATCAAGAATTTAATTTTCTTAATAAAATCTGCTGAAGACAATAATTTATTTCCGTAATAATATTCATACACTTCGTCAACCGAAAGTATAATATTAAAATCAGCCCAATATCTAGAAATGATTTTTGATCGTTCTTTAATATGCTTATTTTTATTTTCAGGAGAACGATGATTACTATTTGGAAGGACTCTACATTTTAATAAAAAATTTGGTAAGTTTACGACATTTCCTTCTTTTACTATGTGGGTCCAAAAATCCCAATCTTCACAGGTTTGAATTGTTTCATCATATCTCAAATGAGTTCTGATTAAAAATTCTGATCGAAAAACAATAGATTGATGATGAAAAGTAGCCGAAAAGAGTAAATAGTATTTGATATAGTCATTCTTGAAGGGATATTCCCAAGCGGATATAGGATTATCATTCATGTTTTTTAAACAATATCCCTGGGTTCCACACATAACTACTTCTTTGTTCCGTTCCAAATAATCAATTTGTCTTTGAAACCTTTCTGGGAATGACCAATCGTCAGCATCCATTCTGGCGATGTATTGATAAGAAGGTAATAATTTTTCAAAGCCTAAATTTAAAGTTTTGGCAATACCAAAGTTCTCGAAATTTTTTATATAAATAATTCTCTTATCACTATAACCTGATATAACTTGAATAGTATTATCTGTGGAACAATCATCGTAGATATAAAAATCAAAATCTGAATATGTTTGATTTAAAATTGAATCGATACTTTCCTGCAAATATTTTGCACAGTTATAAGTAGGCATTAAGACTGCTAGCTTTTTCATTGGCTAATCATTTTTTTTACAGCGTTAATGGTTTTTGCATTATTTTCAGGATCGAATTTTCTTGCGAATAAGAGACCTTCTTCAACACAATATAAATCTCCAACTTTCAAATATCTTGGACTGGCTTCTGCTCCGTTAAAACAAACTAAATGAGTTTTTTTATCACATACCACAAATTGATCTTGCAAATTGTAATTTAAAATCACAGTTGCAAAATACAATTCATCTGGAGCTAAAACGTATTTAAATATAGAGTTGAACTTTATGTTTTTATTACTTTTTTCAAGAATAAATCCTAACAAATCTTTAGTCAAAATCATCCACTGGCTGCTTCCATAAATTTGGAAATTTGGAAATCGATTCTTAAATCGATTTAAAGGTAACAAGAAACTAAAATGCATTTTTTTTATAACTCTGTTAGTCCAGTAATTCAGTTTAGGAAATTTTTTATATTGAAAAAAATAAAAATTTTCTAATCGAAACAAACCTCCTCCCCACCATTTATTATAAGGTAATTTCCAATAATCTAAAAATGAAGTATCTATATTGCTTTCTAAAAATTCGTGAATAGCTTCATTCCTTTTTAACGGTAAATCCTCGCTGGAAAGCATGATAAAATGATAGTCTGAATGTGTATAATGCTCGATCATAAACCTTTGCACTTCTTTCATTGTATTTAAAGTAGCTTGTACTAAACTGTAGGTCCCCCAGTCACACAACACTCTGTTTTTTACAAAATGACAGGATGAATTTTTAGTTGAATTTTCATATTCCTTTTGATTCACTTTTTTATCTAAATGAATAAAAAACAAAGATTTATTATCATCTAACAATGCTATCAAATCCTGAATTTGGCTTGGGTTCTTATGTGCTAAAATAAAGTAGACCTTAATATACATTATAAACTACTTAAAAGATAATTTAACTCATTTGCAAAGTCAACCGCTGGGTTTTCGGGAATTAAAGTTATAATTTCTTCTCTTGCCTTATTCCCTATTGCTTCCCAATTCTTTCTTTGTTCCCAAGCGCGTTCTAAGGCTTCATCCACATATTCTGGTCTTGGTGCAGCAGCAATAAAACCAGACTCATTATCCTGAACAAATTCGGCGTTTCCGCTTACATTGGTAACAATTACCAATCGCTTGCAAAGCATTGCCTCTACAACTACAATAGGTAAGCCTTCAAATCTTGAGGTTAAAATTAGACCTTGATTCATTTTCCATATTTCTTCTGTTGCCGTATGAGAATGTATCATTACATTGGTTAATTGATACATTTCAACCAAATCCTTCAAATTTTCTACATCATTCCCTTCTCCATAAAAATTTACCCACAAGTTTCTACTTTTCCACTTCGTTTCAGCTAGAACCTGAAGTAAAACATCCTGACCTTTTGCACAGAAATCATATCTTCCCACAAAAGCCAAATGAAAAGTATCCAGTTTTGGGAAATCTAAATCAATTGCAAAAGACACATTATACGGGTTGCGAATAACAGCAGCATTATCCAATATGATTCCTAACTGATTTTGAGTCACTAAAAGGTTGTCATGACTCACAAAATAATTTTTCTGGCTTTTATTAAAACCTTGAAGCATTTTTTTTCTCAAGTCTAAATTGGGCCACAATCCTTCATTTACGGCATGAGAAATTGTCACAAAGCTTAGGTTGTTTTTTAGCGCAAATAACATCAAATCTACAGCGTTGAAATTGAAACCTTGATTCATTACTATTAAATCCGGGTTGAAATCAAGAATAAATTTATGCCGTAAATTAGAAGATTTAAATCGTTTACGGTAGGGCAAAAATCGATTCAGCATTCGTTTCCATATGGACAAGATAGAATTTGAATGTATAAAGATTTGTATTTTACTATCTTTTTCGAGCGAAAGTAACTCTTGAGGAAGTTTTAGTTTTTCATGAACGCAAACAGCTATAGAAAAACTAAATTGAGATAATTCTGCAACAGTTCTAGACCAAAGCAACTCGCTTCCACCCCAAGAAATATTTTCAGTAGTAAAGAATATTTTTTTAGAATTAATCATTTAGAAAGGCAATTTTCGTTTTACTTTTTTAAGTATCGTTTTTATTAAAAAATTAAAAGAGGGTTCCTGTTTAAGTTTTTTATTTTCGATAACACTTTCTCTAAATAGTGCTAAATGTTTTAATTCTTTTTTATTGAAAATATAATCTAACAACTCTGGTCTTTTTTGCCAAGCCTCTGACAGCATCGAATTATCTCTAACCCTATAGTCAAAAAACAGTTCATCCACATATTGAAAATTACAACCTGCATTACCCATTCGAAGCCATAAATCCCAATCTTCGAAACCCATAACAGGCATTCTTTCATCATATCCACCCAACTTTTCCCAAGTAGATTTTCTAAAGCCGGCACAAGCATCAATATAATTATTGAGTAGCATCTCCGGAAAATAAAAAGGTTTGGA
Organism: Flavobacterium sp. LB2P53; assembly: GCF_003970305.1. NCBI lineage: Bacteria > Pseudomonadati > Bacteroidota > Flavobacteriia > Flavobacteriales > Flavobacteriaceae > Flavobacterium > Flavobacterium sp. LB2P53. Next base: position 164,184 of record NZ_RYDG01000001.1, read on the forward strand.
TTTCCAAATGCTAACTTTATTTCCAAAATTTTGAGCATTACCATGAACAACATCTATCTCTGGATTATTGTCTAAAATACTTATTGTTTGTTTAATAAATTCAGGTCTCAATTTATTATCAGCATCTAGTGGAATAATATACTTCCCTTTGGCCTGTTTAATTCCATTATTTCTTGCTTTTGCCAAGCCCATATTGCATTGATTCAGAACAAATATCGATTTATCTTGCTGCTCTATTGCTTTTAAAATTTCAATAGTAACCTGATCTATAGAACCATCATTTACAACAATAATCTCAGAATCGTCCAGTGGAAAATGACTCTTGATACTTGCAATAGCTTCATTTAGATAATTACCTAGATTGTAGCAGGTTATAATAATTGATATTTTGGGATATTGCATTATTTAACAAATTACGGTTCGATTTATTTTAATCGTGAAATCAACTCTAAATTTTCAATTATTTTATCCGACGTAAATAGTTCGAAATTTTCTCTTATAACTTTAGGAGATAAATCCCACCATTTAATTGATAACAAATTCCTTATCGTGCTTTGAGAAAAACGATATGACTTAACAACTCCTGGAACACCGACAACAATTGCATAAGCAGGAATATTTTTTAAAATAACAGCTCCAGCCCCAATGATAGCACCATCTCCTATTGTTATTCCATTTTTTATAAATACATTGGCACCAATCCATACATCATTGCCAATATGCACTTTTTTTTTTCCATAATATAAATTATCCAAAGGTTTTAAATCGAAACTACAATCAGAACTGTAAAATACAGGGGAAGTTGACAACATATTTGTTGGATGATCTCCAAAACCAATTACTGCATTTGGGCCAATTGAACAAAACTTTCCTATTTCAGTGTTATGTATAATCGAATTGTTTGCAATATAGGAGTAAATATCTATTTTCGAACTTTTAAATTCTACATTTTTAAAAAACGAGATATTATTGTTCTCATTCAAATTAATGATTTGTTTGGGTTTAAAAAAGATATTTATCTTAAGTAATATTTTTTTTATAAAATTCATCTTATAATTTATTAAACTAAAAATTATTAAATATTTTTTTAAATCTGTAATAACCTAATCCTTTAAATTTATCAAAACCAAAAGATTTATAAATCAGAATTAGAGCCCCAAAAAATATTTTATTATTTGACAAAATGCCTAATTTATTACCAAGTATATAGAATCTAATAAAATAGTTGTATTTCTTATTTTCAAAAATTAAATTATTAATGGTTTTCTTAAAACTAACTAAAAGATCCCTATCTATGTTATTTAAATGACAATTAAAAAAAACAAAAGCATTTTCTAATTCTAATTTTACTGGTCGTTTAGCAGCAAAATTATTCAATCTATAAAAACAGTCTGGCTCAGTATAATTAGAGAATTTCAATCGATATTTTTTCAATGCTCTTAAATGTAACTCTGGATCTTCAATCATCGTCATTTGCTCGTTAAATCCATCTAGTTCAACCAAAACACTCTTTTTCCATAATGGTCCAGTAATAACAAATGGATGATTACCTTTCATAAACTCTTTTTTACAAAATAAGCTTTCATTTTTCGCTATAATATTCTCATAAACAAATTCAAAATTGTTAATTGTATTATTAAAAGCCGCCATTTTAAAAATCCAAAAATCATATTCTAAATTTTGCATTGCAAACTCAATTCGATTTTCTAAACAAGTTATTGCTAATAAGTCATCCGAATCTAAAAAAATTATATAATCCCCTGTTACTTTTTCTATTCCATAGTTCCGGCAAGAAGAAGGACCTTTCTTTTTATAATCTGGTCGCAATAAATATAAAAACCTTGAATCTTTATTTAAATATTTTTGAATTACTACTAATGAATTATCCGTACTTCCATCATCTATAATAATACACTCCCAATTAAAATACGTTTGTTTCAAAACGCTATTGAGAGTTTCAGTAATAAGGTTTGCTCTATTATAAGTAGGAATAATTATAGAAACTAATGGAGTCATTTTAAAAACTTATTAATTAATATTCTTCTAAAAACTTTAGCTACTGCTACAAAAGAACCAATCTTTATATATTTTTTTACAATAAAAAACCATCTTTCTGCATTCATTTTATTCTGATCTTTTAAAATCACTTCATATCTTAATAACAGCAACAATTTAGTTTTATTGGAAAACTTATCAAATGAATTTGTAACTAACTCCGAAAAAAAAAGCAATCTAGCCCGATCCTTTTGAGGCTTATCATTTGTCTTTCCAGAAATACTTTGATCAGAAATTCTAATTACAATTTCTGCATCACTAATAGAATAAATTGGCTTATTCTCGGAAAAATCAAGCCACGCTATATCGTCACTATGCCAAGCAAGAGGATAATCTTTAAATTTATTTTTTGTGTATACTTCTCTTTCAAATATATATTCCGACAAAGAACTTCTTGTAAGCCCCTTAAACTTTCGATAATAAAAATCGGAAATGGTTTCAATTTTTGGATGTACCGTTTTATATCTTGTACTAAGCGAATCATTAAGTTTGACACTTGTCCGAAACCTAACGACATGAATTTCCTTCTTTATTATTTCTAATAAATTAGCATAAAAAGCTTCCACTACATTTACCCCCAGCACATCATCATCCCCCAAAATCATAATCCATTCTTCACTAATGGATAATGCAATACAACGTTCCCAGTGTTGTGTCAACGAAATACTGCCCAAATTATTTTCAAAACCATGATACACAAAATCAAATTTCGCTATATATTTTTCTAATAAAAACTCTGGATCTTCTGGACTAGCATCATTACCAATATAAACGTTAAACCGTTTGTCTGTCTGATTCACCAGAGACTCTAAAGTATCCTCAAAAAAAGTAATTTTATAATATGGAATGACTATTGCTAGCATTTATTTTAGCATTTGTTTCAAAAATTTAAAATGGCATCCTGTAATAGGCTTTAAAATAATTAATTGTATCCAAAGTAAGAAGGCTTGTTTTTTTAACCTGTAGTAAAGCAAACCTTTTATGAAATTTGTTCCGTTTTTAAACTCAAAATCCTTGCAGACTATTCCTTCTTCAACTTTTAAAGGGAGCAAATTCGAGTATATTTTGTGCATTATTATAGAGGTCAAATACCAATTTTTATCTAACTTTCCCAAAGAAAAATGTTCCACTACTATTGAATTAACCACTATAATACTATAACCCAGCTTGATGTACTCGAATGATATGTTCAAATCATAACAATGAAAACCCTTGGTAGATTCCTGAAAACGAAACTGTTTATCTCTTCGAGCAATCATAAAAAATCCATCTATTGCAACCACTTTTTCTATATTTTTATTCTTAAAACCTTGGTCCCAATCTTCAACATTGCCATTTCTTAAATGTTGTTTTAAATAAAGAAATTTATCCTCTTCTGGACAATCCCACCAAGCCGATGGCATCTTTGTTTTGGATTTAGCACCGGCAACCCCCAGCAACCCAAATTCTTCATTTTGGTCGAATAAATTCTTCACTAGTAGACCCCAATTTTGAGTATGCAATAAGACATCATCATGCATAAAACACAAATAATCATTCCTACTTTTTTCTATCCCTAAATTATAGGCCTCAAAAATAGAATATTTATTGTTTGAATTATCAATGACAATTAATTCATAATCACAACCAATCGTGTTTTTTATATTCTCAGATAAATTAAAAGAAATGTTTTGGGTTCGAGAACAAATAATTATTGAAATCATCGCTTAATACCTAAAATTATTTGATGATAAGGTTTTACAAAAGTCAAATTAACTACCTTAATATCAAAATACTTATAGACATTTTTCAGTAATTTGAAGTCAAAAACATGATGGTGCAAGCATCTATTTTCGTGATTAGCAAAAGACCTTTTTTTAAATTGTTCTTTAGTTCCGGCAGCTAAATCCATATTCAAATCATGTAACTCTAAAATTTCGGTTAGGTGTGTCAAATCGGTTTCATTAATCCCATTATTTAAATCATTTTCAAAATGACCAAAAGTAGAGATAGGACGATTATGATCAAATGTATATCTTTTATCCGGTAAAATAAGTAAAATAGCACCGCCTTTTTTAATAACTCTCACCCATTCTTTAACTGTTTTTAACGTGTTGGCACAATGTTCTAAACAATGGCTTGCAATAAGGAAATCATATTTGTTATCAGGTATTTCTTTAAGGTTACTCGCTTCACAAATGTATTGGTATCCTTTTTTACTTCCTAAATAATTAAAATTTTGGCCTTCAACAATAGTACCTTCCCAAATGGTTTGAGAACTGAAATTACATCCGTCTAAACTATCTATAACCTGATAAATTGGAATTTCTTTTGAAAAAATAGCACTAGGCCCTCCTATTTCTATCCCTATTTTTCCATTAAAATATTTTAAAAAAAGATCCATTCTTTTAATAGTCCTCCCTTTGTATGGAAAAAATTTATCTTTAACAAGACACTTTATACCATAATACCCAGTTGTTACATATGTTTTCAGTAATGTTTGAATTTTTGACATTATAATAGTATACATTGAATTGCAATTATTTTGTTTTGTAGCAAAAAACATTTAGCTGTAAATCCATTCCGAAGTTTAAATTTCTTTCTATAAATGGGTATTTTGCAGTATAAGCTTCTTTAATATGATAACTAAAACCTGCTTTTTGTACAATTTTCAAAATTTTATGCAAATTTTGCTCTCGATCTGGCATGCTGTGGTATTCAATAAAGAGATAATCAATATTTTTCAATTCATCCTCACAGTCTTTTATCACTTCGAATTCCGCTCCTTCTATGTCAATTTTTAAAAAATCAACCTTTCGTCCTTTCAAATATTTTTTTAAACTGGTACAAACTACTTTTTTGTATTTCCCTTTTGAAGTTTCTTCTTCTATTCTTCCTCCTGCACCTCCTTCAACAATAAATGACAAGGTGTCATCGCAATTCCAAACTGCCTTATTGATTAACTCTACATCATTATATCCAAATGATTCAACGTTTTTTTCCAAAAAACCAAAAATATGCTCATCTGCTTCAAAAGCAATTATAGAAGCATTGGGATATAATTGCTTAAAATAAATGATACTCATCCCTAAATTTGCCCCACAATCTATTATACAAGGATTAGGACGACTAGCCTTAAACTTATACATTTCAAGTTGAAACAATTCCTCGTTACACAAATTAAATGATGCGATATCATGGATATATAATTTTTTTCCTAAAAATTCTTTTTCAGTAGGCACAAATCGCGCTATTGCATTTGTACCCTGTTTTTTTCCAATTAAGAAATAATAAGGTGGTTTAAAATATTTTTTTAAAATTTTAATCATTTATCTAATATTACTAAATGTTTATTACAAAAAATACAATTACAATTTATAAAAATTTTTCATCTAAAAAATAGCATCCCATTTCCCTTTTCCAAATACTTGTCCGTAATTGTATAATCCATGAATGCTCAAACTAGATTTTTCATCTAAAATCTCAAACAGACAAACTTCATTTACTTCATCAATTCTTAATTGTTGAGGGACATGTATAAACGCATTTAAAAAATACTCGCCTCTTACCAAAAATTCTGCTTCAATAGTTAATCGTATTTTTTCAGATTTAATCAGATTGGTTTCATATGAACATACTCTTTGACCATTCTTGCTGACAATTGTACAAAACATTTTGTAACGATTATTATCTTTTATTTTGAATTTTGAATTCAATTTAAAATCAATTACAATATTTTGATCATAATAAAAACGGCTTTCTAAGTTTCCTCCCTCATTATTGATATTTATTTCATCTATTACAATTTCGCTAAAGTCTTTCGAAATATCTCTTTTATAAAAAGATTCAAAATTTGAAGAAACATTATGATATAAATCAACACTCTCCTCAATCCCCCCATCAAACACTACCTTCCCATTCTCTAACACAATTCCCCTTGTACACAAACTCCGCACCGCCGCCATATTATGACTCACAAACAAAACCGTTCTACCTCCTTTTCTGGAAATATCCTGCATCTTGCCAATCGCTTTCTTTTGGAACTCGGCATCTCCCACGGCCAAAACCTCATCTACAATCAAAATTTCAGGCTCCAGAAATGCGGCTACTGCAAAAGCCAGTCGAACATACATTCCGCTGCTATAGCGTTTTACGGGGGTATCAATGTAGCGTTCGCAACCGGAGAAATCAATAATGGCATCAATCTTGGAGGTTATTTCTTTTTTGGTCATCCCTAAAATAGCCCCATTGAGATAAATGTTTTCTCTGCCGGTCATTTCGCCATTAAATCCGGTTCCTACTTCGAGCAAGGAAGCCACACGGCCTCCAAACTTAATGCTTCCTGTTGTAGGCGCTGTAACGCGGGATAATATTTTGAGCAAAGTAGACTTTCCTGCGCCATTCTTGCCAATAATCCCAAGAATCTCACCGCGTTCTACTTCAAAATTAATATCCTGCAATGCCCAGACATAATCACTCGTACCTTTGGTACTGCGGTCATTGGTGTCGCCAATTTTGAGATACGGATTTTCTTTGCCACGCACTTGATGCCACCAGCGGTTCAAATCATGCGCCATAGTACCCGTTCCTACCTGGCCCAGTCGGTATTGCTTGGAGATGTTTTCGGCTTTTAATATAATGTCTTTCATTTTTTGGAATCTTTTTTTTAAATGGGCCTTTTAATGAGCATTAGGTTGTACTATAAACGAACTTCACTACTCACTAATTGCCACAATTAATTACTATAAAGATTCGTCAGTTCGAGTGGAGCAGCAATTTGCGATAGAAAATTGCGGCGAAGTATCGAGAACCCTTGTGTTATGAAGGCTTCTCGATACAATTTAGAATAGTAAAGCATTCGCATTACTCTTCTAAATTACTCGAAGTGACGGTTGAAACAGCTTATTCTTTTCTCTATTTTCTTCTCCTCACTTCGCACACTAAAAACTCATCGTTTCATTTTCAACACACATCCTAAAGATTCCAAAACCAGCACATAATGGGTATTGGTCATTTCCTGAACTGTGGCTTTTTGGTCGGCAAAAGGTCCCGATTCTAATTGTATCGTTTCCCCAATTTGATATGAGGCCACAGTGAGATCAACACAATCCGAAGTGTTGAGCCATTTCTTGATGACTTCAATTTCTTCATCACGCACAATTGCTGGTTTTCCTAACCAATACAAATAGCGGACTGCACCAACGGATTGAAACACCAAATTCCGTTTCGAATCTTCTAATTGTACAAAAACATAGGAATTAAAAAGAGGTACTTCCACTTTTTTCTTGCGGTCAGACCATTGTCGCATTTGGGTTACCAAAGGACAGTAGCATTCCACACCTATCTTTTGTAATTGTTCTGCCACTTTTTTTTCCCATTTGGGTTTTGTATACACTACATACCAATTCATCTTTTATCTTGTATTGCCATAAAATTAATTCTCCCTATCCGAATTCAGAATACACTTTTTGAATTATTTATTTAAAAACGGTTCTCAATACACGACACTTCGAGTGCGAAGCGTAGCGAGACGTTTTGTTCTATTTCATTACTTGAAAACTACTAGCAACCCGCTGAGCACAATCAGCTTTTAAATGTTTAACCGTTTAATCGTTTAACCATCTAACCTTTAATTTTTTAACCGCTTAACCCCTCACGAACCTATCGCCTGATACACAAAACCAATCGCTTTTAATTCCGGGCCGTTCAGCAAATTTCTACCATCAAAAATAAAAGCAGGTTTTTGCATCGAATCATATATTTTTTGCCAGTCGTAGTGGATAAATTCATCCCACTCTGTCAGTATCGCAATAGCGTGTGCCTGCTGACAGGCTTCGTACGGGTCCAAAAAGGAACGCACACTGTTCGCATTCGCCTCTGCATTTCTGGTTTCCAAATAATTTAAATCCCCCAAGATCTTCTTGTTAGAAACTTTAGGATCATACACCGCAATTTTTGCGTGTTCATTGATCAAATCATCAGCTACATAAATTGCTGCTGATTCTCTGGTATCATTCGTATCTTTCTTGAATGCCCAACCCAAAAAAGTAATTTTCTTATCGGAAACCGTATTGTAAAGCGTTTGAACAATAGAATTGGAGAAACGTCTTTTTTGATGGTCATTCATGATAATAACTTGCTCCCAATAATCTGCAACGGCATTCAAACCATAGGATTTTGCAATGTACACTAAATTTAAAATGTCCTTTTGAAAGCAAGAACCTCCAAAACCAACGGAGGCTTTTAGAAATTTAGATCCAATTCTGCTGTCCATTCCAATCGCTTTAGCGACTTCATTGACATCGGCTCCCGTTTTCTCACACAGTTCTGACATGGCATTGATGGAAGAAATACGTTGTGCCAAAAAAGCATTGGCGGTAAGCTTAGACAATTCAGAAGACCAAACATTAGTGGTCAATATTTTAGCGGCAGGCACCCAATTCGAATAGACATCGACTAAGGCCTGAATCGCTTTTTTACCTTCCTCCGAAGGATCGCCTCCAATAAGAATCCGATCCGGATGCAACAAATCAGTAACAGCTGTTCCCTCTGCTAAAAACTCAGGATTTGACAGGATTTGAAACTGTACTCCATTCCCGGTATTATCAAGTATACTCTTAATTGCTTCTGCAGTTCGCACCGGTAGTGTCGATTTCTCCACTACTATTTTATTATCTTTGGCTACACGTGCAATTTGTCTGGCACAAAGCTCTATGTATTTTAAATCAGCCGCCATACCTTTTCCCTTACCATACGTTTTAGTGGGGGTATTCACGGAGATAAATATAATCTGGGCTTCGTCTATGGCTTTATCAACATTCGTAGAAAAAAACAAATTCCTTCCCCGAGCCTCGGCAACAATAACGTCCAATCCGGGTTCATATATAGGAATATTGGCCGTGTCGGTATCATTCCAAGCCGCAATGCGCTCTTCGTTCAAATCGACTACTGTAACTTGTATCTCCGGACATTTTTGAGCAATAACCGCCATCGTCGGACCACCAACATACCCAGCTCCAATGCAACAAATTTTTGTGATTTTCATCTATATATTTTTTTATTTTTTTTAATCCCAGTACAGACGCGATTTATCGCATCTCTACATTTCGCAATGCATCAAATCCGCAATGTAGATCCGATTTATCGCGTCTCTACGGTATACGGTATTACGATAAATTATCCCAATACCAGTGCACCGCCTCTTTCAATCCTTCTTGCATACCAAATTTTGGATTGTATCCCAGTAGGGCTTTTGCTTTATCAATACTAGCCAGGGAATGTGGAATATCACCCGCTCTGTTAGGACCATACACTACAGTAACGTTTGCAATTTCAGAATCGTATTTTGTTAAAAAATCTTTCAAATAGCCCACTAAATCATTCAACGTATTCCTATCGCCACACGCCGTGTTATACACCGTATTGATCGCTTCTGGATTTTGAGTTAACATCGCCAACTCATTCATTTGAATAACATTGTCAATATAAGTAAAATCGCGGGAATAATTCCCGTCACCATTTATTTTTGGGCTTTCGTGTTGCATGAATTGCATCACAAATTTCGGGATAACGGCTGCATAAGCGCCATTGGGATCTTGCTTCCGTCCAAAAACATTGAAATAACGCAGTCCTATGGTCTCTAAACCATAGGTTGTGCTAAAAATTTCGGCATACAATTCATTTACATATTTTGTTATTGCATACGGAGAAAGCGGCTTCCCAATAGTATTTTCTACTTTGGGCAACGCTTCTGAATCGCCGTAGGTAGAGGAACTTGCCGCATACACAAATCGCTTCACTTTTTCGTCTCTTGCTGCCACCAGCATGTTCAAAAATCCGGATACATTCACGTCATTCGTGGTCACCGGATCATTGATAGAACGGGGAACAGATCCCAAAGCCGCCTGGTGCAGCACATAATCTGCGCCTTTGACTGCTTTTTGACACTCTTCCGGATTCCGAATATCGCCTTCTATCAAACGAAAATCAGGATGGTTTATGCAGTCTTTTAAATTATGCAGGTGCCCGGTGGCAAAATTATCCAGGCAAACCACCTTATAGCCTTTAGACAAAAAATGGGCACACAGATTAGAGCCTATAAATCCCGCTCCTCCAGTGATTAACACTGTTTTTTTTATATCTTCTTTCATTTGATTTTTCTGTATTAAAAAAAATAAACCACTATAAACTAAAAGTTCATAGTTTTTGTTGGCAGACTTAAAGTCTACACGGTGGTATCCCTTATTTATTTGCCACGAATTTCACAAATTATCACGAATTAATTTGTGAAAATTTGTGAAATTCGTGGTAAAAGTTTTTGAATCTAAAAAGTAAATGCCCTAAAATGCATCTTTTTAACTATATCTGTAATCAATAAATTACTTTCTGGGTCTATTAAGTATTTTCTGAGCCACTCTTTCATACATACTTTTGGGTTTGTCTTCTTCGTAATAGTCATTAGTATAGGTACCATATCCGTAGCCATACCCATACCCCGTTCCGTATTTAGCTTTATTCTCCAGACCATTCAAAATTATACTGGCATTATTTAATTCCCCTCGTTTTATACGATTATTCAACAAGGTAATCATGTCTTTTTTAGTGAAATTCTGCCTCACAATATAAAGGGTAACATCACAATATTGTGCTAATTCTAGTGCATCTGACACTAACCCTACCGGAGGTGTATCTAATATTATATAATCGTATTTTTTCTTTAATTCTTCAATCAGCTCTCCCATTCCGTCACTCATGATCATCTCCGATGGATTGGGAGGAACCGGTCCGGAGAGAATCACATCCAGAAAAGGAATGTGGGTGTGATTTATAATTTCGTCAACCGTTTTTTGCTTGATCAGGTAATTTACAATCCCGGCTTCATTAGATAAATTAAATTCAGTAGCCAGTTTTGGTTTTCTTAAATCAAGGCCAATAACAACTGTTTTTTTCTCGCTCAGGGCAAATACGGTAGCGATATTTATGGAACAAAATGTTTTTCCTTCACCACTAACGGAGGAGGTTATCATCAGTGTTTTGGCACCATCTACATTTTGTTGTTTGTACAAAAACTGGAGCGAGGACCGAATAGCTCTAAAAGATTCCGACAACGATGATTTAGGCCTGTCAAACACTGCTAAATTTGTATTTTCTTTATTGACACCGACTACGCCTATCAAAGGAATTTTTGTCAACTTACTGATGTCCTCCGTATTTTGAATCGAATTATTGACAAAAAAAATGCCAAATACAAAAATCAACGGAACAAGTATTCCCAGAAATAAGGCCAATATATAATTGACGGATGTTTTAGGGCCTATTAATCCGCCGCCAATATCCTTTGCGGGATCTATAAACTGAACATCCGATAGATTCGCTGCTTTGACAATATCTGCTTCACTTCTTTTTTGAAGAAAGGTGCTGTAAATATTATCACTCAAATCATATTTTCTTTTGATTTTAACGAGCTCTTGCTGGTCTTCCGGGAGTTGTTTTATGGTACTTTCGGTTTCATTAATTTTACTGCTCACCATCGCTAAATCATATTGCAGCGAAGCTTTTGCAGTAGCTATATTTTCTAACAGTACATTTTTGACCGCCTCCATTTGATTGTCAAAATCCTTAAATATCTTCTCGCTTTTTACGGCATAGGCCATTTCGGATCTTTGGGTAGACAAGGCGATCAATTTTGAAACATTAACTACAATATTAGGATCTTCTATTCCCGCTACAGATGGCGCTGGAAGTTTTGCATAGTTGGTGCTGTTTTTCAAATAAGCCTTTAACGAATTGTAATAGGACAGTTTACGGGTCACTTCATCTTTGGCTACATCAAATTCCAGAATCTTATCCGAGAATTTAGCACCACCCGCTTCAATATCATAAATGTTTTTATCTTTTCTAAATGTTTTTAGCTCATTCCCGGTTTCTTTGAGCTGGGATTCCATGGCAATCAGTGTACTGTCTATAAAAGCAATCGTATTGGTAGCAAACTGGTTTTTACTATCTAACTGTCTTTTGATCAGCATTTCAACAGTCGAATTCAAATATTCGACTATTCTGGCTTTATTAGTACCCTGCATTCCCAGGGTAATTATAGAACCGCCTTTATCATCTGAGCGCAAACTGATCCCTTTATATCCAGCTACTGTTTCGTCAAAATCATTAAACCGCACAAAATATTCATTTCCTTTGTAAAAACCGGGATTGTCTTTTATTTGTAATTTCCAATTCAAAAAGGGTAATGAAACAGACTCTCCTACTTTGTATCTTTTTACAAAATCACCAATTTCGACTGCTGTATTGCCATAGGAATTATTGGAGTACGTGACGACCGAGACGTTTTGATTCCCAAATGGAATTCTGATTTCATATTCATTTTCGCTTAGAAACGTAATTCCAATTAAATTTCCTGCTAACTGCCCTTTCGATTTATCAATATTTACATAGAATGGAACTGCTCCGTAGGCATCTACCATATTGTATTCGCCCTGAACTAAGTAATCAATATAATACTGCAGTTTATCTACCACTAACTCATTGTGTGATCTGGATTGCAGTGTTGTAGAGATGGATTGAACCTGATCAGATGTACCGCCCCAATTAAAAACCAAACTGGTATTAGAAGTAAAAAGAGGGTTACTTTCCTCCTTTATGGCAATGAGGGTCTCCATGCCATATATTTTTTCTTTACGGATGTTGACCTGATAGGCAATAGTAAAAGTGATTATTAAACTAAGTAAAAACCACTTCCAATAACTTCCGATTTTCATTAAAAATCCCTTAAAATCAAAACTGACTTGATTTTCAAAAATCGAAAAATCTTTTATATCTAACATTTTCTGAATGCTGTTTTAATTTCTTAATAGTAGAAAGGTCGTTGTGGCCAAAGACAGCAACGTAATAATAGTTCCTAAGGATTCAATTCCTGTTTTCCCGGTTCCCCAGGTTTTTTGCTTGAGCGGTTTGATATAAACATAATCATTAGGTTGTAAGTAATAATAAGGCGATTGCATCACATTGATGTCCGTCAAGTCCAGATCATGCATTTGAACTCCTGTTGGTGTTTTTCGCATGATGGTAACTGCTTTTCGGTCTCCTGTTATAGAGATATCTCCGGCATTTGCTATGGCTTCCATTATATTTACCTGCTCTTGAAATAATGTTTTTGTTCCCGTACTGCCAATTTCCCCGTTGATCGTATATCTAAACCCCGATAATTTTACGGTTACAAAAATATTAGCTTCGGCATTAAAATACTCCGCTAACAATTGTTTTTCGATTCTCACTCTGATTTCATCCAGCGTATAACCAATAACATTTAATTCTCCTAAGACCGGAACCCTTATGTTTCCATGATCGTCTACTGTAAATCCATCAAAATACAATGCGGATTCTGATTTTCCTACAGAACCGACTTCGCTTATAGGACTAAAAATAGCAACTAATTTAGGGTCTATCGCTTTTATAGTAATACTCAACACATCATTTGTTTGCAACCGATAAGGCTTAGATCCTACCACAGCAATAGTAGATTCTTGTGCTGAGGTATCCTTTTTCTGAAGATAAATTAAATCTTTAGTAGGGATGCAGGAAAAAAGCAACACACTTATAACTAACAACAAACAGAGTACCGACTTGCTCATTTACAATATTTTTAAGCGACAAATATAACTTTTCATTTACGATTTAAAAAGCAACATTATTCATTAAACAAATTAATTATTTTTAAAAGTCTTTTCAAAAGGAACTCTTTGCAAAATACTCCTGCCCAGGGTAACTTCATCTGCATATTCCAGCTCATCACCTACTGAAATTCCTCTGGCGATTGTTGATATAATAATCCCGCAATCCCCAATTTGTTTGTAAATATAAAAATTGGTAGTATCTCCCTCCATTGTGGAGCTTAACGCAAATATAATCTCATTGACACTACCGGATTTTACTTTTTCAACTACAGTATTGATGTTCAACTGACTGGGGCCCACGCCGTCAATAGGTGAAATTTTACCGCCCAAAACATGATAAATTCCTCTGAATTGTCCTGTATTCTCGATCGCCATAACATCACGGATATCCTCCACAATACAAACAATTTGATGATTTCTGTTTTTGTTGGCACAAATTTCACACAACGCACTGTCCGATATATTATGGCAACTCGCACAATACTTTATATCCTCCCGCATTGCCACCAAGGCTTGCGCTAGAAATCCTGTTTGCTCTTTGGGCTGTTTTAATAAATGCAACACCAGTCGCAGTGCAGTTCGCTTACCAATTCCTGGCAACTGAGACATTTCATTGACTGCCCTTTCTATTAATTTTGAAGAAAATTCCATAACTGCAAATGTAGCAATTTGTTTATTTGTTTAATCGGTTATTTCTTGAATCGATTGTATACTTTAGTTATTCGATTTTAGTCCGCCGTTTTTTCTACTATTGGGTGCAATGTCATTAAGGCTGCGCTGTTTCTGCCCTCACTTCGAGTACTTTTGAATAGTAATGCGAAAGCGTTACTGATTAAAATTGTGTCGAGAAGCTATCAAAACGTTAGGATTCTTGATGCCCGGTAGAAATTTTTCCTGTCACAAATTTTTCTCAACTCGAACTGATGAAAAAAACTTAATGCCATTTTTATCGAGTGCAGTAGATAGGCAACAAGGGTTCTCGGCTACACCCAAACTGACAAATAGAGTCGCTTGCAAAAGCCATTATATAAAAAAGAATCCTTTTTCAACAGAAGTGCTTTGGACGTAAAGCAATACTTTTAGTAGGCGATATTAAAATAAAATCGTTTATAATGTTGCATACAAACCAATTAAGCAGTAGCTATTCGTGATGTGCCAAAGGGAATCCGGATCCAGAAATGACTCATTAAACAAAAAATCGTATTTTGCTGCCTGTAAACTCAAAAAAATGACACCATTCACCATTCTATCGTTAATTGTAATCTACTTCGGGATTTTATTTTTGATTTCCCATTTTGTAAGTAGAAAAGACAGTGGCAATGAGGCTTTTTTCAAAGCCAATAAAAACTCAAAATGGTATTTAGTGGCTTTCGGGATGATTGGGACTGCGCTTTCCGGGGTAACTTTTATTTCGGTGCCGGGAGAAGTGGGTGCGCCAAACGGAGAACAATTCAAGTATTTTCAATTTGTTCTGGGAAATGCCATTGGCTTTATAGTTATTGCAAAAGTGCTGTTGCCTCTGTACTACCGGATGAATCTGACTTCGATTTACGGCTATATCGAGCAGCGATTGGGGTTGTATTCCTATAAAACTGCCGCAACAATTTTCCTGATCAGCCGAACAATAGGCTCTGCGTTTCGATTGTATCTTGTGGTGATCGTTTTACAGCGCTATGTTTTTGACTTTTACAACATTCCCTTTGCCTTTACCGTGCTGATTTCGCTGGCTTTAATTTTTGCATATACCTATCGTGGCGGACTCAAAACCATTATCATTACGGATACCTTACAAACTTTTTTCTTAGTGACCTCTGTTTTCATGACTATTTTCTTTATTTGCAGAAGCTTGAATTTAAATGCTTTAGAAGCTTTTGAAACCGTAAAAAACAGTAACTATTCGAAAGTATTTTTCTTTGAGGATTTCGTGTCGAGTAAGTTCCATTTTGTCAAACAAATTCTGGGAGGGATTTTTGTAACCATTGCCATGGTAGGTCTGGATCAGGATTTAATGCAAAAAAACCTGAGTTGTGCCACCATTGGTGAAGCTCAAAAAAACATGTTCACATTTACCGGAATATTTGTACTTATCAATATATTTTTCCTGAGCGTAGGTGCGCTACTGTATGTTTATGCCGCTAAAAACGGGGTTGAAATCCCCACCGATTTAAACACCGGAAAGCCCAGAACCGATTTGCTTTTCCCGGAAATTGCTTTTAATCACCTGGCTCTGATACCTTCAGTTATATTCTTATTGGGATTGACGGCCGCAACTTTTGCTACGACTGACTCTGCATTAACAGCGCTTACGACTTCGTTTTGTGTGGATTTTTTAGGAATGGACAAAGCGGAGAACCTGAACAAACCTAATGTAGTCCGAGACAGACATCTGGTTCATGTTGCGTTTTCCTTTTTGATGTTTCTGGTCATTATTTTCTTTAATTCCATAAATGACAGTTCCGTAGTAGGAATGATTTTCAGGGTGGCCTCCTACACGTATGGACCACTTTTAGGATTGTATTGTTTCGGGCTGTTTGCACAGTCAAAAACGGTCAAAGACAAACTGGTCCCGATAATTTGTTTGTTGTCTCCTGCACTCACATACCTTATCAGCGAACATTCAAAAACATTGTTTTTTGGATACGTCTTTGACAATGAGCTGATCATTGTAAACGGGCTTATTACTTTTCTTGGATTGTGGTTAATTAGCAAAAAAGCGGCTTCAGAAACACGATTTTAGTTTTAGCCCAGATGGCAGCGGCATCCTTTTCTTGTCCCGTTTTAAAAACGGGACAAGAAAAGATATAGCGAACAGCTGGAGGTAGCTCCAAAAAAAATATTAATACTGGTTAGTAGTCAATAATACTAAGGTACAGGCTATTTCTACTTTGATATCATTCAGCTTCAGCAATTGGTACAATTCTGGATTTTCAGTTCCCGGATTAAAAATAACACGTTTAGGTTTAGCCTCGACGATATAATTGTAATAATCGCGCTGACGTGCAGGGTTCAAATAAAGGGTAACGGTATCTATATTTTTTATGGGAATGGCTTTGGTCTGGATTTTCACACCGGCCACTTCACCAGCATTTTGTCCTAAAGCAAGCACCGAATGTCCTTTGTCTACCAACATAGTGATCGCTTTGAAGGCGTATTTCTCTGGTTTAGTAGTTGCTCCCAGAACTAGTGTTTTTTTATTCTTTGTCATTTTCTATAAGTATATGCAGCAAAAGTAATCAAAAAGGTTTGTCCGTTTCGGAATTTTCAAGTTTAGTTATCAATGCAATAAAAACATTTCCCTAACATTAAAAAGTAAAAAAAGAGTATTTTTACACCCTTAAATATAAAATATGGATCTTTTTATTTATCTGTTTGTCGCACTTTTCTCCGTGTTGAACCCTATTGGTACTGTTCCTATTTTTGTAGGACTTACACAACATGACACAAAAAAAGAACGTTCCAGGATTTCATTGTGGACAGCGATAAATGTGTTTATCATCTTAATTGTCTCTTTTTTTATTGGGCAATATATGCTGATTTTTTTTGGCATTAGCATCGATGCGCTTCGAATTGCCGGAGGACTTATCATAGTAAACTCGGGATTTTCATTGCTCTCGGGACAATTTAACAAAAAGAGGGGGATCACCAAAAAAGCAGAAAACGATGCTCAAAAAAGAAATGACATCGCTCTGACTCCACTAGCTATCCCTATGCTAGCCGGACCTGGATCTATTTCGCTGCTGATTGCTTTTTATCAGGAACACAATACAACTAGCGAAATTATCATTTCATCCTTTGCCATTCTTGCTATCGCAGTTGCTATTTTCATCATCTTGAAAAGTGCTCATTATTTAGCAAAAATACTTGGAGAATCCGGAATTGTAGCGATCTCCAGAATCATTGGTTTTATTGTAATTGCTATAGGAATCCAATATATTGTAAGTGCGATTATCAATATTATTAAAGGCAATTTGATCTAAGATTAAATTCAGGCAAAACGCAGTGTATTTGCCTGAATTGTACAATTATTTTCTTGGCAAAAAGATCTCAGCCATCATACATCTGGCACTGCCACCCCCACATGCTTCAATAGTATCCAGGCTCGAACTCAAAATTTCAGCATGTCGCTCCAGTTGTTCAATTTGTTTTGAAGTCAAACTCTGATGTGCAGCAGCACTCATCACTAAATATCGTTTGTCCTTTGCCCCACGAATTTCAAGCATGTTTCCTGCAAAAGTATTCATTTGGGCTTCCGTAATTAAAATGATTTCTTTCCCGTTTTCTTTTAGGCTATCCAGGACCATTTTACGTTCTTTTTTATCATCAATACACTCCGAACAAATCACAGCAAAAGTGTCCCCCAGACACATCATCACATTGGTATGGTAGATCAATTTTCGTTCCGAACCGACGGTTTGAAATGCTTCAAAAATAACTGGAGCATAGTCAAAATCCTCACAGAATTCGATAAACAACTCTTCATCAGCCCTTGGTGACAAAGCGCAATATGCTTTAGCATTAGTTCTATCCAAAAGCAAACTTCCTGTTCCTTCCAAATAGAATCCATCTTCCTCTGCCGATGTATAATCAACAATATTATGAATCACAAATCCTTTGTCTTCCAGAACATCTAAAATATCTTCGCGGCGCTCGTGACGGCGATTTTCAGCAAACATAGGATATAAAGCCACATCTCCATTCTCGTGAAAAGAAATCCAGTTGTTTGGAAAAACACTATCTGGTGTATCTGGATTCAGGGTATCATCAACAACCGTAACATCAACCCCGACTGCTGTTAGTTTTTCGACAAAAGCATCAAATTCTTGTTGTGCTTTAGCGTTTACCGTTGCAGGCAAAAGACCGTCTACTACTTTTTGGTAATAATTATTTACTGCCGTTTGTTCGTTCATTCTAAACGCTACTGGGCGAATCATCAATATCGAATTTGTTGTTTGTTTCATGGGTTTTTGTGTTTTATTTTTGTGGTAGAGACGCACTGCAGTGCGTCTCTACCACAATACGTTTTTAAAATTGAATTAATCTCGAATCAAAGGCAAGGTCGAACAGCGCAATAGCCCTTCTTGTTTTGCAATTTCGGCATAAGGAATTTCTTCTACCAGAAAACCGTTTGCTCGCAACCAATTGTTCAGTCGGGTGAAATTTCTTTCGGAAACCACAACAGTGGTATCGATAGAAAAAATATTAGAATTCATGTGATACATTTCGTCTCTAGTGACGTGAAATAAATTTTCTTTCCCAAAAAGATTAACCAGAAATAAATAATCGGCTTCTTCTCGAAATCCATTTTTGTATATAATCCCTTTATTAATTCCAACAGGCTGAAAACAACAGTCTAAATGCAAGGCATTATCCCTTGCTTCAATTTTAGACTTTACTAGGTCAAATCCCTTTACAATTTTAGTAGGAAACAGGTCTTTGATGTACTGAACACCCTGAAGATTCGTCCGTGCTGTAATATAATCCTGGTAATCACTTCCTTTATATGTACCAACGAAGATATAGTCATTCCACAACATCACATCCCCTCCTTCTATGTGTACTTCTTCTGGGGGGCGCACTACTTTTTGAGGATCAATTTGGTCTATTACGTACTGAATCGCGTCTAATTCCCGCTCGCGATCCGGCAATATATTCGATTTTACAAAAACATCTCCAATTACAAAGCCAATATCTCTGGTAAATATTTGATTGTAATTTTCAATCATTTCAGGACGAAACACCGTTACATCATATTTTTCAAAAACCCGATTGAAGGCTTCCATTTCTCGAACCATATCTGTCTCGATCGGATAAGTCCCTGCCAATATATGCTCTAACGATTTTGGATCATAGGCCTCTTCTCGTTTTGGCGTTGGCCCGTTATGTACTGCAGAACCCAAAACAACTGCCCTTAGTCTTGAAGTTTCATTATTTACATTTAATTCTAACATGTATCTTTAACTTTTAGCAAATATAAAAAAAGCTTCACAAATTTGTGAAGCTTTTTATCTTTTATCTTTTATCAGAGGTCTTGAATTCTCGCAAAGGATGTCCTGTGTAAATTTGTCTTGGTCTTCCGATAGGCTCTTTATTTTCTCGCATTTCTTTCCATTGTGCAATCCAACCCGGCAAACGCCCTATGGCAAACATAACCGTAAACATATCGGTAGGAATTCCTAGCGCTCTGTAAATAATTCCAGAGTAGAAGTCTACATTAGGATATAAATTTCTTGATTTGAAATACTCATCTTCCAAAGCCGCTGCTTCTAACTTTTTAGCAATAGCAAGAATTGGGTCTTCAACTCCTAAAGTTGCTAAAACTTCATTTGCTGCTTTTTTGATGATTTTTGCTCTTGGATCAAAGTTTTTATAGACTCTATGTCCAAAACCCATCAATCTAAAAGGATCATTTTTATCTTTGGCTTTAGCCATATATTTATCTGCATCACCGCCATTTCTATGGATTTCTTCCAGCATTTCAAGAACTGCCTGATTGGCACCTCCGTGCAAAGGACCCCAAAGAGCTGAAACTCCGGCAGATATTGATGCAAACAATCCCGCATGTGAGGAACCCACCATTCTAACGGTAGAAGTGGAACAGTTTTGCTCATGATCGCCATGAAGTATAAACAACTTGTCTAATGCATCTACTACCACAGGGTTTGGCGTATACGGCTCTGTAGGCAATTCAAACATCAAATGCATGAAATTCTCCACATACCCTTTAGTGTTATCATAATAATTCAAAGGATAACCCATACTTTTTCTGTAGGTCCAAGTGGCAATAACCAGGAATTTCCCCATGGTTTTACAAACTGCTTCATACATTTCTTTTTCATTCTCTACATTAACCGATTTAGGGTTGAACGCAGTCAATGCACTCGTCAAAGCAGCTAAAACACCCATTGGATGGGCTGTTTTTGGAAAACCATCAATGATGTTTTTCATTTCTTCATTGACCAGCGTGTATTTTCTGATATCCGTTTCAAATTGCGCCAACTGTTTAGTAGTAGGCAATTCTCCAAAAATTAAAAGATAAGACACTTCAAGAAAATCAGCTTTTTCTGCTAAATCTTCAATAGCGTATCCTCTGTAGCGAAGAATTCCTAATTCTCCGTCCAGAAAAGTAATATCACTCTTACAAGAACCTGAATTTTTATAGCCCGGATCAAGAGTAATTATACCGGATAAATCACGTAATTTGTTAATATCGATGGCAACTTCATTTTCGCTACCTACTACTATAGGCAGTTCAATTTTTTTTCCGTCGATTTCTAATGTTGCTGTTTTTGACATAATATATTTGAAAATAAACTTTTAAAATAATAATTTATCAAATCTAGGGAATTAAACACTAATTAAAAAGAGAATAATACAATGAAAATGTTAAATATTACCAAAAAAAAGCCATTCACACGAAGTGAATGGCTAAAAAAGATAGTATTAGAACTTATTTTATTTTAAAAGCGTTTTTTCCCGGAAAATAAGCGGTATCGCCTAATTCTTCTTCAATTCGCAATAATTGATTGTATTTAGCCATACGGTCTGAACGAGAAGCAGAACCGGTCTTGATTTGTCCACAATTCAATGCTACTGCTAGATCTGCAATAGTATTGTCCTCCGTCTCTCCGGAACGGTGCGACATTACCGAGGTAAAGCCTGCGTTTTTAGCCATATTGACCGCTGCAATAGTTTCAGTCAAAGTACCTATTTGGTTTACTTTAACCAAAATTGAATTTGCAATTCCTTTTTCGATTCCTGTTGACAATCGTTCCACATTAGTAACAAATAAATCATCCCCTACTAATTGTACTTTATTACCAATTTTATCCGTCAGGTATTTCCAACCATCCCAGTCATTTTCATCCATTCCGTCTTCGATAGAGATAATAGGGTAATTAGCTGCTAATTCAGCTAAATAATCAGCTTGCTCCTCTGAAGTTCTAATTTTACCCGTTTCGCCTTCAAATTTCGTATAATCGTATTTTCCGTTTACAAAAAATTCAGAAGCCGCACAGTCTAAAGCCACCATGATTTCGTCTCCAAAAGTATAACCAGCAGCCTCAACTGCTTTTTTGATCGTGTCCAATGCATCCTCTGTACCACCGGCAAGGTTTGGTGCAAAACCACCTTCATCACCTACAGCGGTACTTAAACCTCTATCATGTAATACTTTTTTAAGGCTATGAAAAATCTCAGTCCCCATTTGCATTGCATGCGTAAAAGAAGTTGCTTTAACTGGTATGATCATGAATTCCTGAAACGAAATTGGCGCATCAGAATGTGAACCTCCATTGATGATATTCATCATAGGAACGGGCAATGTATTCGCAGAAACGCCGCCTACATATCGATACAAAGGCAATCCTAATTCATTTGCTGCCGCTTTGGCAACAGCCAAAGACACACCCAAAATTGCATTTGCTCCCAAGTTTGATTTATTAGGCGTGCCATCTAAATCAATCATCATTTGATCAATAACATTTTGTTCAAAAACGGAAACTCCAAGAAGTTCTTCCGAAATAAGGGTATTCACATTTTTCACCGCATTCAAAACTCCTTTACCAAGAAAAGCTTTTCCTCCGTCACGTAACTCCACTGCTTCATGTTTACCGGTAGAAGCTCCAGATGGAACTGCTGCTCTTCCTAAAACACCATTGTCTGTAATTACATCTACTTCAATTGTAGGATTTCCTCTTGAATCAAAAATTTGTCTTGCGTGAATTTTGATAATTATACTCATATTTTCTAATTTTTATTTAGTAATACAAATATATTCTATCTTTTGTAATGACATTATGAAAATAATGAATGTTATTAACGAAAACGTTATAATTATTTTAGAAATAACACTTTTCTACTTTATTAAAATTTTATTTTGCAGTATCAAATTAATTTTACTTTTTTCATTATATATTCGTGAAATTATATTCACTTTTGAAAGTGCTTTTTTTCTTTAAAATTTACAGTCAAGATGCGTATTGCATCGAGACAGCGCAAAATAGGACTAAAATATCATAGATAGTAGTATAAAAATTATTTTTCGCATAAAAAAAGGCCTGACTTTATGATTAAAGTCAAACCCTTCTGTTTTAAAATTTTGACAATTAAATAACTGTCTTTATCCTTTAATATTTTCAATAAACTGATCAAATAAATACGACGAATCATGGGGCCCAGGACTTGCTTCAGGGTGGTATTGAACAGAAAAACAATTTTTGTTTTTCATGCGCATCCCTGCAACAGTTCCATCATTAAGATGAAGATGCGTAATTTCAAGATTTGGATGATTGTCCAATTCCTCTTTATTAACCGCAAAACCATGATTTTGAGAAGTTATTTCCCCTTTTCCAGTGATGATATTTTTTACAGGATGATTTATTCCTCTGTGCCCATTAAACATTTTATAAGTAGAAATTCCATTAGCAAGACCAATTATTTGGTGTCCAAGACAGATTCCAAATAAAGGTTTATCATTGTCAAGAATTTCTTTAGCCACTTGAATCGCACCCGAAAGAGGCTCAGGATCCCCAGGACCATTAGATAAGAAGTATCCATCTGGATTAAATGCAGCTAAATCCTGATACGAAGAATCAAAAGGAAATACTTTGATATAACAATCTCTTTTAGCCAGATTACGAAGGATATTCATTTTTATTCCTAAATCAAGTGCTGCGATTTTATACGTTGCCTTCTCCTCACCAAAAAAATAAGGTTCCGTAGTAGAAACTTTAGATGCTAATTCTAAACCCTTCATATCAGGGACTTTTGATAAAGCAATTTTTAGTTCTTCTACAGAGGTATCATCTGTACAAATTACAGCATTCATAGCACCGTTCTCCCGAATATAACTAACCAGGGCACGCGTATCTACATCAGATATACAGATCAAGTTTTGTTTAATAAAATAATCTTCTAGACTCCCTGAAGCATCGGAACGAGAATAATTAAAGCTAAAATTTTTACAAACCAACCCGGCAATTTTGACACTACCTGATTCTATTTCTGAATCGTTTACTCCATAATTTCCAATATGAGCGTTCGTGGCAACCATTAATTGTCCAAAATAAGAAGGGTCAGTGAATATTTCCTGATAACCTGTCATTCCGGTGTTAAAACAAACTTCCCCAAAGGTAGTTCCGCTGATTCCAATAGATTTACCATGGAATATGGTTCCGTCACTCAATAAAAGAATGGCACTTTGTCTTGTTGTATATTTCATTCGTTGCTATCTAATGTTATTTTTAATAGTCTCATGGAACTCGCAAAGCGGGTTTCATATATAGTTAAATATTGTGCAAATTTAATTGTTTAAAGCAATGGATGCAAGTTTTTGAAATTTATTGTATAATAAAAATTCTACCCTAGAGCCCTGATGACCTTGGAGCGTCTGGAGGCATCTTTTTGATTTTTTTTTAAAAGCAAAAGATACAGTGAACAGCAAGACAATTCACTATTAAATAATACGTTTTTTGTTCCGAAAAAATCAAAAAAAAAGGATAAACTATAAATAGCTTATCCTTAATTTTTATTGAATGATTATTTTCATAATTACTCAGCAGCTGTCTCTGCAGTTGGTTCACTTTCAGCAGCTGGAGCTTCAGTAGCCTCATCTGCTTTTTTAGCTTTCCCACCACGACGGCTTTTTGCTTTTTTAACTTCTTTTTTACCACCATTGTAAAGTTCATTGAAATCTACTAACTCGATCATTGCCATATCAGCATTATCTCCTAAACGATTCCCAACTTTAATGATACGCGTGTATCCACCTGGACGGTCTCCTACTTTAGCAGCTACGTCTCTGAACAAGTCAGTTACCGCATATTTGCTACGTAAGTAAGCAAAAACGATACGACGATTGTGAGTCGTATCTTGTTTTGATTTTGTTATTAAAGGCTCAACGAATTGTTTAAGCGCTTTTGCTTTAGCAACAGTAGTGTTAATACGTTTGTGCTCTATAAGAGAACAAGCCATATTAGCTAACATAGATTTTCTATGTGCAGTCTGTCTGCTTAAGTGATTGAATTTTTTTCCGTGTCTCATGACGTGTTTTTTTATACTTTCATCTTGATGCTATCCATTTTGGAGATCAAAATATGAAGTAATTTATTCTTTATCTAGTTTGTATTTTGCTAAATCCATACCGAAGTTCAAATTTTTAACTGCAACAAGTTCATCAAGTTCAGTTAAAGATTTTTTACCAAAATTACGGAATTTCATTAGGTCATTTTTGTTGAACGATACTAAATCACCAAGTGTATCAACTTCAGCCGCTTTCAAACAATTTAATGCTCTTACAGAAAGATCCATATCAACAAGCTTAGTTTTAAGCAATTGTCTCATGTGTAATGACTCTTCATCATACGATTCTGTTTGTGCAATTTCGTCAGCCTCGAGTGTAATTCTTTCGTCAGAGAACAACATGAAATGGTGAATCAAAACTTTAGCAGCTTCAGTAAGGGCATCTTTTGGATTGATAGAACCATCAGTTTTAATTTCAAAAACTAATTTTTCATAATCTGTTTTTTGCTCTACACGGAAGTTTTCAATTGCATACTTTACATTTTTTACCGGAGTAAAAATTGAATCTGTAAAAATAGTTCCAATTGCAGCATTCTGTTTTTTGTTCTCTTCAGCAGGAACATATCCTCTACCTTTTTCGATCGTTAAATCGAAATTAAGTTTAATTTTAGGATCTAAATTACAGATAACTAGTTCTGGATTCAAAACTTGGAAACCTGAAATAAATTTTTGAAAATCACCAGCTGTTAATTGATCTTTACCGGAAACAGAAATAGTAACTGATTCATTATCAATATCTTCAATTTGTCGTTTGAAACGTACTTGTTTAAGATTAAGGATAATTTCGGTAACGTCCTCAACAACTCCTGAAATAGTAGAAAACTCATGATCTACACCTTCAATACGAACAGATGTAATAGCATAACCTTCTAATGCTGAAAGCAAAACTCTTCTAAGTGCATTACCAACGGTCAATCCGTAACCCGGTTCTAAAGGTCTAAATTCAAATTTACCTTCAAAATCGGTTGAATCGATCATGATAACTTTATCGGGCTTCTGAAAATTAAATATTGCCATAAATTTCGACTAAGTCAATTATTATTTGTTGTACAACTCTACGATTAATTGTTCTTTAATGTTTTCTGGGATTTGAAGTCTAGCTGGTACAGAAACGAAAGTACCTTCTTTGATATCATTATTCCAAGTAATCCATTCATAAACATGACTTGAATTAGACAAAGAACGTTCGATTGCTTCTAAAGATTTAGATTTTTCACGAACTGCAACTTTATCACCAGGTTTAAGGTGGTAAGAAGCTATATTTACAACGTCACCATTAACAGTGACATGTCTATGAGAAACAAGTTGTCTAGCTCCTCTTCTTGAAGGGGCAATACCCATTCTAAAAACAACGTTATCTAATCGTGCTTCACATAATTGTAAAAGAACTTCACCAGTAACACCTTTAGTTGCTGATGCTTTTTTGAATAAACCTCTGAATTGTTTTTCTAAAATTCCGTACGAATATTTAGCTTTTTGTTTTTCCATTAACTGGATAGCAAATTCAGATTTTTTCCCTCTTTTTTTAGCCATCCCGTGTTGTCCGGGTGGATAATTTCTTTTTTCGAACGCTTTATCGTCTCCGAAAATTGCTTCGCCGAATTTACGGGCGATTCTTGTACTTGGACCAGTATATCTTGCCATTTTAAATTGTTTAAGATAGAGATTATGAATTCAGGTCTTATCCTTCGATAATCGGTATTCTATCTAGGTTATACTAAAAAAATATTATTAAACTCTACGTCTTTTTGGAGGACGACATCCGTTGTGAGGCATTGGAGTAACATCGATAATCTCAGTCACTTCAATTCCACCGTTATGCAAAGAACGGATCGCAGACTCACGTCCGTTTCCTGGTCCTTTAACATACACCTTAACTTTTTTAAGTCCTGCTTCAAGAGCTACTTTACTACAATCTTCTGCTGCCATTTGGGCTGCGTATGGAGTATTCTTTTTAGAACCTCTAAAACCCATTTTACCAGCTGAAGACCAAGAAATAACTTCACCTTTTTTGTTTGTCAAAGAAATGATGATATTATTGAAGGTAGCAGAAATATGAGCTTCTCCCGTTGATTCAACGATAACTTTACGTTTTTTTGCAGTTGCTTTAGCCATATTACTTATTATTTAGTTGCTTTTTTCTTGTTGGCAACAGTTTTTCTTTTACCTTTTCTTGTTCTGGAGTTATTCTTAGTTCTTTGTCCTCTTAATGGAAGACCAGTTCTGTGACGAATACCTCTGTAACACCCAATATCCATTAGACGTTTGATGTTTAAAGAAACTTCTGAACGCAATTCTCCTTCAATTTTGAAAGTGGACACTGCTTCACGAATCGCTCCGATCTCATCATCATTCCAGTCTTGAACCTTTTTATCTTGGCTTACTTGAGCTTTTTCTAAAATCTCAATAGCTCTACTATTTCCTAATCCGAAGATGTAGGTAAGTGCTATAACACCTCTCTTATTTTTTGGGATATCTACCCCTGCTATTCTTGCCATAATTATCCTTGTCTTTGTTTAAATCTAGGATTCTTTTTGTTTATTACGTACAATCTCCCTTTTCTTCGCACAATTTTGCACTCGGGACTTCTCTTTTTTACTGAAGCTCTAACTTTCATTTTGAATATCCTTTAATATCTATAAGTAATTCTTGCTTTTGACAAATCGTAAGGGCTCATTTCTAGTTTCACTTTATCACCAGGTAATAATTTGATATAATGCATACGCATTTTTCCAGATATATGTGCGATTACTATATGTCCATTCTCTAACTCTACACGAAACATTGCATTTGATAATGCTTCAATGATCGATCCGTCTTGTTCTATTGCTGATTGTTTTGCCATAAAGTTAAGCTACTGCTTTTCTATTTTTACCACTTTTCATTAAACCATCATAATGCTTATTTAGCAAATATGAATTGATTTGCTGCATTGTGTCAATGGCAACACCTACCATAATTATCAATGAAGTACCTCCGAAAAACATTGCCCAGGATTGTTGAACATCCATAACACTTACAATTATCGCCGGGAACACGGCAATCAAAGCAAGAAATAAAGATCCTGGAAAAGTTATTAAAGACATCACCTTATCAAGATAATCAGAAGTTTCAACTCCTGGTCTGATACCCGGTATAAAACCACCGCTTCTCTTTAAATCATCAGACATCTTGTTAGTAGGAACTGTGATTGCAGTATAAAAGAAAGTAAATACAATTATTAACGTTGCAAAAACTAAATTATACCAGAAACCAAACATATTACTAAAAGCGCCAACGATTGACTGCGAAGCATCTGATTTAGACAGCCCTGCCAAAGCAGCTGGAATGAACATAATTGCTTGAGCAAAAATAATTGGCATCACCCCAGAAGCATTAAGCTTTAAAGGGATCCACTGTCTATTTCCACCTAACATGTCTTGTTCAAAATCCCCTGAAGTAGTACGTCTGGCATATTGAACAGGAATTCTCCTAATCGCCATAACCAACAATACACAACAAACAATAACCAATAACCAAATGATAATTTCGATAACTAACAACATCGGACCACCGTTATTATTAGTCACTCTCGTGGTAAATTCTTGGATGAATGCCTGAGGCAATCTTGCCAAAATACCCACCATAATCAACAAAGATATACCATTTCCTATTCCCTTATCTGTAATTTTTTCTCCTAACCACATCGCAAAAATTGTACCTGTGACTAAAATAATTACTGACGAAAATAAGAATTCAAATGAATTGAATCCCAATAAAAATGCATTACTAGGTAACGTTCTATATAAATTGTAAATGTAAGTAGGACCTTGAACCAAGGTGATACCAATAGTCAACCAACGTGTAATTTGATTAATTTTTTTTCTACCGCTTTCTCCATCGCTTTGAAGTTTTTGCAAGTATGGAACCGCAATTCCCATCAACTGAACAACAATTGAAGCAGAAATGTAAGGCATTATTCCTAAGGCAAAAACAGAAGCCTGTGAAAAAGCTCCTCCAGTAAACATATCAAGAATTGAACCAATTCCTTCTTTAGTTTGCCCGGCTAAATTACCCAACTGTGTAGCATCAATACCTGGTAAGGTTACTTGAGCCCCAAAACGATACACTAAAAGCAAACCCAATGTAATTAGGATTCTATTTTTCAGTTCTTCGATTTTCCAAACATTACTAATTGACTCAATAAATTTCTTCATATTAATTGAAAAATTACATTGTTACAGCTTCTCCACCAGCAGCTTCAATAGCAGCTTTTGCAGTAGCAGTAAATTTGTGAGCGGTTACTTTTAATTTTGCTGTCAATTCACCTCTACCTAAAATCTTAACGATTTCATTTTTAGTAGCTAAACGATTAGCAACATAAACTGTCATATCAACAGTATCTTTAATAACACCATTATCAACTAATAGTTGAAGTGTATCAAGATTTACACCTTCGTAATCTTTACGATTGATGTTTGTAAAACCAAACTTAGGTACACGTCTTTGAAGCGGCATTTGTCCCCCTTCAAAACCAATCTTTTTAGAATAACCAGAACGAGATTTGGCTCCTTTGTGACCTCTTGCAGAAGTACCACCTTTTCCAGAACCTTCTCCTCTACCTAACCTTTTATTTTGATTGTGTGTAGCACCTTCAGCAGGTTGTAAGTTACTTAAATTCATAACAGTATTTGTTATTTAGCTTCTTCAACAGAAACTAAGTGTTTAACTTTATTTATCATCCCAAGGATTGTAGGGTTTGAATCATGCTCTACAACTTGTCCCATTTTACGTAGACCTAAAGCTTCCAAACCTCTCTTTTGAGTAAGAGGACAGTTGATTTTGCTTCTAACTTGTTTTACTAATAATTTAGCCATAATTTCCTTGAATTAACCTTTAAAAACTTTTTCTAAAGAAACGCCTCTTTGTTTTGCAACAGTATAAGCACTTCTCATTTGTAATAAAGCATCAAAAGTTGCTTTTACCACGTTGTGAGGATTTGAAGATCCTTGAGATTTAGATAATACATCATGAATTCCTACTGATTCAAGAACTGAACGAACAGCTCCACCAGCAATAACTCCTGTACCATGAGAGGCAGGAATTAAGAATACACGTGCACCACCAAATTTACCTTTTTGTTCGTGAGGAACTGACTGACCATTCAAAGGAATTTTTACTAAATTTTTCTTAGCATCTTCTACTGCTTTCGCAATTGCTTCAGAAACATCTTTAGATTTTCCTAATCCGTGTCCAACCACTCCGTTTTCATCACCTACAACTACAATAGCAGAAAAACCAAAAGCTCTACCACCCTTTGTAACCTTAGTAACACGATTTACACTTACCAAACGATCTTTTAATTCAAGACCACTTGGTTTTACTAACTCTACATTCTTGTATTTACTATTAGACATACTATATTAGAATTTAAGTCCAGCCGCTCTTGCGCCTTCCGCTAATGATTTAATACGTCCGTGATATAAATAACCTCCTCTATCGAAAGTTACTACGTCTATCCCAGCTTTTAAAGCTTTTTCAGCAACTAGTTTTCCAACTGCTGTAGCAACTTCAATGTTCGTACCGTTACCTATTTCTTTTTCTCTTGAAGAAGCCGCCAATATAGTAACTCCGTTTACGTCATCAATAAGTTGCGCGTAAATTTCTTTGTTACTTCTAAATACAGATAGTCTTGGATTAGTAGCAGTACCACTAATTGTTTTTCTAATTCTGAATCTAATTCGTTGTCTTCTTTCAGGTTTTGTTAATGACATAATCTTATTTTTTAAGCTGATTTACCTGCTTTTCTTCTTAATACTTCCCCTACAAACTTAACACCTTTTCCTTTATACGGCTCAGGCTTACGGAAACCTCTGATTTTCGCAGCTACTTGCCCTAAAAGTTGTTTGTCAAATGATGTTAATTTCACGATAGGGTTTTTACCTTTTTCAGATATTGTTTCTAAAGTCACTTCTGGAGCAATTTCTAAAACAATATTGTGAGAATAACCAAGTGCTAAATCTAATTTTTGTCCTTGATTTGAAGCTCTGTAACCAACTCCTACCAATTCTAATGACTTAGTAAAACCATCTGTTACACCGATAATCATGTTATTGATCAAAGATCTATACAAACCGTGTTTTGCTCTTTGGTCTTTGTGATCAGAAGATCTTTCTACTTGAACTAGATCCCCTTCAACTGTAACAGTAACGTCCGAAAACTCCTGAGTTAGTTGACCATTTTTTCCTTTTACTGTAATAATACCATTTGCAACTTCAACAGTTACACCAGCAGGGATTACAACCGGACTTTTACCTATTCTTGACATCTTATTATAGTCTTTAAATTAGTATACGTAACAAATTACTTCACCACCTACATTCAATTGCTTCGCTTTTTTTCCTGTCATCAACCCTTTAGAAGTAGATACAATAGCGATGCCTAATCCATTAAGGATTCTAGGAATGGTAGAAGAACTTGAATATTTACGTAAACCTGGTTTACTAATTCTTTGGATATCTTTAATTACGGACTCTTTAGTATCTTTATCATACTTCAAAGCAATTTTGATTGAACCCTGAACAGCGTTGTCTTCAAATTTGTAACTCAAGATATAACCTTGATCAAATAAGATCTTAGTTATTTCTTTTTTTAGATTAGATGCAGGAATCTCAACGACTTTGTGGTTTGCAGCCACAGCGTTTCTAACTCTCGTCAAATAATCTGCAATAGGATCTGTATACATGTGTATTGATTTGCGGCAACGGTTTTCGACAAAGTATTTGTCGAACCTGAAACCAATTTATAAATTTCTATAATCACAAATTTCAAATTACGAATTACTTTTTAAAAGGTAATTCATAATTTGAAATTCATAATTGAATTTTACCAAGATGCTTTTTTAACACCTGGTATCAATCCGTTATTTGCCATTTCACGAAATGTAACACGTGAAAGACCGAATTGACGCATATACCCTCTTGGTCTACCTGTTAATTTACAACGATTGTGCAAACGAACTGGTGAAGCATTTTTTGGCAACTTTTGCAAACCTACGAAATCTCCAGCTTCTAACAAAGCTTTTCTTTTCTCAGCATACTTAGCAACTGTTTTTTCTCTCTTAACCTCGCGGGCTTTCATTGATTCTTTAGCCATGTCTTAATTCTTTTTAAAAGGTAAACCTAGTTCAGCCAATAATGATTTTGCTTCCTTGTCTGTTTTTGCAGTAGTTACAAAAGAAATATCCATACCTGAAATTTTGTTAACTTTATCAATATCAATTTCCGGGAAAATGATTTGCTCCAAAACTCCAAGGTTATAATTTCCTCTTCCATCAAAACCAGTAGCTTTAATACCACTGAAATCCCTTACACGTGGTAAAGCTGAAGTAATAAGTCTATCTAAAAACTCATACATTCTTTCTCCACGCAAAGTAACTTTTGCTCCAATAGGCATCCCTTTTCTCAATTTGAATGACGCAACGTCTTTCTTTGAAATAGTAGATATTGCTTTCTGTCCAGTAATCTTTGTCAACTCATCAACCGCGTAGTCGATTAGTTTTTTATCAGATACAGCTGCACCAACTCCTTTACTTAAAACGATTTTTTCCAATTTTGGAACTTGCATTACGTTTACGTATCCGAATTCCTCTTTAAGAGCAGCAATTACTCTGCTCTTATATTCTTCTTTTAGTCTAGGTATATACTCCATTACTATAGTACTTGATTAGATTTTTTTGAAAATCTTACTTTCTTATCTCCTTCTACTCTAATACCAACTCTTGTTGTTTCCTTAGTTTTAGGATCAATTAAAGAAATATTAGATATTTGTATAGAAGCTTCCTTCTTTACGATACCACCTTGAGGGCTTTTTGCACTTGGTTTCGTATGTTTCGATACCATGTTAACACCTTCAACAATCGCTTTGTTTTTCTCACGGTAAACACGTAATACTTTACCTTCAGCACCTTTATGGTCTCCAGCAATTACTCTTACTATATCACCTGATTTTATTTTTAGCTTTATCATCTTAAAACGAATTAAAGCACTTCTGGTGCTAATGATACAATTTTCATGAATTGTTTTTCACGAAGTTCTCTTGCTACCGGACCAAAAACACGAGTTCCTCTCATTTCACCAGCAGCATTCAATAACACACATGCGTTGTCATCAAACCTAATGTATGAACCATCGGCTCTTCTTACTTCTTTTTTGGTAC
Source organism: Flavobacterium sp. LB2P53 (assembly GCF_003970305.1). Classification (NCBI taxonomy): domain Bacteria; kingdom Pseudomonadati; phylum Bacteroidota; class Flavobacteriia; order Flavobacteriales; family Flavobacteriaceae; genus Flavobacterium; species Flavobacterium sp. LB2P53. Next base: position 197,177 of record NZ_RYDG01000001.1, read on the forward strand.
GTACAACAACTGCAGTTGAAACAGCTCCTTTTTTAACGCTTCCGTTGGGAGCAGTATCTTTGATAGAAACTACAATCTTGTCACCAACAGAGGCATACCTTCTTTTGGTACCTCCTAAAACACGGATAGTTAAAACTTCCTTTGCTCCAGTATTATCTGCTACTTTTAGTCTTGATTCTTGTTGTACCATAATTATTTAGCTCTTTCTAAGATTTCAACTAACCTCCAACATTTGGTTTTACTTAAAGGACGCGTTTCGCTAATCCTTACCGTATCTCCAATGTTACAGTCGTTCATTTCGTCGTGTGCGTGATACTTTTTAGTTTTCAACACGAACTTACCGTATAATGGGTGTTTTACTTTACGCACTTCTGCAACAACAATAGATTTATCCATTTTGTCCGAAGTTACAACACCAACTCTTTCTTTTCTTAAATTTCTTTTTTCTTCCATCTTTCAGCAGACTACAGTTATTGTCTTTTAGTAAGTTCAGTAGCTAATCTTGCAACTGTTCTTCTTACACTTCTAATTTGAAGTGGGTTCTCAATTGGTGAAATAGCGTGAGCCATTTTTAGATCAGCGTATGTTTTCTTAGTTTGGCTAAGCTTTTCTTGCAACTCTGCTGCAGAAAGATCTTTTATTTCTGATTGTTTCATAATATAATATAGATTATGCTTCGAAATCTCTAGCAACGACGAATTTAGTTTTTACTGGAAGCTTTTGAGCTGCAAGACGTAACGCCTCTTTAGCAACTGACAAAGGAACTCCTCCAACTTCAAACATAATCCTTCCGGGTTTAACAACGGCAGCCCAATACTCAACTGCTCCTTTACCTTTACCCATACGTACCTCAAGAGGCTTCTTAGTAATTGGTTTGTCTGGAAATATTTTGATCCATAACTGCCCTTCTCTTTTCATAAAACGAGTTGCAGCGATACGTGCAGCTTCTATTTGACGAGAAGTTAAGAACATTCCATCTTCATGTACAGATTTAATACCAAACATTCCATTAGAAAGTTCATGTCCTCTTTGAGAATTCCCTTTCATTTTACCTTTTTGTACCTTACGGTATTTTGTTCTTTTAGGCTGTAACATTTTTCTTTAATTTAAAAATTTACTTTCGTTTACGAGCGTCTGGTTTACCACCTTTATTAAAAGGCTTTCTGTCTCCTCTAGGAGAATCGCCACCTTTACCACCAGCACCAGATTGTTTTTTGTCCATTCCGGCAAGTGGAGAAAGATCTCTCTTTCCATAAACTTCACCTTTCATGATCCACACTTTGATCCCCATTCTACCATAAGTAGTATGAGCTTCTGCCAAAGCATAATCAATATCAGCTCTGAAAGTTGATAGAGGAATTCTACCTTCTTTGAAACCTTCTGAACGAGCCATCTCAGCACCATTCAAACGACCAGAAATCAAAACTTTGATACCTTCTGCGTTCATACGCATAGAGGCGGCAATTGCCATTTTGATTGCACGTCTGTAAGAAATTCTGCTTTCGATTTGACGACAGATGCTGGTAGCAACTAGATACGCGTCAAGCTCAGGTCTTTTGATTTCAAAGATGTTGATTTGAACCTCTTTGTCAGTAACTTTCTTAAGTTCTTCTTTCAACTTGTCTACCTCTTGTCCACCTTTCCCGATAATAATACCCGGTCTGGCTGTAGTGATAGTAACGGTTACAAGTTTCAAAGTTCTCTCGATGATTACTTTTGATACACTAGCTTTTGATAAACGAGCATGGATGTACTTTCTGATTTTATAATCTTCGGCAAGTTTATCACCGTAATCATTTCCACCATACCAGTTTGAGTCCCATCCTCTGATGATACCAAGTCTATTTCCAATTGGATTTGTCTTTTGTCCCATCTTTATTAAATTGCTTGTGTGTTATTAATAGATCCAAGCACGATTGTAACGTGATTAGAACGTTTTCTTATTCTGTGTGCACGACCTTGTGGAGCTGGACGAAGTCTTTTCAACATCATTCCACCATCTACTGTAATCGTTTTTACAAATAAACCTGCTTCTTCCATATTAGCGTCAGGGTTTTTTGCTTGCCAGTTGGCAATTACAGACAAAACCAATTTTTCTAATTTTCTTGAAGCTTCTTTAGAACTAAATCTTAAGATGTTCAATGCTCTTTCTACCTTCTGACCTCTTACCAAGTCCGCTACTAAGCGCATTTTTCTAGGTGAAGTGGGGCAGTTATTCAATTTTGCGAAAGCAATAGACTTATTAGCCTCTTTTCTCGCATCTGCTGTTTCTCTTTTACGAACTCCCATTGCTTCTTATTTTTTACCTTTATTTTTTGCTCCAGCATGACCTCTAAAAGATCTAGTTGGTGAAAATTCTCCTAATTTGTGACCTACCATGTTTTCTGTTACGTAAACTGGTACAAATTGACGACCGTTATGAACTGCGATAGTTTGCCCAACAAAGTCTGGAGTAATCATAGAAGCTCTAGACCATGTCTTAACAACTCCTTTGTTTCCACCTGCAATGTTTTCTTGAACTTTCTTGTCTAACTTATAATGAACGAAAGGTCCTTTTTTTAATGAACGTGCCATATCTTATTATTTCTTTCTACGTTCTACGATATACTTGTTACTCGGGTTTTTCTTAGAACGAGTTCTATAACCTTTTGCTGGTATTCCATTTCTTGAACGTGGATGTCCACCAGAAGAACGACCTTCACCACCACCCATTGGGTGATCGACAGGGTTCATCGCTACAGGTCTTGTTCTAGGTCTTCTACCTAACCATCTTGTTCTACCAGCTTTTCCTGATACAACTAATTGATGGTCTGAATTAGAAACCGCTCCAATTGTAGCCGAACAAGTCAACAAGATCAATCTTGTCTCACCAGAAGGCATTTTGATTGTTGCGTATTTTCCATCTCTTGCCATTAATTGAGCAAATGTTCCAGCAGAACGAGCTATTACAGCTCCTTGACCTGGTCTCAATTCGATACAAGAAATAACAGTTCCTAAAGGAATTCTGCTCAACGGTAATGTATTCCCAATTTCGGGTTGAGATTCAGGACCAGAAACTAATTTCTGACCAACTTTCAATCCGTTTTGAGCAATAACATACGTTTTCTCTCCATCAGCATACGCTAACAAAGCGATAAATGCAGTACGATTCGGATCATACTCAATTGATTTTACCGTAGCAGGAATTCCTTCTTTAGTACGTTTAAAATCAATGATACGATATCTCTGCTTGTGACCACCACCCGTATAACGCATGGTCATCTTTCCTTGACTATTTCTACCACCAGAGTTTTTTATCGGCGCTATCAAAGAGCGTTCCGGCTTATCAGTTGTAATGGCGTCATAACCATTCACAACTCTAAATCGCTGACCTGGGGTAATAGGTTTTAATTTTCTTACTGACATTTTTCTATCTTAGATATTGTTGTAAAAATCAATTGTTTCTCCTTTTTGTACTTGAACAATTGCTTTTTTAGTTGCATTCGTCTTTCCACTTATTAAACCACTTTTAGTGTATTTAGTAGTTCTATCTGGCCTTACATTCATCGTATTGACACTTAAAACAGTTACTCCATAAGCAGCCTCAACAGCTTTCTTAATTTGCACTTTGTTTGCTTTTTTGTCAACAACGAATCCGAAGCGGTTTAAAACTTCACTTTCTTTGGTTACTTTTTCCGTTACTATAGGCTTAATTATGATGCTCATATCCTATTATTTACTTAAATTTTCTTCAATTATCTCCAAAGAACTCTCTAAAAGCACTAAATTATTAGCATTTAATATAGCATAAGTACTTAGTTCTAAGCTACTTACTACGCTAGAGCCTTTTAAATTGCGTGACGACAAATATACATTTTTATTTACATCACCCAACACAAACAGGGATTTTTTATTTTCTAACTCTAAAGCTTTCAAAACGTTGATGAAATTTTTAGTGTTTGGTGTTTCAAAATTAAAGTCTTCAAGAACGATAATATTCGATTCTTTAGCTTTAATAGAGAAAGCAGATTTTCTAGCCAAACGTTTCAAGCTTTTATTCAATTTAAATGAATAACTTCTTGGTCTTGGTCCAAAAACTGTTCCACCACCTTTAAACAATGGATTCTTTGCACTACCCGCACGAGCAGTACCAGTTCCTTTTTGTTTTTTAATCTTACGCGTACTTCCCGCTACTTCAGCTCTTTCTTTAGCTTTGTGCGTTCCCTGTCTTTGATTAGCAAGATATTGCTTAACATCAAGGTATACTGCGTGATTGTTTGGTTCTATACCAAATACTGAATCAGAAAGTTGCACTTTTCTTCCAGTATCTTTTCCGTTGAAATCTAATACTTTTGCTTCCATTACTTCTGAATGATTACATAAGAGTTGTTACATCCAGGAATACATCCTTTAATAACAAGTAGGTTCTTTTCAGCCACTACTTTTAAAACTCTAAGGTTTTGAACTTTTACATTGTCTCCTCCCATACGTCCAGCCATACGCATTCCTTTGAATACTCTGGATGGATAAGAAGACGCTCCTACAGAACCCGGCGCTCTTAAACGGTTGTGTTGACCGTGAGTTGCTTGACCAACACCACCAAAACCGTGACGTTTAACAACCCCTTGAAAACCTTTACCTTTAGATACACCCTGCACATCTACAAATTCTCCTTCAGCAAAAATAGAAACATCAATAAGATCTCCTAATTTTTGTTCTGTTGCGAAATCTTGGAATTCAACGACTTTTTTCTTAGCTACAGTTCCCGCTTTTGCAAAGTGACCTAAAGCCGCTTTTGTGGAATGTTTCTCGTTTTTGTCATCGAAACCAAGTTGCAACGCTTCATACCCGTCAACACCTTTGGTTCTGACTTGGGTAACAACACATGGTCCAGCTTCGATTACTGTACAAGGAATATTCTTCCCGTTTTCGTCGAAAATGCTAGTCATGCCGATTTTTCTACCAATTAACCCAGACATAATTATTAATTATTAATTATTAAATATAAATACAGAACGCAGCTTTTAACCAAATCCTATTTTTTAAGTGGGTGCAAATGTATAACTTATTTACACACAAACCAAAAAAATAATTTTCGATTAAAAACAGCGTCCTTTTCTTACTAGTAAGCTACTTAAACTTTGATCTCTACTTCAACACCGCTAGGCAATTCCAGTTTCATCAAGGCATCAATAGTTTTTGATGAAGAGGAATAAATATCAATCAATCTCTTGTATGACATTACTTCAAATTGCTCTCTTGCTTTTTTGTTAACGTGTGGAGAACGTAATACTGTGAAAAGTTTTTTGTGAGTTGGTAATGGTATTGGACCTGTAACAACTGCTCCTGTACTTTTAACTGTTTTTACAATCTTTTCAGCAGACTTGTCTACTAACATGTGATCGTAAGATTTTAGTTTTATTCTGATTTTTTGACTCATTTTCTTAAAGATTAAGCGTTTCCTTTTGCTTTTTTGATAACTGCTTCCGAAATATTCGAAGGAGTTTCAGCGTAATGTGAAAATTCCATTGTTGATGTTGCACGACCTGAAGATAAAGTTCTTAAAGTAGTAACATAACCAAACATTTCTGATAATGGCACATCGGCTTTAATGGTTTTAGCACCCGCTCTATCACCCATATCATTTACCTGACCTCTACGACGGTTGATATCACCTACGATATCTCCCATGTTTTCTTCAGGTGTAATCACTTCCATTTTCATGATTGGCTCTAATATAACAGCACCAGCTGCTTTAGCTACCTCTCTATACCCCATTCTTGCTGCAAGCTCAAAAGAAAGTGCATCAGAATCCACAGGGTGGAAAGACCCATCCAATAAAGTTACTTTCAAACTATCTACTTGATATCCTGCTAAAGGACCGGTTTTCATAGCTTCTCTAAAACCTTTTTCTACAGATGGTATATATTCTTTAGGAACGTTACCACCTTTGACAGCATTAACGAACTGCAATCCAACAGGAGCTTTACCATCAACTTCATCAGCTGGCTCTAATCTAAATACGATATCACCGAATTTACCACGACCACCAGATTGTTTCTTGTACGTTTCTCTGTGTTGAGCAGATTTTGTAAATGCTTCTTTGTATTCAACTTGAGGCTCACCTTGGTTTACTTCAACTTTGAATTCACGTCTCATTCTATCAACTAAGATGTCCAAGTGAAGCTCACCCATACCTGAGATAATAGTTTGCCCAGAAGCCTCATCTGTTCTAACCGTAAATGTAGGATCCTCTTCAGCTAATTTAGCCAAAGCCATACCCATTTTATCTACGTCAGCCTTAGTTTTAGGCTCAATTGCAATACCAATAACCGGTGCTGGAAATTTCATAGACTCAAGAATAATTGGGTGTTTTTCATCACACAACGTATCTCCAGTTTTGATATCTTTAAATCCAACTGCCGCTCCAATATCACCCGCTTCGATATAATCGATTGGATTTTGTTTGTTTGCATGCATTTGGTAAATACGAGAAATTCTTTCTTTATTTCCTGAACGTGTGTTCAAAACGTAAGAACCCGCATCTAAACGTCCTGAGTAAGCACGGAAGAAAGCTAAACGACCTACGAATGGGTCAGTAGCAATTTTGAAAGCTAAAGCAGCAAATGGCTCTTTAACATCGGGCTTACGCAATATTTTAGTTTGATCTTCTTCTAACAATTCAGCATCATCAGGATGAATTCCTTCAATACCATCTTTATCCATTGGAGATGGCAAATATTTACATACTGCATCTAACATGAATTGAACTCCTTTATTTTTAAAAGAAGAACCAGCAATCATAGGAATGATAGCCATATCCATTACAGCAGCTCTCAATGCAATATTGATTTCTTCCTCTGTAATAGAGTTTTCATCTTCCATGAATTTTTCAAGTAAAGTCTCATCATAATCAGCTACTGCCTCAATAAGAATCGATCTGTACTCCTTCACTTCTTCAAGCATATCCTCTGGAATAGGCACAATATCATACGTTGCTCCTAAACCTTCTTCATGCCATACTATAGCTTGATTTTTAACTAAATCCACAACACCTCTGAAATCATTTTCTTCACCAATAGGCAAAGTGATTGCAACTGCGTTTGATTTCAACATATCTCTTACTTGTTGACAAACCATCAAAAAGTTAGATCCTTGTCTATCCATTTTATTAACGAATCCAATACGTGGCACCCTGTATTGATCTGCCAATCTCCAGTTCGTTTCTGATTGTGGCTCAACACCATCAACAGCACTAAATAAGAAAACCAAACCATCAAGAACACGCAAAGAACGGTTTACTTCAACTGTAAAGTCAACGTGTCCCGGTGTATCGATAATATTGAAGTGATAAGGAGCTGTTTCAGATAAAACTTTACCTTGTTCAGTTGGAAAATTCCATTCACAAGTTGTAGCTGCAGAAGTAATTGTAATACCTCTTTCTTGCTCTTGTGCCATCCAGTCCATTGTTGCAGCACCATCGTGTACTTCACCAATTTTGTGTGATTTTCCAGTGTAGAATAATATACGCTCTGTTGTTGTTGTTTTACCAGCATCAATGTGAGCAGCAATTCCTATGTTTCTTGTATATTTTAGATCTCTAGCCATTTCTTAAGAATTAAAATCTAAAGTGAGAGAATGCTTTATTAGCTTCTGCCATTTTGTGAGTATCCATTCTTTTCTTAACAGCAGCTCCTTCTTCTTTAGCCGCAGCTAAACATTCTGAAGCTAACCTCTGAGCCATCGATTTTTCGTTTCTTCTTCTAGAATAAAGAATTAACCATTTCATCGCCATAGAAATTTTTCTGTCTGGACGAATTTGCATCGGAATTTGGAATGTAGCTCCACCTACTCTACGACTACGTACTTCTACGTGAGGCATAACATTGGTTAAGGCATCTTTCCAAATTTCTAATGATGGTTTCTCCGCATCTTGTTTTTTAGACTCAATGATGTCAATTGCATCATAAAATACTTTAAACGCTGTCGATTTTTTTCCATCCCACATTAAGTTGTTCACAAAACGTGTTACCAGTTGGTCATTAAACCTAGGATCTGGTAAAAGTGGTCTCTTCTTTGCCGCTCTTTTTCTCATGTCTTTTTTTTAATAAAACGTCATACTAATATAGTCGCGACGAATCGCGGCTTTACAAGAATAACTTTTTAAATTACTTTTTTGCTTCTTTTGGGCGTTTTGCTCCGTACTTAGATCTTCTTTGCGTTCTTCCTGCTACTCCTGACGTATCAAGGGCACCACGAACGATGTGATATCTAACTCCTGGTAAATCTTTTACCCTTCCACCCCTAACTAATACTATCGAGTGCTCTTGTAGATTGTGTCCTTCACCAGGGATGTAGGCATTTACTTCATTACCATTTGTCAAACGTACACGCGCTACTTTACGCATTGCAGAGTTTGGTTTTTTTGGTGTTGTAGTGTAAACACGCGTACAAACCCCTCTTCTTTGAGGACAAGAATCTAAAGCAACCGATTTACTCTTCTTAGTTATCTGAGTTCTTCCTGTTCTTACTAATTGTTGAATTGTTGGCATAATTAATACTAAAAATTTCTTATTATATTAAATTCCCGCTTTTTACGGGGTTGCAAATGTAGAAAATATTTTTTATTCTACAAACGTTAATCCACTAATTTTCAATAAGATTATTTTATCATTCGATTTTAATCGCAAAAAGCAGATATTTACATTCTATTTAATAAAACAAAATTCACTTGAAGCACTTCCTTATTTATATTCTCCTTTTTAATTTGGGCCTACACTGCTCTGCTCAAAGCTTTCAGGTACTCATTACAGGAAAATCAATATTGGAAACAAAGACAATCGACTCTTTAAAATATAACCCAAAACACACAAACACAAAATCAATTGAGATTGAATTAAACAGGCTGTCCGAAGATCTTTCAAGAATTGGATACATTGACAACATTACCGGACCACCAATCCAAATAAATGACTCCAGTTATCTTGCTAAAATACATTTAGGAGAAAAAATAAAAGCGATACATATATATATAGGTAGCAACAAAAAACCAAACCTTCCTATACTTTTAAAAGAAGAAGAAGAAGATACTATTATACTACCTTACCCAGAAATAGATTTTTACTTGCGTAAAAAAATACAAGAATTAGAACAAAATGGGTTTGCATTAGCTAAACTAAAGCTGACAAACATCAAAAGAATAAATGCCGTTTTGTATGCCAATTTAAAAATAGAAACCGACAAGAAAAGAATCTTAAATGCGATAACCATAAATTACGAAGACACAAATTCAACTACAAAATTCCCATCCGGACATTTTGCTCAACTAAACAGAAAATACAAAACAAGCATTTTTAACCAAAAAGTACTCGATCAGATTTACACTGATTTTGAAAATTTTGGATTCATCAGTCAAATAAAATATCCGGAAATTCTATTTACAAAAGATACCACAAAAGTATACGTATATCTTCAAAAAAGAAAATCAAACACATTTGACGGTTTCATTGGATTTTCTAACAATGAAAATCAAAAAATCACATTAAATGGGTATTTAGATGTACAACTCCAAAATATTTTAGGCACCGGCGAACAACTTTCAGTCTATTGGAAAAGCGATGGTAATAACCAAAAAACATTTAAAGCGAGTGTTGAATTGCCCTATTTGCTAAAAACTCCAATAGGCCTAAAAGCACAAATTCAGCTATTCCGACAAGACACGACCTTTCAAAACACTAAAACCGCAATAGACCTGAGCTACTTCATCAATTACAACACTCGGTTTTATTTAGGATACCAAAAAACAGAATCCAGCGCTATCCAAAATTTAAACAATAATCCAATTAGCGATTTCAATAATTCGTTCCTAACGTCAAGTTTTAATTATATCAAATTAAACGCAGCCAATTCTATTTTTTCAATAAAATCAAGTCTCACACTACAATCCGGAATAGGAAGCAGAGTTCTTTATACCCTATCCGAAAATACAACAAAAAGCAACCAGTTTTTTATAAACATTCAAGGTGTACACAACTTTAACCTGAATAAAAAAAATTCCATCTATGTAAATAGTCTAAATTATTATCTACAAAGCAATAATTATGTCACAAACGAATTATATCGTTTTGGGGGATTCAACAGCGTAAGAGGTTTTGCTGAAAATAGCCTGCAAGCCTACCTCATGACTTCACTACTCACGGAGTATCGCTATATTGTATCTCCCAATCTTTACGTTCATTCAATTTTAGATTACAGTATTTACAAAGATAAATCCGCAATAGACCAACAAGACAAAAAAGAAAACTTAATAGGCATTGGAATGGGATTGGGATTACTAACAAAAAATGGATTATTCAAATTAGCACTTGCCAGTGGGAGCACCACAAATCAACCACTAGAAATAAACAATACAATTGTACACATCAGCTATAATGTCACTTTTTAAAACATTAGAAACCGATTACACGACTTTTGTTCTATTAAAAATAGTCAAAATTTAAAAATCAAAAAACATTGCGAATAGCATATTAAAATTAATTTCTAATTTACTTCAAAACTTAAATAAAAGAATTAGAAAACATTTTTTGACATGGCAAACAGTTTTCGTCTCTATTTCTTTGCATCCAGTAAGGCACAATATCCAGCCCATACTTTTTTTAACAGAACATTTACACTACAGACAAACATAGCAGTAAAAAAAATCTAGATATCCGCAAACAATTATCATCCTATTTAAACAATATTATGTTTTCATGAGATATCTCCTGATTTTTGTTTAAAAAAAACAAAAATATTGACTAATTAATAGTAATTATTGAAAATATTAAATTATTGTTAAATTTTAACGATAAATAATTAGGAATATTAACAAATTATTAAGAGATTTGCTAAACTAATTCAAAATATTTATAAAATGAAACTAAAGTTCAATGGATTCTTTGTACTACTTGTAGTACTTATGGCGCAGCTTACTTTTGCGCAAGAAAGATCTGTTTCAGGTGTTGTTTCTGATAATGCAGGATTGCCAATACCAGGCGTGAGTGTATTAGTGAAAGGAACAAATACTGGAACACAAACTGATTTTGATGGGAAATATTCCATCAGAGCAACACCAAGCCAAGTCTTGGTATTTAGCTACATTGGGATGAAAACCAAAGAAGTAGCAGCTAGTTCTACAAACCTAAAGGTTAAATTAGCTAGTGAAGCCATGGAGCTTGAAGGTGTTGTTGTAACAGCTTTGGGGATTAAAAGAGAGAAAAAATCTCTAGGTTATGCTACTCAGGAAGTTAAAGGTGACGCTGTAGCCCTAGTAAAAAGTTCAAACTTTGTAAACTCGCTATCTGGTAAAGTTGCAGGTTTAGAAATTAAAACTTCAGGAAACTTAGGTGGGTCCACACAAGTAGTTATCAGAGGAAATAACTCAATACAAGGAAATAATCAAGCATTATTTGTAGTTGATGGTGTTCCAATAGATAACAGCAACTCAAACACAAGGGATCAACAAGCTGGTAGAGGTGGATATGACTACGGTAATGCTGCATCCGATATCAACCCTGATGATATTGAATCTATTAATGTTTTAAAAGGAGCTGCTGCAACTGCACTTTATGGTTCTCGTGCCTCTAATGGTGTTGTAATGATCACTACTAAAAAAGGGAAGAGTCAAAACGGTATTGGAATCACTATTAGTTCGAGTTTAACTTTAGGGAGAGCAGACAAAGAAACTTTGCCTAGATATCAAAATAAATACGGAGCTGGATATGGTCCTTATTATGACTCCGCTGATGGATATTTTGGATTGGCTGACGTTAACGGAGACGGTGTTGATGATTTAACAACTCCTTTTACTGAAGATGCTTCTTATGGAGCAGCATTTAACCCATCGTTATTAATTTACCAATGGAATTCTATTTATCCTCAATTAACTGAAACTTTCGGAAAAGCGACTCCTTGGGTTGCTGGTAAAGCAACTCCAAATTCTGTATGGGGTACTGGAAGTACTGCTGTAAACTCTGTTTCATTAGATGGCGGGGATGATAAAAGTTCTTTTAGATTAGGTTTTACCAACTTATTACAAGAAGGCAACTTACCAAACAGTGGTATTAAAAGAAATACAATCTCTTTCTCAGGAACTCATAATTTAACTGAAAAATTAAAAGCTTCTGCAAGTTTTAATTTTATCAAAACTGATGGAAAAGGGAGAAATGGTACAGGTTATTCTTCTACAAACGTAATGCAACAGTTTAGACAATGGAATCAAATGAACGTTGATTTCGACGAACAAAAAGCTGCTTATTTACTTACAAGAGAGAACATCACTTGGAATCCAAACTCTTCTACTAATTTAAAACCCATTTATTCAGATAATCCATATTGGACATTCTATGAAAATTATCAAACAGATACAAGATCAAGATACTTTGGTAATATAGCATTAGATGATAAATTAACTAATTGGTTGAGCATAATGGGTAGATTCTCTTTTGACACCTACAGTGAATTACAAGAGGAAAGAACAAATGTAGGAAGTGCAGACGTATCTAAATATTCAAGAAACAATAATAATGTATCAGAATACAACTACGATTTAATGTTAAACTTCAATAAAGATTTAACTGAAAAATTAAATTTAGAAGGCAACATAGGTTATAATGTTAGAAACAACATTAGAAACAGTATTTTTGCAACTACTAACGGAGGTTTAAACAAATCGCGTCTTTATTCACTTTCAAACAGTGTTAGTCCAATTCTTGCACCGCAAGAATATGAAGCAAGTAGTATGGTTGACGGTGCTTACATAAGAGCTAGTTTAGGTTATGATAATTTTGCTTACTTAGAAGGAAGTTACAGAAGTGACCGTTCATCAAATTTACCAAAACAAGATAACAGATACGGCTATTACTCCGTTTCTGGAAGTTTAGTTTTCTCTAAATATATTAATGTAGACTGGTTATCCTTTGGTAAATTAAGAGCTAATTACGCTGAAGTAGGTAACGACACGACACCATACAGTGTGTTCAACACATTCGATATTGGAACTCCATTTAACGGAACTGGTATTGCTTCAAATCCTGGTGCTCAAAATAATTTGGACCTTTTACCAGAGAGACAAAAAAGTTATGAATTTGGTTTAGAAATGACTTTCTTTAAAAGACGTCTTGGATTTGATGTGTCTTATTACAATGACTTAAATATCAATCAAATTACAAGTATTCCATTATCAACGGCTACAGGATATAATTCAGCAGTTTTAAATGCTGGAACAATCGAAAACAAAGGACTTGAGGTCCAGATTAATGGAACACCACTAAAAACAAATGATTTCAGATGGGATTTAAATTTGAACTGGTCTCAAAATAAGAGTTTAGTTGTTGAATTATTGAACGGTATTGAAAATTTACAATTAGCTTCATTACAAGGTGGCGTTTCTATTAATGCTACCCCTGGACAACCTTACGGAACCATCAGAGGTAGTGATTTTATTTATGCTGATAATGGCCAACCAATCGTTAACCAGACAGGAAGCGGATCTAGAATTGGTACGTATCAAAGAACAGGTGCAAATAACATAGTTATTGGAGATATCAATGCTGATTGGAAAGCAGGCCTTAACAACAGTTTCACATACAAAAATTTCAATTTAAGCTTCTTAATTGACATGCAAAAAGGTGGAGATGTTTTCTCCCTTGACACATGGTATGGTTATGCGACAGGAATGTATGATTTCTCAGCTGCCAATAATGAATTAGGCAACCCTGTTAGAGATCCAATTGTTGGAACACCAGGAAACTATGGAGCTAATAGTGGTGGATTTATTTTACCAGGTGCGGCTCCTGATGGAACACCAAATGCAGTTAGAGCTAATGGAAGTGTATATACAACAGCTTGGGGCTACGCTAGAGCCCCTAATAAACTTCATGTTTATGATGCGGGTTACGTGAAGTTACGTGAGGCAAGTTTAAGTTATAACTTTAGTACTAAAACATTAAAAAATTCTCCTTTCACTAATATTGTTGTATCGTTAATTGGAAGAAATCTATGGATTATTGATAAAAATACTCCATATTCAGATCCTGAAGCTGGTCTAAGTTCTGGAAATGTTCAAGGATACCAATCGGGAGCTTATCCATCAATAAGAGAAGTCGGAGCAAGTCTTAAACTACAGTTTTAAAAAATTAAATTATGAAAAAAATAATATTAACAACATTAACTATTATTACTTTAATGGTATCATGTCAATCTGACGACCAATATGAAGATAAAAATAGAGATCCAAAGAACCCTACTCAGGTTAGTTCAGATTTTTTATTCAATGCTGCGACCAAGAGTTTGTTCGATCAGATGACCAGCACCAATGTAAATACAAATATCTTTAGGATGTTAGGTCAACATTGGACTGAAACAACGTATGTAGATGAAGCCAATTATGATTTCAATACTCGTAATATCCCACAAAACCACTGGTCTGAAATGTACCGAGATGTTTTATTGGATTTAGCAACTGCAAAAACAAATAATGATGCAGATACTGCAATATCAGAGGCTACCAGAAAAACAAGAAATGCTCAAATTGAGATTTTGGCAATTTATACTTGGGCGCAAATGGTTGAAACTTTTGGAAACATTCCATATACTCAAGCGTTGAATGCAGGTAAATACGTATTACCCAAATATGATGACGCAGCGACAATTTACAGCGATTTGCTTACTCGTTTAACTGCTACAATTCCAAACTTATCTAACACCGGTTTTGGAGCAGCAGATAATATTTACGGAGGAAATACAGCTAAATGGAAAAAATTCGGTAATTCATTGTTATTAAGAATGGGAGTAAGAGTTGCGGATGTTTCGGCAATGACTGCTCAATCAACTGCTGCAATTAAATCGGCTGTTAGTGGTGGAGTATTCACATCAAACGCCGATAATGCTGCTTTAGCTTATTCCAGTGCTACTCCCAATACTAATCCAGTTTGGGTTGATTTAGTACAATCAGGAAGATCGGATTTTGTTATTGCTAATACATTAGTGGATAAAATGAATGATCTTAATGACCCTAGAAGACCTTTTTACTTCGATCAAAATAAAGGGGCAGGTGTTTACGAAGGCGGACCTTATGGTGATAATAATGCTTTTTCATCTTACACTCATGTAAGCGCAAGAGTAATAGACCCAACTAATCCAGCATCGTTAATAGATTATTCAGAAGTTTGCTTTTACTTAGCGGACGCAGCGGAGCGCTCTATATCAGGAACACCTGCTACAGCTGCTGATTTTTACAATAAAGGTATTACTGCATCATTTGACTATTGGGGAGCTCCAAATGCAGCTAATTATTTATTAAGTACTAAAGTAAATTATGCCACAGCACAAGGAACTTGGAGAGTAAAAATTGGCACCCAACTTTGGTTAGCTATGTATAACAGAGGTTACGAAGCATGGACTGCTTGGAGAAGTTATGATTTCCCTGGCTTTAACTTACCAGCAGTATCTGAAGATCCAGTTCCAACGAGATACACCTACCCTATTAATGAACAAAATTTAAATAACGCCAACTATACTGCTGCATCTGCCGCAATTGGAGGTGATAAACAAACAACAAAACTTTTCTGGGATAAATTCTAGTTATCACTTAATTCAATTATTAAAACCACCCCATTTTTTGGGGTGGTTTTTTTTTATATCTTTTGCATGATAGAAAAAGAACATAAAATATTTGAGATTAGAGCGATAATTGAAGCTATATAAGCGGGTGCAACAGTAGACAACGTTTATATTCAAAAGGAAGCAAGAAGCAAACTAATGTAAAACTTAATGAAAGTGATGAAGCGCAGAAACATCAACTTTTCGTGTGTTCAAGTTGAAAAACTAAACAGATTGACTCCTAACAATCATCAAGGTGCGGTGGCAACTATCCCGACAATTTCCTTTTTTGAATTAGAATCTTTGATTGAATCCGTAATAGAGAATGGAAAGAAACCTTTGTTATTAATTTTGGTAAATATCGGATGCCCATAATTTTGGTGCTATCAAAAGAACGGCCGAATGTACAGGAGTAAATGGAATCATCGTTCAAAAAGCAGGTTCAGCACCAATAAACGATGATAAGGTAAAACATCTGCAGGCGCCGTTTTTAATATTCTTATTTGTACAGTAGGACGCATCAAAGACACTATTTTTTTGTTGCAGGCTACTGGTATAAAGAACGTTGCGGCCATTGAGAAAACAGATCAATATATATGACATTTTACTTAATGAACCCGTAGCGATTATTATAGGATCTGAAGATCGTGGTGTAAATCCTTCGTTTCTTGAAATTGTTGATAAAAAAGCAAAACTTCCAATGGTTTGGAACCATTAGATCATTAAACATTTCGGTAGCCTGTGGTGCTTTCTTATGTGAAGCGACAAGACAACGATCTTAGAATTTTTATTGTAACAACCTCTTCTAAAGAAGAGTTATGACTTCGGTAAATTCATTTTTTTTACTTGTAAAAAGTCCAGACCTTTATTAATAAATTAAAAAAACACAACAATTAATTATTCCTTATTTTCTTAGTTATTCTCCAGCAATTTACTGTCATTATGGATGGATTTTATATAATCTCTGGGCGTCAGATTACTATATAACTTAAAACTAGTGGTAAAATATGAAAATGAATTAAATCCTGTTTCATGAACCAAGAACTGTATGTTTCTTTCTCCAAGATGGATCAGCTTAATGGCGTAATCCAATCGAAACTCTCTCATATATTGGCTGATGTTCTTATTTGTCAGTTTTCTGATTCTTTTATCTAAAGTTGATTTACTAATAAAAAGCTGTTTGGACAATTCATCTATATCAACATTCAATTTCAAATTATTCAACAAATGTTCATTTACACTCGTAAGAAAATCTTTTTCAGATAATTTTATAGTAACTTTTGAAAACGGATCTGGTTTGAATTTTTTTTCTATATTATTTTTGAATTCAAGTAAATTATTGACTTTAAAAATTAACTCTCTAACCTTAAATGGCTTTACTATAAAATCATTGACTCCGTTTTCAAGTAGCTTATACTGAACGCTATCGTCTATATTAGCAGTGATTATTACAAATGGAACTGCGTTTAGTTTGCCATTTTTTTTTATATTAAAATACAAATCTTCTCCATTCATATTAGGCATCATCAAGTCACTAATAATAATATCGGGTATGTGTTTGTTTAAGTATAACAGTGCATCAATACCGTCTTTGAACCAGTTCACATTAAAACCACTCAGGCTCAATAACTCCGAGATTGAGTTGCCAAGCGCTACATCATCTTCAATCAATACTATTCCGCTTTTTTGATTTATCATGCACCTAAATTAACTATTTTTATTTTAAATTATTGTTATTATTTTTTAAATCATTAGGACTAGTATTCATATAAATTAAAATTAAAATATCTTTATTTATGATTAAAGAACTACACCTCGCAAATGAAGCAATTACACCTAAAAAATCTAACAAAAGAGACCGATTGAATTACAATTATTTTTTTATCTGATAAAATAATTTTGCGCATACAACAGAAAGGCGTATGCTTTATTAGAAATAAATTAGTCTTAATAAAATTGATTTATTATATTGAAAAAATCAAATAAATAAAACCGTCTTAGATTGATGAAAAATCTCTTAATAAACATTTCTAAAGTCACTAATACTGTATTAAAAAAACACTCCATAAATGACGCCTTAGACTTATACTTAAGCGACATTGCCAAAGAACAACAAATCGACAGCTATACTATTTATAAGAACAAAACAAAAAACGGCATAATAACCTTTCATTCTGTCAATAAAAGACCAGATAATGAAATTAACAATCCTAATCAAAACGACCATAATTACGATAATTTTTCAGAACTTTATGAAATATTATCAAAAAACAAGTCTTTGCATGGTCTTGTCAGAGACAATAAAAATGTGATTTCTAAAAAATATATGGAAACAAAAGGAATAAAATCCTATTTATTTACCCCTATATTTTCGGAAACTACATTCTGGGGCTGGATCAGCTACACCATATGCAAAGAGGAAAGAAAATGGCAAGAGGAACAAATTAAAACCTTACACACAGTTGCTAAAAATATTGGAGACAGGCTTTACAAAGATAAAATTAATATAAAATTAAAAAAAACTTTGGAAAGATTTGATTTTTACATGGCCGGTTCAAATCAAGCAATGTGGGAATGGAATATTAAAACTAAGAAAACAACCTACTCTCATAATTGGGAAGGAATGTTAGGATATACTGAAGAAGAAATCACACAAGATAAAGAATTATGGCAAAAAAGCATTCACTCAGAGGACATGATTCAAATTGCAATCGATTTAGAATATTTTGTTACGCAAAAATTAAATCGGTATGAAGGAACTTCAAGAATGATTCATAAAGACGGACATATAATATGGATAAAATATTCCGGAATACTTAAAAAAAATAAAAAAGGAAAGCTGACAAAAGTCATTGGAACACATACTGATATTAGTGAGATTAAAGAAAAAGAAAACCAATTAGAGTTGTCCGAAGCTAAATTTAGATTCATTGCAGAAAACACAACCGATATAATTTGTCAACAAAAAATGGACGGAAGTTATTACTATATTTCAAATTCTTCAAAAGAAATAATAGGATATACACCTGATGAATTAATAAACAAAAAAATATTTGATTACATCCATCCTGACGATCATACAGACATGTTGAATTATTATAAAGCGTTTCTTAATTGCAGTAAAAACAAAACGGTAACGTATCGTTTTAGAAAAAAAGACAATGCCTATATATGGCTGGAAACCACTTTAAAAACAATATTAAATCATGAAAACATAATCATTGGTATACAAACTTCCAGCAGAGATGTCAGCGATAGAATTAAAGCCACCGAAGAAATCAAGATAGCATTTGAAAAAGAGAAAGAACTTAACGAAATGAAATCTAGGTTTATTACAATGGCGTCTCATCAATTTAGAACCCCTTTGACGGTTATTTATTCCAGTGCGGAACTCATTGAGCTTAAATTAGATCATTTTGACAAACACACACACCAATCCTTAGAAAAAATAACGTTACGAATAAAAAATGAAGTAGATCGAATGATCGAGTTAATGAACAACATATTAATTTTTGGAAAATACGAATCGGAAAAAATTCAAAAAACAATAAAAGTTCTAGATTTTAATACATTCATTAACTCCTTATTAAATCTTTATTTTAACAATCAACATCACAAACGCAAAATTCAAGTTAAAATAAAAGGTGAAAAACATTTTTTTATTACTGATGAAATCTTAATGACTCACATTCTAACGAATCTAATTAATAATGCCTTTAAATATTCCAAAGGAAAACCAGACCCTTTACTCCTTATAACCTATTTAGAAAAAGAACTAGAAATAGAGGTGATTGATTTTGGAATTGGAATTCCCGAAAATGATATTCAATATGTATTTACATCCTTTTTTAGAGCTTCAAATACAACAGCAATAACTGGTTCCGGATTAGGATTAGCAGTTGTAAAACAATTTACAGATTTTTTAAACGGTAAAATAGAACTAAAAACTCAAGAAAACATTGGAACTCGAATAAAATTAATTTTCCCTTATGAAAAAAAATAATATCCTTTTAGTTGATGATGACCCAAATATTAGAGAGACCATTGCTGAACTTCTAAGGTATGAAAATTACGAGGTAAAAGTTGCCTCTAATGGCCAAAACGCTTTAGATCTACTAGAATACTGGATTCCTGACTTAATTATATGCGATATAATGATGCCCGTAATGGACGGACATGTATTCCATAAAACAATCTCAGAAAACCAATCTTTGAGCCCCATTCCTTTTATTTTTCTGACAGCAAAAAAAGAAAATAATTTGATGAGAAAATGCCTGTTAGAAGGCGTTGATGATTTTTTATCAAAACCATTTAAAATCAAAGAGTTAATAAAAACAATAGATGTAAAAATAGAACGATTTGAAAAAATAAAGAATGCCAATAATAATTTATATATTGGCAAAAAAAATCATTTTGCACATGAAATAAACACCCCTCTTTCCGGGATTTTAGGTTCAATAGAATTGCTCATGGATGCTACAGAAAACTATAAAAAAAATGAAATCGCTACATTTTATGATTCAATAAGGGTCTCTGGAGAACGATTAAACAGAACAATGCAAAACTTAATACTCTATCAAAATCTTAAAAACAATACAATCGAGTTTGATCACCAGTCAAAAACTGAAATAGCGACGACATTTGTAAATACTACAAGCAAAATTTTTGAGATTTATGATAAAAAAAACAATACAATTAATTTCAAAATAGATGAAGCTACTATAAAAATTAGTCAAAGACACTTAAAATTCATCCTATTTGAATTAATTGATAATGCATTGAAATTTTCTAAAAAGGATCCTACAATTATTGTTTCCGGCCAAAAATATAATGAGGAATACTATGAACTGGTTATTAAAGATTTTGGCATAGGGTTTAGTTCTGCTGAATTAAATAAAATTGGTGCTGCGCAACAATTCAAAAGAGAAGAGAGAGAACAACAGGGATTAGGCATGGGCCTTTATCTAAGCAAAACAATTATAAAAAAAATAAATGGTGTTTTCAGTATTGTTTCAAAAGAGAATGAAGGCACTACCATTAAAATATTCCTTCCATTAGACTCTAATTGCTGATACACATAACAAGCATCCTGCAGTTTCTCAACTAATAAAAGACCATTAGTGTCCGCTAAATCTGTTTAAACTACCTAACCTCTTTCGTATTTTTGTTTGATTTAATACTGTATTTTTTTAGGATAAATAAAACAAGACAAAGACATCTTTAGTACTTAAAACTTCGATATTATTAAAAAAAAAGCGCAATAAGTATCGTTACTTGCAATCTCCAAGGCAGTATGAAAATAAAGCCCTAATTATTAATTCATTAGGTATCTTCATACAAATCAGTTTTTCAATCCTAGTAATATAACTGTGCCAAATACCGTTCTTTTTCGAAGCAAAAAAACTAATAATATTTAACTACTCCTTCCATTTCCATATATAATATCTAGATTAAGCATCCGCAAAAAATTATCATAATATTGAGATCAATAGGTGCTTTTTTATGATAAAAAACACAATTATACTTAATTTATTTTGAATAAAAAAATTGAATAATTAATAGTATTTGTTCAATATATTGAATTATCGTTAATATTTAATAGATTTTAATTAGGAATGTTAAGAATTTATTAAGAATTTTGAAAATCTAATTCAAAAATATTTTAATATGAAATTAATGTTTAATAGCTTTTTGGTGCTGGCAATAGCACTGATTTCGCAAGTTACATTTGCTCAGGAAAGAATGGTTTCCGGGTTGGTTTCCGACGAAAGCGGATTACCAATTCCAGGAGTTAACATTCTGGTTAAAGGAACCACAAACGGAATTCAGACTGATTTTGACGGTAAATTTCAAATCATGGTAGCACCAGAACAAATGCTGGTTTTTTCCTACATTGGAATGATCGGTAAAGAAGTCTTAGCTTCATCAACTAATTTGACAATCAAACTGAAAGATGATGCTGTACAATTAGAAGGTGTTGTAGTTACAGCCCTTGGAATCAAAAGAGAAAAAAAATCACTAGGATATGCAACTCAGGAAGTAGGCGGTGATTTACTGTCTCAAGGTGGTCAAAACAATGCAGTATCAGCTCTTTCTGGAAATGTGGCAGGGGTTCAAGTAGTTGCACCATCAACAATGGGAGGCTCTTCACGAATTATCATGAGAGGTATTGGATCCGTAACCGGAGAAAACAAACCTTTGATTGTGATAGATGGTATTCCTTTAGACAATGGTAATTATAACGACTCCAATACCGAAAGAGGAGCCGGAGGTAGGGATTATGGAGACGCTTCTGCGGATATTAATCCAGACGATATCGAATCCGTTACGGTATTAAAAGGAGGTCCTGCTGCCGCACTTTACGGGAATAGAGCCGGTAACGGTGCCATTTTGTACACTACAAAATCAGCTAAAAAAGGAAAAGGTGTAATCGAATTCAACAGTGGAATCACTCTCGAATCGATCAACATCATGCCAAACCTTCAAAACTCTTATGGTGGTGGTAATTCAACTACTTTTGGAACAGCTAACATAAACGGAACCACATACAACGTTCCTGATTATGGAACAGATGAAAGCTGGGGACCTAAATACGATCCCAATTTAAAATACCTTCCCTGGAATGCTTTTGATCCTGAATTTTCTAATGATTTTCTAAAAGAAAGGTCATGGGTTGCACCTGCTAACGATGTTCGTTCTTTTTTTAGAACTGGTGTAACACGCAACAACTCGATCTCTTTCATGAAAGCAACCGAAGATTCTAATATCAGAGTTGCCTATGCGAACCAAAGTACAGACGGAATCGTTCCAAATAGCAGACTGTCCAAAAACACCTTCTCTTTTAATGCGAGTACTAAAATATCGGATAAATTAAAAGTAGAAGCTATGGCTACCTATACTTTGACCAAAGGTTTTAACAGACCCGAACAAGGATATGGAGACAATAGTTTAGGACAAAAATTCTTTCAATGGGGACAAAGACAATTGGACTACAATGAATTAAAGGATTACAAACTGGCCAATGGCGACCAAAGAACTTGGAACAGAAAAGGTTTTGACGATGCTACACCTAATTATTCTGACAACGCCTATTGGACCATCAATGAAAATACATCCGAAGACAAAAGAAACCGTCTTTTTGGAAACGCTAAATTGACATATAACATCACTGATGAATTATATGTAGTAGGAAATGTGTATGCTGACACTTATACTTTTAGAGTAAGTGAAAGAGTCGCTATAGGCTCACAGGCTCAATCGAGTTATACGGATCAAACCAGAACTTTAAGTGATTTCAATTATGAAGGAAGAGTCCATTTTGACAAAAAAATAGGAAAATTTAGTGTTAATTCGTTTTTAGGTGCAAACAGAAGAAATTATTCCTTCAACTCCATTCGCGGAGAGTCTGTAGGAGGATTAGTATTGCCAGGATTGTATAACTTATCCAACAGTTCTGAACAAGCTCTAGCTACTAATGAGCAACAATTCATGACCACTAATAGTCTTTATGGTTTTGCTTCGGTGGGATATGACAACATGTTATTTCTTGAAGTTACGGATAGAAATGACTGGTTTAGTACCACTAGCAAATCCGTAAACTACGCCTCGGTAACGGGTAGTTTTATTTTTTCTGAACTGACTGATATTGATTGGTTGGATTTTGGTAAACTAAGAGCAGGTTGGGCACAAGCCGGAAACAGCACATCACCTTACCGTCTTCAAAATTATATTGACGTTTATTCTCCTTTTCAAGGTGATCCACGATATAGTACGGCTTTAAGCTCTAATAACGCTGATCTTGTACCTGAATTGAAAACTACTAAAGAAATTGGTCTGGAATTCAGTTTATTCAAAAAAAGAGTAAATTTAGACGTATCCTATTATGACGTAATTACAACTGATTTAATTACACCGATACAATTAGAAACGAGCACAGGATTTAGCTCTAAACTGATTAACGCAGGTAAATTACAAAACAGAGGTATCGAAACTACCTTGAACATTAACCCGATACGAACTGAAGATTTCAACTGGGACATCACTTGGAACTTTGCTAAAAATGACAACAAATTAGTCGAATTATTCGAAGATGTAACGAGTTTACAATTAGCACAAGGGCCTTTTAGAGCACGTTTATTAGCTGTTGTAGGTCAAAAATACGGTCAACTCTACGGAACTGACTTTGTATATGACAACAATGGGAACAAGCTAGTGGGAGCAGATGGAAATTACGTAGCCTCTGAACAAAAATCACTCGGATCTATTATACCGGATTACAACATGGGAATAAGAAATGCTTTCCGGTATAAAAACTTTAGCTTGAGTGCTTTAATTGACATTCAAAAAGGTGGTAGTTATTTCTCTACTACTCACATGTGGGGAACTTATTCTGGAATGCTTGAAAATTCTGCAGCAAACGGAATAAGAGAAAATGGAATTGTTGTAGATGGTGTTTTGGCTGACGGAACACAAAATACACAAAATATTCCTGCAAGAACATGGGCACAAGCACATTACAACACTGTAGATGCTCAAAATGTTTTTGATGCTGATTACATCAAATTAAGAGAAGTATCTTTTGGATACAACTTGCCAATCAAAAAAGAAAGTCCTTTTAGCAGTATTAAACTATCTGTTTATGGAAGAAACTTATTTGCTTGGGGATTGGCCTGGAAAGGAATGGATCCAGAAATGGCTTCATACGGAAGTGGCAATACACAAGGTATCGAAGGAGGTTCATTGCCTTCTACCAGAACCTACGGAATGAACCTGGAATTTAAATTCTAATAAAAAAATCATGAAAAAAAGAATCATATCTGCCTTAGCATTTATTGCTATACTTGTAACCACAAGCTGCACCGCTGATTTAGAAGAAATCAACAATGACCCAAACAGACCGGTATCCGTACCTAGCTATGGAGTATTCAACTTTGCCAATAAAGCCATTATGGACGGAACCAGAGGCCCATTCTCTTCTGCTAGAATGACTTTACCATGGGTTCAATATTCGGCACAGACAAATTACACAGAAGAGGATCGCTTCCAATTCAGACAGGAAACCAATACTGCTTTATACAACTCCTATTATTTAGCTGCCAATAATTATAAGTTAGTCATAGATTTGAATGTAGATCCTGCAACAAGAGCTGAAATGTCATCTTATGGAAATAATGACAATCAAATAGCTGCGGCAAGAATAATGCTGGCGTATACTTTTTCTCAATTAGTAGACACCTATGGTGATGTCCCTTATTACTCTTACGGAAATAGTGATGCCGATTTTCAAGCTTTGCAATTAGAAAAAGGCATTCTGAAACCCAAATATGCCAGTCAGCAAAAAATATATGCTGATATTCTAAAAGAATTACAAGAAGCCTCTGAAATGATTGTAGCTACTGAAGTAGTTTTTACCCGAGGGGATCAACTTTTTCAGGGAAATGCTCAAAAACTAAAAAGATTCTCTAACTCCCTGCGCTTACGAATAGCAAACAGAGTAAAAGGAGTTGTTTCTGGTGCCGAAGGTCACATTACTGATGCAATCGCTTCGGGCGTTATGCTTTCAAATTCAGATAATGTTGGCTTGACTTATCAAAATGATGCCATCAATCCTAGCCCACTCTATATTGCTTTTTTTATAAACAACAGAGATGATTTTACGATTTCTAATACTTTTGTAGACTTATTAAAAGGAACTTTAGGAAACAATAGTGCGGATCCAAGGTTGCAAAAATATGCAGCTCCAATAACTGCATCCTTAGAAGATGTGGGTAACAACTTGTATACAGAAACTGATGATTTAGCCCAATATATCGGAATGCCATATGGAATTCCTAGTGCATCAGCACCATCACAGTTACCTAATACATCGCGATTTAGTTCTAATATTCTTAAAACTAATTATACTGAATACTTTATGGAATATGCGGAAGTTGAATTTTTATTGGCCGAAAATAACAATTGGAACAATACAAATTACACCAATGGCGTAAGAGCTTCCATGGAACGTTGGGGAGTCACAGCAGCTAAAATTAGTACCTACTTAACGAACCTGGCCCCACCATCAAAAGAAAATGTACTGACTCAAAAATACATAGCGCTTTACATGCAGCCTACAGAGGCCTGGTCAGAACACAGACGAACTGGATTCCCTAATACAATCTTGAAACCAGGCGGTACTTATGCCTTGAATAATCCTTTTGAAGGCGCAACAACCTATACCTTTAAAGCTTTAAACAATTTGACAGAAATGCCAAGTCGCCTTAATTATCCCGTGAACTCCCCTCAGTTAAACGGCGAAAATTATCAACAAGCATCCTCTAATATAGGTGGTGATTTACTAACCACTAAATTGATTTGGGACAAAAATTAATTATCCTTTAATTAGTTTTTAAAAAGAAGAATACTAAAAAATTACAATTTTTAAACAGTAGTAAACAAATGTTCGCTACTGTTTTTTTTTGTTTAAAAAGTTCCTTTGACACAGATTAAGCTTCTTATTTGAATTACGCTCCGTACTATCAAATTCGGCTCATGCCGTGCTTATGTCCTCCAATCCACTGCGTAAGTTATAAAAAAAAGACAAAGTAAGACTGTCATTTAAAAACTAAACCCTTTGCAAGTTTGAAACGCAGCAAGAGTTCTTAAAAAGAAAAACACTGCCAAAATTTTAGGTTTAAAAAAATTAATAAAATGGATAGTTAACGAGAGAAAATAATTTTAAAAAAAGTTATTTTTTTCTTTCAATGACATAATTTACCATTAAAATAAGTGCCTCTTTAAATTCAGAATTGGGATAGTTATCCAAAATCAAAAGGGCTTCTTGCTGAAATTCGACCATTTTTTGTTCCGCATAAAGCAATCCGTTATTGTTTTTCACAAAAGCAATCACTTCTTTGACGCGTTTTTTATCTTTATTATGGTTTTTTATGGAGTTGATCAACCACGTTTTTTCTTTTGAAGTACACGTATTCAGAACATGAATAAGTGGCAATGTCATCTTTTGTTCTTTGATGTCAATTCCGGTTGGTTTACCAATAGCTTCCTCCGTATAATCAAATAAATCATCTTTTATTTGAAAAGCCATGCCTATGAGTTCTCCAAACTTGCGCATGTTTTCAACCTGAACTTCCTCTTCAATTACTGATCTTGCTCCCAGAGCACAACAGGCAGCAATAAGTGTAGCTGTCTTTTTCCGAATGATTTCATAATAGATATCTTCTGTAATGTCAAGTCTTCGGGCTTTTTCAATTTGGAGTAATTCCCCTTCACTCATTTCACGTACTGCTACGGAAATAATTCGGAGTAAATCGAAATCACCATTGTCTATAGAAAGCAACAATCCTTTGGACAACAAATAATCACCAACAAGTACGGCAATTTTATTTTTCCAAAGCGCATTTAGCGAGAAAAAACCTCTTCTGCGGTTGCTGTCATCTACTACATCATCATGAACTAATGTAGCGGTATGAATAAGTTCAATAACACAAGCGCCGCGATATGTACGCTCGTTTACAACTCCTGCCGAAACCATTTTGGCCGTCAAAAAAACAAACATGGGACGCATTTGTTTTCCTTTTCTATTGACAATATAATACGTGATTCTATTCAACAAAGCCACTTGAGACGTCATCGATTCGTAGAACTTTTTTTCAAAAAGTTCCATTTCATCAAAAATGGGCTGTTTAATTTTAGAGGTCACATTCATTAGAATTCAAAGGTACATTATTAACCTGCCATTATTTTGATATTTCCATAAAAACCGAATCCTTTTACGCTTCCTTGTTTGCTAATTGTCCGCAGGCAGCATCTATATCTTTACCGCGACTTCTTCGCACTTTTACAACAATTCCGGCAGCCTCAAGCGCTTTTATGTACGCCTCTATTGATTCATCAGAGGCTTGTTGAAACTCCCCATCATCAATGGGATTATATTCAATAAGATTCACTTTGCAAGGAACATATTTACAAAACTTTACTAAGGCCTCTATCGAAGCTTTATTGTCATTTATATCTTTCCAAACAACATATTCGTAGGAAATTTTGCTTTTTGTTTTTCGGTACCAATACTCTAATGATTCCCGCAACTCTGCCAATGGAAAGTTTGCGCTAAACGGCATGATTCTGGAACGAATTTCATCGATTGCTGAATGTAGCGAAACCGCCAACTTAAACTTCACCTCATCATCCGCTAATTTCTTAATCATTTTAGGCACTCCTGAAGTAGAAACCATAATGCGTTTAGGCGACATTCCTAACCCTTCTGGAGAAACAATCATTTCAATAGCTTTCAAGACATTGTTATAGTTCATAAGAGGTTCTCCCATTCCCATGAAAACGATATTTGATAACGGATGATTGTAATACAAACGGCTTTCTTTATCAATGGCTATTACCTGATCATAAATTTCCGCTGGCTCCAGATTTCGCATTCTTTTTAATCGCGCTGTAGCGCAAAAATTACAATCCAAACTACACCCCACCTGACTGGAAACACAAGCTGTAGTCCTGGTATTAGTAGGAATCAAGACTGATTCCACCACCAACCCATCATGCAAACGTACAGCATTTTTTACCGTTCCGTCTTCACTGCGTTGCATTGTATCTACTTTGATATGGTTGATCACGAAGTGTGTTTCAAGCATAGCACGCGTTTCTTTAGACACATTAGTCATATCCTCAAAACTATGCGCACCTTTGCTCCACAACCATTCGTAGACCTGATTTCCGCGAAAGGCTTTGTCTCCGTTAGTGATAAAAAATTCGCGTAATTGTTCTTTGGATACCGCTCGTATGTCTTTTTTCTCGATTTGCATGGTGCAAAGTTAATGACAATTTGTTGATTTGTTGATTTGATAATTTGATAACTTTGTCACAAATTGAAAAAACTCAACTAATGCATTTCATTTCCCAAGAATTAGAAGATTATATCGAGCAACATTCCGAAAAAGAGCCTGCTTTATTAGCGGCACTAAATAAAGAAACCTACCAGAAAATTTTATTGCCACGCATGTTAAGTGGTCATTTTCAAGGTCGGGTTTTGAGTATGCTATCAAAATTGATTCGACCTATGAACATTCTGGAAATTGGGACTTATACCGGGTATTCCGCTTTATGTTTGTGCGAAGGCATGCGGGAAAATGGTCAATTGCATACGATTGACATCAAAGAAGAATTAGTTGATTTCCAGCGCAAACATTTTGACAAGTCATCTTGGGGAAAGCAAATTGTACAACATTTAGGTGAAGCAACAGCCATAATCCCAACTTTAGAACTGCAATTTGATTTGGTCTTCATCGATGCTGATAAAGAAAATTATCTGAATTATTTTGAAATGATTGTTCCTAAAATGAATAAAGGCGGCGTTATCCTATCCGATAATGTTTTGTGGAGCGGAAAAGTTCTGGAACCCTTACAAACCAATGATGTGAGTACAAAAGTATTACAAGCCTACAATCAATTATTAAAAAATGACCCCCGTATAGAAACTGTTTTATTGCCTATTCGTGATGGATTGACAGTGAGCAGAGTGCTTTAGTTAGCAATCTTTTTTTGAAACCAAATACCTTAGCCCCGGCAGGAACGACATCTCCCGATGTAGAAAAACAAGATCTTTAATCGTAGTTTTATATCGGAAATACAGTCTAGAGCAGGAAACGACTCCTGCTACTTGATAGGATTAACTGGGAAATATTTTTTCTGTGCTATTGTATATCCTTTAAACATAAGTGTTCCAAAAATAACGCCACATAAATAGCCGGATAAAATATCCAATGGATAATGCAATCCTAAATAGATTCTACTGTAGGCAAAAACTAAAGGCCATAAGAACAGAAAGGCCATATATTTAGTCGTTTTTTTGAGAACAAAGTATAAAAAAACGCAAACAGCCATTGTGTTTGAGGAGTGACCCGAGAAAAAACTAAAGGAATTGCGGACTTGCACAATACGAATAAAGGAATTGATTTCCGGATTATTACAGGGACGCAATCGTTGAAATCCGTTCTTGAATAAGTTCGTTGTCTGATCTGTAATTGTCACTAAAAGAGCTGCAAACAACAATACATATAAGGTTTGCTGTAGGCCTAATTTTTTATAAATGAAATACAACAAAAGCAAAAAAAGCGGAATCCAATTGAATTGACTGGTGATAAACAGCCAAAACCCATCATAAGTGGTCGAACCTAAACCATTCAAATAAACAAATAACTGGGTATCAAGGGATACTATTTTTTCTATCATTATACCTGACGTTTTATGGGACCTGCGGCATCTTCAATAATTTCTTTTGTTGTGTTGATCTGCGAAGTTGTTTCTTCCCGTAAACTCTCAGTAGTTTTATTAATTTCGGTCGATACGCCTTCTGTAATGTTTTTAAATTGCGAGGTATCCCCCATCAAATTGTCCTTTGCCTTATTGATTTCAGTCGTAATATTACCTCGAAAATCGCTCAAAGATTTGGTGTCAAACCCATTCGCCTCTGCTCCTTTTTGAATTTCGCTTTTTATATCGTTAGTTGCATTTTTCAATTGCGCCATTGCTTTACCCATCGTACGTGCCATTTCAGGTACTTTATCTGACCCAAAAAGCATGAGCACTATAAACATAATAAATATTAATTCTCCTCCTCCTATGCCAAACATATTTTTTGTTTTAGTTGCTACAAAGATACCTAATTTTGAAACTTTGCGTTTTAATTTTTTCATAAAAAAAGACTCTTTTTAGAGTCTTTTTTTAGCAGTACCGTTTATTTAATCAAATTTAGACTTCACTTCTTCTTTTGGCCACGTGTTATTGGTTACATCAATATCAGCTGTTTCTAATTTTGGATCTATCTGGATTTTTTTGATTGCTTTTTCAGTTGCATACACTTTCTTAGCCGTATCATTGTTTTTTCTCCAGATTTGCGCAGGATATTTGAAGGTTTCTTTTGTATCATCTTCATAGGTTAGCTCAACAATGATTGGCATTAACATACCGCCTGGCTTGTTGAAATCTACTTCATAGAAATACTTTGGCGATTTAAGTTTAGCTTTTTCATCTGCAGTAAAATTTTGATTTACATACTCCGAAAGTAAATTTACATCTGCAATTGCCAATGCTTTTTTATCTTTAGCGGACAATTCTTCACTTGTTTCTGGGACTAAATAAAGGAAGGGTCCTTTTTCTTGTCCAAAACGACCTCTTCGTACTGTGGCGTCTTTTAAATCTTTCGTGGGAGTCAGTGAAACATAATATTGTTTAACTTCCTTGATGCCTATATCTACAAAATCCGTGGAGTAGAACCAACCTCTGAAAAACCAATCTAAATCTACTGCAGAAGCATCTTCCATAGTTCTAAAAAAATCTTCTGGTGTTGGGTGCTTGAATTTCCATCGGTTT
This sequence comes from Flavobacterium sp. LB2P53, assembly GCF_003970305.1. Lineage (NCBI taxonomy): Bacteria > Pseudomonadati > Bacteroidota > Flavobacteriia > Flavobacteriales > Flavobacteriaceae > Flavobacterium > Flavobacterium sp. LB2P53. The sequence goes on from NZ_RYDG01000001.1 coordinate 228,173, forward strand.
GCATATACTTTAAAAGCATGATCAAACAACTCTCTTCCCATGATAGTTTCTCTAAGGATATTTAAGCCTGTTGCTGGCTTTCCGTAGGCGTTTGCCCCAAATTGAACTATTGTCTCCGAATTAGACATAATAGGCTCCAAGAATTTTTGATCCCCGCTCATGTACGGAACGATCTTACTTGCTGGACCACGACTGGAAGGAAAATTAGTTCCCATTTCTTGCTCTGCCATATACTGCATAAAGGTATTCAATCCTTCATCCATCCAGGACCATTGACGTTCATCAGAATTTACAATCATAGGAAAGAAATTGTGTCCTACTTCATGAATTGTTACACCTATCATTCCATTTTTTATGCGATCACTAGTAACACCTTTTTCATCTGGACGCCCGTAATTCCAACAAATCATTGGATACTCCATTCCTTGATCTTCAGCAGATACTGAAACTGCTTTAGGATAAGGATAGTCAAAAGTATGCGCTGAATAACTTTTCAGCGTGTGTGCTACGGTTCTTGTTGCCGTTTCTCCCCAAAGTGGATTGGATTCTTTTGGATAAACTGAAATTGCCATTACCGTTTTATCATTCAATTTAACGGCCATTGCATCGTATATAAACTTTCTAGAAGTAGCAATACCAAAATCCCTCACGTTTTTAGCGCTAAATTTCCATGTTTTTTTCTTATCTGAAAATCCTTTTTCGCTAGCTTCCGCCTCTGCTTGCGTAACAACAACTACAGGTTTGTCGTACGTTTTTTGTGCTAACTCATATCTTTTTAGTTGCGCCGCCGTAAACACTTCACTCCTATTCATAAGATCACCCGTAGCTTCCATAATATGATCTGCAGGTACCGTGATGTTCACATCAAAATCACCAAAAGGCAACGTAAACTCTCCCGTTCCCCAAAATTGCATATTCTGCCATCCTTCAACATCATTGTATACTGCCATTCTAGGATAAAACTGCGCAATTACATATAATTTATTTCCTGATTTTTCAAATAATTCATACCCGGATCGGCCGCCTTCAGCTCTGTAATTATTGATATTATACCACCAATTGATTGCAAAAGAGAATTTCTCTCCTGGTTTCATCGGTGTCTCTAAATTAATACGCATCATGGTTTGGTTGATCGTAAAAGATAACGGATTTCCTTTCGCGTCTTTTACAAAGTCAATATTAAAACCACGCTCTAATTCTTGTTTTAAAAACTTATTTGTGAAGTTTCCCGCCGGAAAAACCTGTTCCATTCTTTGGCTTTCTGCTAAAGGGGTTTGCGAATTTTTAGCGGATTGATTTTGGTCTAGTTGTACCCACAAATATTCTAAGGTATCAGGTGAATTATTATAATACGTAATAGTTTCAGAGCCTGTTAGCTTAGAATTTTTGTCGTCTAAATCAATATTGATTTTATAATCAGCTTGTTGCTGGTAATAAGCAGGACCCGGAGCTCCTGAAGCCGTACGAAATAGGTTAGGCGTAGCTAACAAATCATACATTTGACTAAACTTATTGGTATCGTACCTTCCGGTTTGTTTTGGCGTTACCGAAGTCGATTTTTCTTGCGCAACTAACAACGCAGGAAGAAATAAAAATAAAAATATTTTTTTCATAGTAAATTTATGGTTCTTTAATTGTGTGAAATTAGCATTTTAAATAGCCGTTTCAAAATTTATTCATACTTTAAAACTCCAGTTGATACAGAATCTGTAAACAGCATCGTGTTTTTAATCCCAAAAACCTTAAAATGCATGATGTTTTGCTGTTCGTTATTTCCTTCAATAATGACTGTATTATACACTTCAAGAGTCGTTATTTTTGGAATATCTTTTATGCTCAAATAACAAATAAGCACATCGCCTTCCATTTCTTTACTCAAAAGATACATCGTGGTGGGATGTCCATTAATTTTTATGGAAAACTTTTCAGTGAAATACTTTTTCAATAAAACCAAATCCGCAGCGGTTTCTTTCTCAGAACCCAAGTTGATTTTTTTACTGTACTTTTTTCCGATAGCATTATTCAAATCATCTACAAAAATACGCGAGGTGATTTGGAGCATTTTCTTTTCGGGAGCGTAATTCACCTGATATAATGCCACGTAAAACTTGTGCACACTGAACGAAGTTAACGTCAAAAATAGCAGTCCAAAAAAGGAAATTAAAATTATTTTTTTCATTCGAAGATTCTATTTGTTTTTTATCGGAAAATGGTATCGCCATTCTTCAATCTTATTTGTATTCTGGAATCATGGCGATTTCATTTTTCAAAAGTAGTAATTCTTTTAAACTCTTCGTTCTTGGTAATTAAGAAATCAATCAGTAAAAATTCATCTTCTTGTTTCAAAAGGGTTTTTGCTTTTGGATCACCCTCACAGTAATCCAGAAAAAGACCTATCTCATCCTTTTTCAACCTCAATGTATTGGTAAAAAAATAAGCATCCATTCCTTTCGAGACTACATCCGAAAAATCTACATTTGGATTTAAACCTGCTTTATCTTCGGAATCTTTCTTAAATAATTTCGAAACCATTTTGAACACTCTGACAAAATCCATTCCGTTTTCTATAGTCCCGTCTGACGGCATCGTTCTATTAATAGGAGATGATTTTTCGTCATCTACAAATTGCATATCTACAATGCGCTGCGAACCTCCTACTATGGGTTTAATTTCGGCTTTTCGTTTCACAATAACTTCATTGAGCAGCGTAGTTTGCGTCTCTAAATTAATTACAAACAATGATTTTTCAAAATCTTTTTCCGCAACAACTATCTTTTTAGACTTGAATAAACTACTTGAAACAAGCAACGTATCTTTCGCTTTCGCCAAAACATCAAAAAAGCCCTGATTACTTATAAAAGTTCTGGTTTTTGAATTTAAATTAAAAACATACCCGTGATCCACTAAAGCAGATTCGTTAATAAACTGACCATGTAAAGACTTCCTGCTTTCATTTTGACCAAAAGAAAATTGGCAAAAGAAAATTAAACAAATGATTTTTATTCTTGTTTTCATTGTAATTTTTTTTAGTATTATTTTTTTAAAGACTGTTGTCTATTTTCTTTGGCAAGTATAGCTTTATATTCTTCGGCCAAAGCTACCATAAAAAAAATAGTCTTTTGTTTGTTTTTGGAGGCTAAAACTTCCAAAAAAATTTCATTTTCTACTATAAAATATTTAAAACCAGTAACGTAATCACTTGTAATCCCCAATTGAACCGTAAAATATTCTGGATTGTACAATTCAGAAATTAATTTGATATCGTTTTCTTTTTTCTCCAAAACAACTAATTTCTTAAGCCGTTTCGTTCTCCCATTGATCTTGTTTAGCAGCGGATCCAGTGGCATCGACCCACCTAAAAGATTCAATAATTGTATCGGTTTGAAATCACCTGCGGTTCTTAACCTTCGTGCTGCCGGACTATATCTCATCGGATCTTTAGTTACAATACCCAATGACAGCGCATTAAATTGATTTTTATTGACAATTACCTCTTTCAGTTCTGTAGTTGTAGGCTGCATCTCGATTGACAGCATTCCAAGTTCAAAATCATTAAAACTAATTGTTTTCCTATACGTTTTAAGATTTACCGCAGTGAAGACCAATACATCATTGGTTTTTGCCACAATAAAAAATGCTCCGGAACTATTTGTTTGCGTTGTTATTCCCCCTGATAAATTTAAGATATTTATCCCACTTACTAAAACCGAATCTACTCTTGTTTTCCCATGAAGCACTCTTTCATCGCTCGTCTGTCCAAAAGCAAGCTGACTGCCCAAAAAGAAAACTACCCATAAAATGCTATTGATTTTCATCGATTATAATTTGATTATAATTTGCAGCAAGGCTTACAATTAAATACATAACCAATGTTTTATTTTTAGCACGCAACGCATTTGCAAAAGCTATATTATCCACACAATAATATTGAAATCCTTTGATATAATCCGAGGGTATTTTTAATGTTTGCGTATAGTACTTATCCTCAAAAAGCCCATCAATTCTCGCTAACAACTGTTCTTTCTTCTCAATTATAATTTCTTTTTTCAACATGGCTTTTCGTCCAGAAATAGTATTGAGCAATCCATCAATTCCTCCACCGGAAGTTGCGGTGTATAATTTCCTCTCAGCAGGCGTATATTTTTTTTGACCGTAGGGAATAATCCCTAAACTCTCTGCTGAAATAGAAGATTCACCGACTACAACCTCATTCAGAACAATGCTTTTTGGGATCATTATCACTGAAAAAACCGTTTCTAATACATCTTGTTTATTAATTTTTCGGCGTAATGTTTCCAGATTAACGGCAGTAAAGACTAAAACGTCGCCTTCTTTTGCAGGTATAACAAAAAAGCCATTACCCTGTGACACGGTTGCTTTTCCTGTTGATATATTTACAATATTAATGCGGTCAACAGCAACAGAATCCGAAGTGATTTTTCCTCGAATTTCCTTTACCATTTCTACCTGTCCAAAAGTGGCTTGAACTACGAGAAAGAATAACAACTGTAAGGTATTTTTAATTTTCACTGGCAATTATTTCTTTATATTTTATTGCTAATTCCCCCATCAAAAAAGTGGTCATCGTCACATTTTTAGATTTCAAAACAGCCACAAATCGTTCGTTTTCAAGGCTGTAATATTCAAATCCTTTGACATACTCAACCGGTATTTTTAACTTACTCACAAAATAGTCAACGGCAAACAGGTTCTCTAATTGCCTCAAATAGGATTCTTTCTGCTCCACTTCAAGTTCTTTTTTTAGCATTTTTGTTCTTCCTGAAATCCAGTTCAATAACGGATCTGCTGACACGGACCCTCCCATCATGCTACCCACATTAGCACTGGCATTAAGATTGCTGGCAGTATATAATTTGCGTTCTGCAGGGGTGTAAATTTTTTGCTCTGTAGGAATTATTCCCATTGATACTGCATTGATCCCATTTCGAACAATAACTTCCCGCAATTGATTCGCAATAGGTGTCATTTTTTCAAAAAGAATCCCTTGATCAAAATGGACTTGGGTCAAAAGTATTTTGGTATCTTTGAACTGCACTGCTGAAAATAACAACGTATCACCAACGGCAGCCATAATAGAAAAGTTACCATCCTGACCCGTAATAGAAGTCTTCTCTGTTTTTTTATTTATGACATAAACCCCTTCCGGAACAGAAACATCAGCTGTCACTTTTCCGTTCAGTTGTATTCGGCTTCCTTCTTGTGACATCGCCGCTGTTGTTGCAAAAGCCAAAAACAAATACATAATTCTAATCATCGTTCTTGAAGTCCTTATTGACTTATCGTAAAAGTATCTTAATGCACTCCAAATTAATTACTAATGCCTTGGTAAAAAAATGTTAATTAAAAATTTGAAATAAAAAAGCCTGATTTAATACCTTTAGCGCAAATTATGTATCAAAAAAATGAAAAACATCCTAATTGCAAGCACATCTACTCTTGCAAACGAGAACTATCTGGACTATTTATTACCGGAATTACAAGTGCATTTTCAAAACTGTAATACAATTCTCTTTATTCCTTACGCCAGACCTGGTGGGATCTCTCATAAAGAGTATACTGCAATGGTACGCTTGGCTTTCGCCAAAATAAATAAAGAAATAATTGGAATTCATGAGTTTGAAAACACCACATTAGCTGTAAAAAAAGCAGAAGGAATTTTCACAGGAGGTGGAAATACATTTGTTTTAGTATCACAATTATACAAAAACAACCTTATGGAAACCCTCACTGATGTGGTAAAAAACGGAACTCCGTATTTTGGAACAAGCGCAGGAAGTAACATTTGCGGATTAACGATGCAAACAACAAATGACATGCCAATAGTTTATCCCCCAAGTTTTCAAACGCTGGGATTGGTTCCTTTCAATTTGAATCCGCATTATTTAGATCCGGATACTACTTCAACACACATGGGCGAAACTCGCGAAACCCGAATTAAAGAATACCATGCATTTAATACTGTTCCGGTTTTAGGATTGAGAGAAGGAAGCTGGCTGGATATAAAAGGAGATTCAATCACCCTGAAAGGCAATCTGACCGCACGATTGTTTCGACAAAATCAAAGTCCTGAAGAACTAGAAAGCGGAACTGATTTGAGTTTTGTAAAGTAATCCTAAAATAAATGACACAAAAAAAAGCCAAAACAATTATGTTTTGGCTTGAAAGAGCGAAAGACGAGGCTCGAACTCGCGACAACCAGCTTGGAAGGCTGGAGCTCTACCAACTGAGCTACTTTCGCATGACAACAGTAAAATAAAATTTCAAACTAAAATTTGAAATTCAGAGCGAAAGACGAGGCTCGAACTCGCGACAACCAGCTTGGAAGGCTGGAGCTCTACCAACTGAGCTACTTTCGCATTAACAACGGTGCAAATATAATTAATAAGTTTGCTTCAATGCAAGTTTTTTTCTTAAAAAGTCTCAAACTTACTCCGACAGTCTTTTTTTAAAAGAGGATTCAAATCATAAAGAATTTAATATGAAAATATTATATCCTTATAGCACTCAAAAAATACTTAAAAAAAATAAAGCAAAATATCAAAAAAAGGGCTGTTTAAAGACTTTTTCAGTACAATATCCTAAATTTAGGGAGGAGAACTCGCTAGAAAACTGTCGTTTTGACGGAGATACTTGAGCAACAACTTGCCGTTTTGAATAGTATGCTGCTATAATCTCTTAAAAACAGCCCTCGTATTCAAGGCTAAAAATGATTTATTTACCAATAAAAGCAATTTCAAATATGGGTAATGACCATTCTAAAACAGTATCAAATAAACTGGTTTAGGCAAAAAACGAATTGTTACCGGAGAAAAACGGCATCTCAAACAGAAACCAAATGTAATTTAGTTCAACTCCCCAAAAGAAGCCCTTGGCTTTTACAAAAAAACAGAGTATTTTATAAAGGAGTTAATAGTAACGGAATATTTACTGAACGACGGAGTCAATTGGAATCTGGAATAAATCAAAGAAACGTTACAGAACAAAAGAACAAAATTTGTCAAAATCAAAAAAAAAGTCGCCTTTCATCTCTTATATTGGACTGCTTGGAGCGAGAACAACAAATTGGTTTTTAAAGATGATAGCGATACTTTTGATGCTGCTTTATACGGCAAATTACAAAACTGATTTGGATCCAAATTTTGACACTCTTGAAGGATGATAAATAAAGAAACAGGATTTATCTTTGATAACACTGATAATTGCTTTAGACAAGGTTACAGGAACAGCAGGACAACCCAAACTTCTTCCTAATCTTTGATTATTTTTTATAAATGAATTAGAAACATACTCTGCTGCATGCATCACCACGCCTCTTGCTCTGGCATTATCATTTACTCCTTTTTCCAGACCATCTAATCGAAGTGACATCCCATGTTTACCAGCGTAAATTTCGCCTGTCGAATAAAAGCCTAAACTACTCTTAAAGGATTCCGCAGTATTTGAAAAATTAGAAGCAAATTCATCGCCCGTATTTCTACCATGTGCAACCAAAGAATTAAATAAGACCTCACCGGTACCCAGATTGATCACCCAGAGTCTTTTAATATTAGAAGACAAACTAAAATCAATTAAGGTCAAAATTTCCTTCTTGACTAATCCTTTTTCTTTCAACAAATAGTATCCTTTTAGCGCTTCGGAGAAACTTTCTAATTTAGGCAGTGCAAATTTATTGGAATGCAAATTATTATATGCCACTGTAATATTATCGTCTAAACTCGGTTTCACAGCTTCAGCGTAAATCACTGGCGTGTGTGTCTTTGGTTCAGGAAAGTTGTTTTTGATTGGCACAAACGAAACTAGCAGCAAAAAAATAGTAAGAAATATGTTATAAATCATTGATTGTCTTTAAGTTATGGACTAATTGAGGATTGCAAACGTACGTTAAAAATCAAGCCAGAAACCACTTTTTAACAAAGTTTATTCTAACTCTAACGAAAAAAGTGACAAAATATTGAGTAATAAACTTAAAAAAAATACCGTTTATATGTTAATTTTACTATTTTTGTTCAATTATCCTTCAGATTTATGTTCAAATTACTACCTATCACTTTATTATATTTCATATTCTCTAGTTTGAATGCACAAAGTCAAAAAAAAACGCTTCAGGCAAAACCCACCACAGAAAACATTATAATTGACGGAAGATTTAATGAGGAAATATGGAAAACCGCCGCAGTAGCTTCGGATTTTATCATGTTTGAGCCTGATAATGGCAAACCAATCAGTGCGGATAAAAAAACAGAGGTGAAAATATTGTATGACAATAATGCCATTTACATCTCAGCACTGCTATATGATGACGAACCTGATAAAATTCAGAAAGAAATTACGAATAGAGATATTTTTGGCGTTTCCGATCATTTTTCCGTCTATATCAACGGATTCAATGATGGCCAGCAAGATTTTCGTTTTTTTGTAAGTGCGGCAGGCGTACAAATGGACTGTATAGCAACGGAAGATTTTGAAGATTTTAGTTGGGATGCCATTTGGGACAGCCAAGTAACGCTCACTGAATTTGGCTGGACTGTAGAAATGAAGATTCCCTACGCCGCTTTACGATTTTCCAAAGCGGACAAACAAATCTGGGGGTTAAACTTTATGCGGGAAATCAAGCGCGACGTACAAAAATATACCTGGAATAGGATTGATACTAAAATTGGAGCCGTAATTCCGCAAGCGGGAATCCTGCAGGGAATTGAAAATATAAAGACACCGACACGACTTTTTTTGATTCCGTATTCATCGGCGTATTACCAACAAAGTGCGATAGGCTCCGGCATTACTTTAAAAGCGGGCTTGGATATCAAATACGGCATCAATGATTCCTTTACATTAGATGCTATTTTGGTACCTGACTTTGGTCAGACAAAATTTGATAATGCTATATTATATCTAGAACCATTTGAGCAACAATTAGAAGAAAACCGGCCTTTTTTTACAGAGGGAACCGATCTTTTTAACAAAGGTGGTTTGTTTTATTCCAGACGAATTGGCGGAGGATCCACTACAGAATTACTCCTTGATAATCAAGAAGAAATAACAAATTATCCCAGCACCGTAAACTTACTGAATGCCGTAAAAATATCCGGCCGAACCGAGAAAGGATTGGGAATTGGATTCCTGAATGCCGTTACGGAAAAGACTAAAGCTACTATTTTAAACAACGACACCGGCCAAATTAGAAAAGAAGTAATTGAACCTTTGACTAATTATAATCTGTTTGTAGTGGATCAACGTTTTAACCAAAACTCATCTGTTTCTTTTATAAATGCAAACACCACCAGAAATGGCGATTTCAGAGATGCAAATACCTCTGCATTGTTATTTGATTTGAATACAAAAGCCAATACCTATAGTTTGTATGGCGATTTCAAATACAGTTCCATCAAAACGACTGAAGATTACGACGGATTTAAAACAGAAATAGGTTTTGCCAAAACGAGTGGGAAATATCGGTATGGATTTTCTGGAAAATACGTCTCCGAAAACTATGACATCAATGATTTAGGAATCAATTTTTATTCTAATTACCACAATGCCTATGCAAATGGAAGCTACAGAATTGTAAATCCGACAAAACTATTTAATACCTTCAGAATCAATCAATATGTCAATTTTGAAATAGACAACACCTCCGGTAAGTTACAGACTGGTGCTTTTGGAACAGAAACTAAGGCCACAACATTAAATAACGACGCTTTAGAATTTGTAGTAGAGTTTTCTCCATTGAAAACCTATGATTTTTATGAACCACGAGAATATGGCAAATATGTATTTCTCCCGGAAAAAGTTTTTGCAGCAGTAAATTTCACGTCTAACGACAACAATCCTTTTACATTAGTACTCCAGCCTTCCTTCACAAAATACAATGAAAAGAACCGAAACGTTTATGGGTTGTATATAAGTCCAAAATACCGATTTAACGACAGGCTTTCCATTACCTACATATTGGATTATTTTAATAAAACCAATGATCGTGGCTGGGTAGACTCAGGCCCTACGGGGATAATTTTTGCAGAACGCAGCAGAGAAACTGCCCAAAATGATTTTACCGGAAAATATGCGATCAACAATAGAATGACTGTAAACCTAACCGCACGCTATTATTGGTCCTATTCAAAAAATCATAAATTCCTTACCTTACAAAACTCCGGTTATTTGACTCCAAACAATACCTACGCACAAAATAAAGACAGGAATTTTAATTCTTGGAACTTCGATTTATCCTATTCCTGGTGGTTTGCTCCAGGAAGTGAAATCTCTGTTTTGTACCGGAATTTTGGTATAGAAAGAACAGATATGGTGGAAAAAGATTTGTCTGCAAATCTTAAAAATATATTCAACAGTGACCTGACCAATGTGCTTTCTATTAGCATCCGCTATTTCATAGACTACAATGTGATCAAAAATAAATTTTAATTTTTTTGAATCAAACTGTAACATTCCACTGAAAAGAAAGTCTAGTAGAATAAACTATTGTGTGAATTGGTGCATTTTCACTTTGAAACTATTTTAGTTTTTCTAATTTTGTTGCAACCATTGAACTATTTCATGAAGAATTCTTTCTTATTTTGTTTTTTAGCACTCTCTTTTATTGGCTACAGCCAAAAAAAAGTATTACACACTAAATTTATTTCGGATAAAATTACTATCGATGGAAACCTAAATGAAGCGACATGGCAATCCGCAGCAATAGCTACTGATTTTATCATGTTTGAACCTGATAACGGCAAAAAAATTCCTGACAATAAAAGGACAGAGGTTCGCATAGTGTACGATAATGATGCCCTGTATATTGGCGCAACTATGTATGATGAAAATCCTGATAAAATCCTGAGAGAAATTACCCAAAGAGATAATTTTGGCACTACTGATCTTTTTGGCGTTTTTATAAATGGTTTTAATGATGGGCAACAAGATTTTCAATTTTTTGTCAATGCAGCAGACGGTCAGGCTGATTGCATCACTACAGATACCAATGGCGAAGATTATTCCTGGGATGCCGTATGGAATAGCAAAGCAGTAATTACGAAAAAAGGCTGGATTGTAGAAATGCGAATTCCCTATGCAGCCTTGCGTTTTTCGGGAGAAAAGAAACAAACTTGGGGACTTAATTTCTTTAGGGAAATACGACGAGACCGTCATAAATACACTTGGAATTTCATCGATTCTAAATTAGGCACCTTTACCCAGCAAACCGGAATTCTGGAAGGAATTGAAAATATAAAACCACCTACCCGACTCTTTCTTTTGCCGTATTCTTCCTTTTATGTAAATGCAAACAGCCAAGAAAAAACTATCGGGACACTCAAAGGCGGATTGGATTTGAAGTACGGAATAAATGATGCTTTTACTCTGGACATGATCCTTGTGCCTGATTTTGGACAAACAAAATTTGATGATAAAATTCTAAATCTCGGTCCTTTTGAACAGCAATTCAACGAAAACAGACCTTTTTTTACAGAGGGAACGGATTTGTTCAGCAAAGGCAATCTACTATATTCCAGACGGATTGGGGGAACGCCCTCCTACAAACTAAATAAAAATGAATCGTTTGCGGAAGCCCCAAATATTAGTCTTATTAATGCCTTTAAAATTTCGGGACGAACTAAAGACGGATTAGGAATAGGAATTTTGAACGCTGTTACTAAAAATACCCCAACGACTATTTTCAACAATGAAAGCAGGGCATTAAGAACTGAACTTGAACCTCTGGCTAACTATAGTGTATTGGTTTTAGACCAGCGCTTTCGCAAAAACTCCTCAGTTGCATTTGTAAACACCAATGTAACTCGGAACGGACATTTTCGTGATGGGAATGTTACGGCATTAGTTTGGGATTTGAATACAAAAAAGAACACCTACAACATTTCGGGAGATTTTAAGTACAGTTACATAAATGATACCGAAGAGAAAACAGGGATTAACTCCCAATTGAATTTCTCTGAAACCAGCGGAAAATTTCGTTACGGGCTGGGCGCTGATATCACAACTAAAAATTTCGACAACAATGATTTAGGAATCAATTTCGAGACTAATTATTATAGCATTTATGGCAATTCCAGTTATCGAATATTGAATCCAACGAAGTATTTCAACACTTTTAATGCTCGAATAAATATGTATTCCCAATTTCAAAAAGAAACTGGCAAAGTGCAGTCCAGCAACATCAGCTTTCAGATTAACTCAAATAACAAAAAAAATCATTATTTTGGAATGGGAATTGATGCCAATCCATTAGAAACATTTGATTATTATGAACCCAGATCGGCAGATCGATTTGTAATAAAACCAACCAAAATTGGTGGCTTTATTTATCTTTCTTCAAATTATAATAATCCATTTGCAATTAATTTTAACCCTTCATTTGCAATTTTTGATGAAACCGGAAGAAACTCTTATGGGTTTTCTTTAGGTCCGAGATACCGATTTAGCGATAAAATATCTTTGAATTACAATTTCAACTTTTTGAGACAAAACAATAACAAAGGATATGTAGACAGTGTGAATGACGACATGAATGCAACCACACCAAACACAATTGTTTTTGCCAATAGAAATGTAATTACGTATTCTAATACTCTTTCAGGGAAATATTCATTAAACAGTCAGATGACTTTTAATCTCTCAATACGTCAATACTGGTCGTATGCTGAAAACAAAAACGCATTGTCATTGCAACAAAACGGCAGATTGGCTAATTTCATGGCCTACACTAGCAATAAAAATTCCAGTTTTTACTCCTGGAATACGGATTTATCCTATTCCTGGTGGTTTGCCCCCGGTAGCCAAGTGTCCGTTCTCTATCGAAATAATGCAGCTGCATTTGAAAGAAATATTAATAAAGAATTTGGTGAGAATGTGACTAATTTATTGAACAACGAAGCACTAAGTCATGTTTTTTCGATAAGCATTCGCTATTTTATAGATTACAATGAGGTTAAGAACAAATTCTAAAATACGTTTATTTCAAAAAAGTCCCTTTTCTATAGCAAAATAATCATTATTTGCAGGTGATCCCCTTAGAATGAATAATAGTGTTTTTGATTCATTCGAACCTTTTTAGAAATGTTTTATCTTTGTTTAAAATAAATTTCCATGAACAAAAAAGTAATTCTTATGATTCTGGATGGTTGGGGAAAATCTCCTGACCCAAAAGTTTCTGCAATCGACAATGCCAATATCCCTTTTATTAATAGCCTATATAAAAATTACCCCAGTGCTCAACTACGAACTGACGGTTTAAATGTTGGACTTCCTGAAGGCCAAATGGGAAACAGTGAAGTAGGACACATGAATCTTGGAGCAGGTAGAATTATATATCAGGATTTAGCTAAGATTAACCTTGCTGTTGCAAATGAAACTTTAGCAAAGGAGCCCGTTTTAGTTGATGCTTTTACGTATGCCAGAACACACAATAGAAAAGTACATTTTTTAGGCCTGGTTTCTGATGGTGGTGTACACTCTCACACCTCTCATTTGCGCGGTTTGATTGATGCTACACAACAACACGGATTACAAAAAGTTTTCGTTCATGCCTTTACGGACGGTCGCGATGTGGATCCAAAATCCGGTACACATTACATTCAGGATTTACAGAATTATATGGCGAATACTACTGTAAAACTGGCTTCGGTTGTGGGACGCTATTATGCAATGGATCGGGACAAACGCTGGGAAAGAGTAAAACTAGCTTACGATTTATTGGTAAACGGAATTGGAACATCTACTACAAATGCAGTAGCTTCTATCCAAGAAAGCTATGAAGTCAATGTAACGGATGAATTTATTCACCCAACAGTTATGGTGGATGAACTAGGCAAACCTGTAGCAACCATAGAAGATGATGATGTGGTTATTTTCTTTAATTTCAGAACGGATAGAGGAAGAGAACTAACCGAAATATTGACACAAATAGATTGTCATGAGCAAAACATGCACAAACTCAATTTGTATTATGTGACGCTAACCAATTATGATGAAACTTACAAAAACATAAAAGTCGTATATAACAAAGATAATATCACGGAAACCCTTGGGGAAGTTTTAGAAAAAGCCCATAAAAAGCAAATTCGTATTGCCGAAACGGAGAAATATCCACACGTGACTTTCTTCTTTTCTGGCGGGAGAGAACAGCCTTTTCTTGGCGAAAGCCGCATCCTGAAAAACTCTCCAAAGGTAGCCACGTATGATTTACAACCGGAAATGAGTGCCTTTGAATTAACAGAATCTTTAGTTTGTGAACTAGAGAAAGAAGAGGTAGATTTTGTTTGCCTAAATTTTGCCAATGGGGATATGGTAGGACACACCGGAATTATGAGTGCTGCCATACAAGCCTGTGAAGCCGTTGATAAATGCGTAGCAAAAGTAATCACAACTGCATTAGCGCATAATTACACTACCATTGTCATTGCAGATCACGGGAACTGTGAAACGATGATCAATCCTGATGGAAGTCCAAACACCGCACATACAACTAATCCCGTTCCCATTATTTTAGTAGACAACGACTTGAAAACCATTCATGATGGAGTTCTTGGCGACATTGCTCCAACAATCTTGGAATTAATGGGTGTGGAAAAACCTGCTGTTATGACCTGTCATTCCTTACTTTAAGGATACTAAGTAAGTCGAAAGTTTAAAAGTCGTAAAGTCAAAAGAATTAACTTTAAGCAAAACAGCTTTAAATCAGATTGTTACATAATTTTATCCTGATTTTAAAATACGCCATTATACCATGGTTATTACTTACATAAAAATGTCCCAATAAAAAACTACTTGATTCAAGTAGTTTTTTTTTACAAAAAAAAGTTAAATACTTTTATGTTTGATAGCGTTACTATTATATTTGCAAACAAGAAACAATCACTAACAAGAAAGCATGAATTCTACTGTACTTGTGTTCAATAGCAAATAAAAGACGGGTAATAACCCTACGAATCAAACTAAATTCAAACACAATGAAAATATTTTACACAATCACCCTTTTTTTAATGACCCAAATAAGTATTGGGCAAATCGTTGATTCGATTCAAATCAAAAAAGAGTTCACTAATATAGAACAGGCTTTAAAGGAGCCCGAGAAAGTGTTCCGCCTAAATTTGAGTAATCAAACCTTAAAATTGGACAGCCTTAACTGGTCAAAATTCATAAATCTTGAGTACTTAAGTTTGAAAAATGATCATTTAACGGTAATTCCAAAAGAAATAACACTACTAAAAAAACTTAAAGTACTAGAATTAAGCGGAAATGATTTTTCAGTATTGCCAGAAGATTTTTGGAAGTTAAAAAGCTTAGAAGAACTTTTTTTAAACGATGAAACAAATTTAAATTTAGAGGCGAATATAGAAATAATGAGCAAAATGAAATCTTTACGAATATTACATTTAGAAAATGACAATTTAAACAATATGCCATCATCCATCAGTAGTTTAAAAAATTTAGAATTTTTATATTTGAACAACAATCAATTTAAAGAAATTCCAAAAGAAATCAAACAATTAAAACACTTACAATTGCTAGAAATAAAAGATAATAAAATCATGGTTCCAGAGCGGTCTACAGAAAATTTAAATTTTGGTTTTAGAGTAAATCTATAAGACAGGCACAAAAAGATAGAGTAGCAACCATTCACTGACTGGACGTTTTAGCATGGTGGCCGTATTAAAACGAGTAGTTGCTACATTTTTATTTGTTTTTAACAAAAGTAAAGAACTTGGGCAGTACAAAAAACGACTAGATCTATTGCAATTTATTCAGTTCGTCTGAATGATCCTGCTAATTATGGTGCGCTAAGCATCCGCTTTAACCAAATATAGGATCTGAAATTAAAGAAATTATCCCTAGAAATTAGAGAATAAATGTATCTAAATTCAATGCTTACAATATATTTAGTAAAACACTTTTTTATAGCTGGTAATGCTACTATATTTATATAAAATTTCAATAAAATGAATACGGTTCTCTCCAATTTAAAAATACAAATCAACGAAAAAATCTATGTAAAGGATCCTGAGACATCAGCTTTAGGAAAAAAAATCATAGAGCAAAGTATCCTTTTAATCCATGAGATTGGCTTTGATAATTTTACTTTCAAGAAATTAGGAGAGAAAATCAAATCTAATGAAAGTTCCATCTATCGGTATTTTGAGAACAAACATAAATTACTGGTTTATTTATCGTCCTGGCATTGGAGTTGGATGGAATACAAGCTAGTTTTTGCAACCACAAATGTTTTGGATCCCAAAGAAAAACTCAGAAAAGCCATTACAATTGTTACTGAAAAAATAACGAATGACAATAGTGCCTTATACATTAACGAGGCCGTTCTAAATAAAATTATCATTTCAGAATTTACTAAAACGTTACATACCAAAGAAATCGATCAGGAAAACAAGGAAGGTTTTTTCTTGATTTACAAAAGAGTAATCAATAGAATTGTGGCTATTGTAAAAGAAGTAAATCCGGAATACCCCTTTTCAAAATCCCTAATTTCAACAATTGTTGAAGGAAGTTTGCACCAACATTTTTTAATGGATCATTTAAAAACCATCACAGATTGTACTGATTCTGAGAGCACCACTGATTTTTATCAAAATCTTGCAGAAAAAGTTTTAAGTTAAAAAAAAAAAAAAAAAACACTCCCATTATGACTCCCTTAAAACGATTTTACAATCTACTTGAATTAGATAAAAAAGACGTCTATCAAATATTTTTTTACGCCATTTTTGCCGGACTACTCAGTTTGTCCCTTCCACTGGGAATACAGGCAATTACAAATTTTATCCAATCCGGAAGAGTTAGCGCATCATGGATTGTGCTAATCATTTTAGTCATTTTTGGTGTGGCATTAGTGGGTATTTTATCCATCATGCAATTGCGGATTACGGAAAACTTACAACAAAAAATATTTGTACGTTCCTCTTTTGAGTTTGCTGCACGACTGCCTAAAATAAAATCAAAAGAATTATACTACAGCTATCCGCCGGAGCTAGCCAATCGTTTCTTTGACACAATGATAATTCAAAAAGGGACTTCAAAGTTACTAACTGATTTCTCTGCAGCATTGTTACAAATTGTTTTCGGGATAATATTATTGTCCTTATACCATCCTTACTTTATCATATTTGGTGTTTTACTGCTTGCATTGCTGTATTTTATTTTTAAATTTTCTTTTAAATCCGGACTGGAAACGAGCTTAAAAGAATCTAAATTCAAATACAAGGTAGCGAGTTGGCTACAAGAAATAGCTCGCAATAATTTTAGTTTTAGAAACGAGCTAAATTATGATTTTGCTTTAAAAAAAACCAACATGATTGTAACCGATTACCTGGTGTATCGAGATAAACATTTTAATGTGATCAAAAAACAATTTACGCATTTGATTATTTTCAAAGTCATCATTACCGGAAGTTTACTATCCATCGGTGGATTCTTAGTTTTATCTCAACAAATGAATATTGGCCAATTTGTAGCTGCTGAAATTATTATTTTATTAGTTATCAATTCCGTCGAAAAAATAATTATTGGATTGGAAACTTTTTATGACGTACTCACATCTATTGAAAAAATTGGAGAGGTAACGGACTTAGAATTAGAAAATTCTTCCATTGTTAACAGTGACATCTGTTACAATAAAATCTCAATGGAAATAGAAAACCTTACATTCAAATTTCCAGATTCAGAAAAAGAAATTTTAAACTCTATTTCATTAAAAATAGAACAAGGAGACCGAATTGTAATAAATGGAGAAAATGGCTCTGGAAAAACAACTTTAATTAGGATATTATCCGGCTTATTGCAGCCTACCAGCGGTTCCTTTTATGTAAATGACGATACTTTTCGTAAAATAAACATAAAACAATACCTCTCGCAAATAGGAAGTGTCATTTATGGAGAGAAACCTTTTGAGGGAACCTTGCAAGAAAATATTACTTTTAACGATCCTTCCGTCAGTTCCGAAGATATAAAATGGGCGGTAGACGGAGTACAACTCACCTCTTTTATCAAATTGTTCCCTAAAGGATTAGACACCCGAATTTACCCAGAAGGACGACAATTATCCTCGTCTAACGCGCAAAAAGTACTATTAGCCAGAAGCATCATTCACAAACCCAAAATACTTTTTTACGAAGACCCAACTGACACCATGGATGAAAAAGTAGCTAATGAAATTATAGATTTTATTACATCCGATAAAAATAAATGGACGATTATCGTATCCTCAAAAAACCCGTATTGGGAAACCAAATGCAATCGAAAAATCACGATGAAAAATGGGCATATTCAACTTGATTTAAAAAAATAATTAGTCATGCTAAACATTTCAGACAACAAAATAAAACTGCAACAGCTAGACCAATACGAAGCGGTCAAAAATCTAACAAACAGGCCGCATTATAAAATTTTAAATAAAATTATAGCGGGTGTTTCCATAATTGGTATAATTGCACTTTTCTTGCCATGGACTCAAAATATTTCTGGTACTGGAGCTGTTACCACCTTAAAACCAAGTCAAAGACCACAATCTATCCAAAGTATAATCTCCGGTCGAATTGAAAAATGGTACGTTCAGGAAGGCGATTTTGTCAAGAAAGGCGACACCATACTCTTTATCTCAGAGATCAAAGAAGATTATATGGATCCGAATTTAGTGCAAAATACCAAAAGTCAGATCGATGCCAAAAAACAATCTTTGCAATCTTATGGGTCTAAAGTAAGCACGCTTTTAGAACAAATTCAAGCCATTGAAAGGGAGAAAGTCTTAAAACTAGAACAAGCACAAAACAAAATAAAACAATCGGTTTTAAAAATAGAAAGTGACAGTATGGATCTTGTGGCGGTAAAAACCCAACTAAAAATTGCAACTACACAATACAATCGATCCGTACAATTGAACAAAGAAGGCTTGAAACCGCTAACTGATATTGAAGAAAAAAGATTAAAACTGCAGGAAGTTGAAGCTAAAATCATCACTCAAGAAAACAAGTACTTAATCAGTAAAAACGAGTTGATCAATGCAAAAGTAGAAATAAACCGAATAAGTGCGGAATATACCGAAAAAGTTTCTAAAGCAAATAGTGAGAAATTCACAGCGCTCAGCAGCCAGTTTGAAACAGATGTTCAAGTCTCTAAACTGGAGAATCTATACGCAAACTACAGCATCCGTAATGGAATGTATTACATCAAAGCATCCCAAAACGGCTATATCAACAGGGCCTTGCAATCCGGACTTGGGGAAACAGTGAAAGAAGGCACTCCAATAGCCACTATCATGCCCTCAGATTATGATATCGCTGTGGAAACATTTGTAAATCCAATCGATTTGCCATTATTAGCGAAAGGTGAAAAAGTACGCGTTTGGTTTGATGGATGGCCTACTATTGTTTTTTCAGGATGGCCTAATATGTCTTACGGAACTTTTGGAGGTGAAATTGTAGCTATTGAAAATTTCATTAGCGTCAATGGAAAATACCGAGTTTTGATTGCTCCAGATAAAAACGAAGATAAATGGCCTGTTCAATTAAGTATTGGTGCTGGTGCGCAAACAATCGCTTTATTGGACAATGTTCCTGTATGGTTCGAGCTGTGGAGAACCTTAAACGGATTTCCGCCTAATTATTACAAACCTTCGCCTACAATAACAACAGAAAAAAAATAATGAAACAGATATTTTTAGCATTTTTATTCTTCGGGCTTTCTGCGGGTGCTCAAGAAAAAATATCCAACGAACTGACCTTTACTGAATTTCTGGGGTATGTAAAAAAGTACCATCCCTTAGTGAAAAATGCCAATTTAGAAATCAGTAAATCCCAAGCTAATTTGATGATGGCCCGTGGTGGTTTTGACCCAAAAATTGAAGTTGATTTCAGTGAAAAACAATTCAAAGGCAGCGAATATTATTCCATTTTAAACAGCAGTTTCAAAATACCCACATGGTATGGCATCGAGATTAAAGCGGGCTTCGATAATAGTGAAGGTGTGTACTTGAATCCCCAAAACACGCTTCCCAATCAAGGATTAACTTCGCTAGGAGTGACCATTCCGCTTGGGCAAGGTTTGTTTATAAATCAAAGGATGGCTGATGTTCGAAAAGCCAAAATGCAAATGCAACTGAGTCTGGCAGAACGAAAACTGCAGGCCATTGTGGTTTTATATGATGCTTCACTGGCGTATTTCAATTGGAAAAAAAACTTCAACGAAGTTGCCTTGTACCAGGAATACAACCAGAATGCACAAATTCGTTTCAAAGGAATTCAATCGTTAATCATTCAAGGGGACAAACCCTCCATTGATAGTGTTGAAGCAGGAATTATTGTAAAAAACAGAAAGCTGAGCCTGGAAGATTCGAACCTAAAATTGGCTAAAGCCAAGTTAGAACTGGCAACTTTTCTTTGGCTAGAAAACAACATTCCGCTGGAATTATCCGATGCCTTAATTCCTGAAATACAATTAGAATTTACCATTCAGGAAAGTTTAAAAACCAATGCCTTATTGAATTCAGATTTCTCCATCACCAATCACCCCAAAATAAATGCATTGCAAAGCAAAATTGATATGCTGAATGTGGAACGAAAACTAAAAGCCAACATGCTTTTGCCTAAAATTGATGTGGGGTACTCTTATATTTCAGAACCCAGTTATATTGACAACTATCAATTTGAGGATTATAAAATTGGATTGGATTTCTATTTTCCTTTATTTCTTAGAAAAGAACGCGGTAGTTTGAAACTGGCAAAATACAAAGTACAGGAATCTGAATTTGTATTGGATTTGGAAAAAGTGCAGTTGACTAATAAAATCAATGCCCAAAAACTAGAAATCAAATCACTCTTAAAACAACAGGAGTTAATCAAAGATTTAGTGCAAGACAATCTCATCATGCTAAATTCAGAGGAACGTTTGTTCTCTTTTGGTGAAAGCTCGTTGTTTTTAATCAATATCCGGGAAAATAATTTAGTTACGGCACAACTTTCGAAAATAGCATTAGAAAACCGTTTTTACATCTCTAATTCGGACCTTTTTAAAATCATGGCCAATCCGGATTAAATACTTATAAAATTGTATTTTTGCAACTTGAAAAAATGAAATTATGATTATTATAAAATCCCGTGAAGAAATAGAATTAATGCGCGAAAGTGCGCTGATCGTATCAAAAACATTAGGAATGATTGCTTCTGAAATCAAAGAAGGAGTGACCACATTATACCTGGATAAATTAGCCGAAACCTTCATTCGCGACCATGGAGCTGAACCAAGTTTTCTTGGCTTATATGGTTTTCCAAACTCCCTTTGCATGAGTCCAAACGCACAAGTAGTCCATGGAATTCCAAATAACAAACCATTAGAAAGCGGGGATGTAATCTCGGTAGATTGTGGAGCTTACAAAAATGGATACCATGGCGATCATGCGTACTCTTTTGAAATTGGCGAAGTGGCTCCGGAAACTAAAAAACTATTACAGATAACCAAAGAATCTTTATATGTAGGAATCCGAGAATTTAAAATAGGAAACCGCGTGGAAGATGTGGGCAATGCCATTCAAAAATATACCGAATCATATGGATACGGTGTCGTACGGGAATTAGTGGGTCATGGCGTAGGACAAAAAATGCATGAAGATCCTGAGATGCCTAATTATGGCAAAAAAGGAAGAGGCAAACTTTTTGTAGAAGGGATGGTTGTTGCCATTGAGCCGATGATTAACATGGGTACTAGAAACATCAAGCAACACAAAGACGGCTGGACAATCACGACAGCTGACGGAAAACCAAGTGCCCATTTTGAACACGACGTAGCCATTATCGATGGGAAACCAGAAATTTTATCCACTTTTGCTTATGTTTATAAATCGTTAGGAATTGTAAGTACAGAAGAAAATGAGTTTAGACGAGAGCCTTTAGTATTGTAAAGCATTTCACAAAGATTCACAAAGTAAACTCAAAGATTCACAAAAATTTAAGTCCTAAATTATTTATAAATGACAAACGAAGAATTTATAGAGATCTCTGAAGATTTACAAGCAATTTCTTATAAAGTAATTGGTCTAGCTATTGAAGTTCATCGTCAGCTTGGTCCGGGACTTTTGGAATCAACCTATCAAGAATGTCTTTTTTATGAAATCAAAAAAGCAGGTTTGCAGGTAGAAAAGGAGATAACGCTTCCTATAATATACAAGGAAATAAAACTTAATCAAGGATATAGAATTGACCTACTAGTAGAGAACAAGTTAGTTATTGAATTGAAAACAGTTGAAAATTATACTTCCGTACATTTTGCACAAATACTTACCTATTTAAAGCTTGGAAATTATCCGTTGGGATTACTAATAAATTACAATAGTAAAATTTTAAAAAACAATATAAAACGATTTATAAATACAACTTCAGATTCTTAAAAAAAACTTAGTGAATCTTTGAGTTTACTTTGCGAATCTTTGTGAAACAACAATGAAAAAACTCTTTAAACTTATACTCAATACCATTCCCCGTCCATTACTTATTCGTTTAAGCTATGTTGCTAGGCCAGTTTTGGCATTGGCTTTGAAAGGGAATTCCTTTACAGATCCAATTGACGGAAGAAGCTTTAAAACTTTTTTACCTTACGGTTACGGAACACAAAGAAACAATGTGCTTTCACCAAGTACCCTTTCATTAGAGAGACACCGTTTATTATGGTTGTACTTAAATGAAAAAACTGATTTTTTTACGTCTCCAAAAAAAGTTTTACATTTTGCACCGGAACAAGCTTTTTATAAACTGTTTCGAAACCAGAAAAATCTAGATTACACGACAACCGATTTGTTTTCACCGTTAGCAGATGTGAAAGCAGATATTTGTAATTTACCTTTTGAGGACAATCAATACGATGTTATTCTGTGCAATCATGTTTTAGAACACATTCCGGATGATACCAAAGCAATGCAGGAACTGTATCGGGTTTTGAAACCGGGCGGAATGGCAATTTTACAAATTCCACAGGATTTATCCAGAGCCACCACTTTTGCAGATGATTCTATTACGGATCAAAAAGAACGTGCTAAAATATTTGGTCAATACGATCATGTCCGTATTTATGGCCGTGATTATTTTGATAAATTACGAAGTATCGGCTTCAAAGTAATCGAAGAAGAGTATACTAATAAAATTGCACCTGAATTAGTAGAAAAATATTGTTTGGCCAAAGGGGAAATTATCCCGGTTTGTTTCAAATAATTCAAAGTATAAATTTACACCATAAAAAAACCTGCTAAAGTTACTTTTTAGCAGGTTTTTAGTTTATTAGTGCGTCAGTTTATTTTTTTCATAAGCCGTTTATTTGTAATAAAAATAATCAGTTAGTCTTTAAGACCGGAACGAATTAAAACGATTTTGACAGCTATTACTTTCGAAATAATTAATGTAAAAACTAGATGAAGCAAAGACAAAAGGTAATTGCTATATTTACACAATCTTACGTTTTATAAAATGGAAAACCCTTTGCTCAAAATAGCCGCTTTTATGCTTACTGCATTTTATTCCTGCGTTTCTTTGGCACAAATAGAAAAAGAAGTTGCTCCGCCATACCACATTAAAACCATTTCATTTGTTCAAAATGACCAAACTATAATTCCAATTTTAAAACTAGGCGAAGGATTTCAATTGCAATTTGATGATCTTTTTGGCAATGAAGCCAATTATTATTACGAAATAATTCATTGCGATTACAGCTGGAATCCAACGGCAATACCTAAAAACGAATATTTAGAGGGTTTTGACAACCAAAGAATTCAGGAGTACACCAACTCTTTTAATACTTTACAAATCTATTCGCATTACAAATTAGCCATTCCAAATCAATTTACGCTCCAATTAAAAATCAGCGGAAATTACATGATAAAGGTTTTAGATGAAAATAAAGACATCCTGTTTTCGAGAAAATTTATTTTATACGAAGATCTGGTCACGGTTCCCATTCAAGTCAAACGAGCACGAACAATCAGCACTATCGAATTGAAACACAATTTAGATTTTGCGATTAAATCCAATTCCATTGTTTTCCAAACTCCGTTGCGGAATGTCAAACTGTTATTACTTCAAAACGGACAACTAAATAGCGGTATAAAAAATATAATTCCGCAGTATACGATAGGAAATGATTTGATCTACAAATACGATACTGAAACGCAGTTTTGGGCGGGAAATGAGTTTTTGTTTTTCGAAAATAAAGACATCAGAGCCGCAAACAACAACATTGGTCGGGTAGACTTTGACACCCCTATTTATGGTTCTTTTTTATACACTAATGCTGCTAGAGCCAATTTTCCGTATTCTTTTACCCAAGATGTTAATGGGGCTTTTGTAGTCAAGAATATAAGCGCTGCTGACAGCGAATTCGAAGCGGATTATGCCTGGGTCTATTTCAGTCTTTCGGCCCCCACTTTCAGAATGAATAAAAATATTTATGTTGCCGGTATGTTCAATAACTACGCATTAATCCCTGAATATAAGATGGACTATAATCCTAAAAAAGGGCTTTATGAAAAGGCTATTTTAATAAAACAAGGGTTCACAAACTTTCAATACCTTGTTGCGGATGACAAAGGAGTTCTTGATCCGGAAAATGCGATAGATGGCAATTTTTATCAAACAGAAAATGAATATACCATAGTAGTCTATTACAGAGAAAACATAGGTCGTTATGACAGGGCTGTGGGCAAAGGAATGGCAAATTCAATAAACACCATCAATTAAAAAAACTTTCATAAAATTCAACAAAACGATACCCTTTTTTTGTAAATTTGTTAGTACTAAACTCCTACACACCCATTTAATATGGTTTCTCAAATAACAAGAGGTATAAAAATTTCAGTATTGACTAGTTTTGAAGGTACGTACGTTAAGAACTACAAGCTTCATTTTGCATTTAGTTATGAAATTACTATTGAAAACCACAGTAAAGATTCCGTTCAATTGATCTCGCGTCATTGGGAAATTTATGATTCCTTAAATGATATCGAAATTGTTGATGGCGAAGGGGTAATTGGGAAAAAGCCTGTTTTAAAACCTGGCGAATTTCACACCTATAGTTCCGGTTGTCTATTATCATCCCCTTATGGTGCGATGAAAGGGTATTTTAACATGATTAATTTTACCTCAACAAAAAACTTCAAAGTCATTGTACCTACCTTCCGATTGTGTGCTCCCTTTGCTTTAAATTAATTTTTTTCGCTTAAAATATTCCTTTTTCTTATTCCTATTTTATCAATTTTAAAATTATCCTTTGTACTTTTGCAGTACAGTAATTTTTTGATAAAATATCGAGTAATTTATTTTTTAATTTTCTAATCTTAATCTCTTCAAACAGATTATCAAATTACAATATCATGCTAAAAGGATTTTTTCATGCGCCAAAAGCAGTAAACGAACCAGTAAAAGGGTATGCGCCAAATTCACCTGAAAAAGCCGCCGTACAAGCCGCTTATACTAAAATGTGGAATTCTAAAATTGACGTACCATTATATATAGGAAGCGAAGAAATTAGAACAGGGAATACCAAAACAATGTCAGCGCCTCATGACCACAAACATAGTGTAGGAACGTATCATCTTGCCGAAAAATCACATATCGAGAAAGCTATTGCAAATGCATTAGAGTCAAGAACAGCTTGGGCTAACATGGCTTGGGAACAGCGCGCAGCCATTTTCCTTAAAGCCGCTGAATTAATTGCTGGCCCTTACAGAGCCAGAATTAATGCCGCAACCATGATTGCTCAGTCTAAAAATGTTCATCAGGCCGAAATTGATGCGTCATGTGAGCTAATTGACTTTTTGCGTTTCAACGTAGAATTCATGACTCAAATATATGGAGACCAGCCGGCATCCACCTCAGATATGTGGAACCGTCTAGAGTACAGACCTCTTGAAGGATTTGTATATGCGATCACGCCTTTTAACTTTACTGCAATTGCCGCAAATCTTCCAGCAAGCGCCGCAATGATGGGGAACGTTGTAATCTGGAAACCAAGTGATAGTCAAGTTTTTTCTGCGCAAATTATAATCGAAGTGTTCAAAGAAGCTGGTGTTCCTGATGGAGTTATCAATGTAGTTTTTGGAGACCCTTTAATGATTACCGATACCATTCTGGCAAGTCGGGATTTTGCTGGAATTCACTTTACAGGTTCCACTCACGTATTCAAAGATATCTGGGCAAAAATTGGAACAAACATTCACCATTACAAAACGTACCCAAGAATCGTGGGGGAAACAGGCGGAAAAGATTTCATCATAGCGCATTCAAGCGCTAACCCTAAACAAGTTTCTACGGGAATTGTTCGAGGCGCATTTGAATTCCAAGGGCAAAAATGCTCTGCAGCCTCTAGATCTTATGTCCCACAAAGCTTATGGCCTGCTGTAAAAGAGCAAATTATTGCGGATGTAAAATCAATGAAAATGGGATCTCCAGAAGATTTTAGTAATTTTATTACTGCCGTTATTCATGAAGGCTCCTTTGATAAATTGGTCAGTTTTATAGACCAAGCCAAAAAAGATACTGATGCGGAGATTATCGTTGGTGGGAACTATGACAAATCAGTTGGATACTTTATTGAGCCAACGGTAATTGTAACGACTAATCCTCATTATACCACCATGGCAACTGAATTATTTGGACCAGTTATGACTATTTTTGTGTATGAAGATGCAAAATGGGAAGAAACACTAGAATTGGTAGATACAACGTCTGAATACGCATTAACAGGAGCCGTTTTCAGTCAGGACCGTTACGCCATTGAAGTGGCGACAGTGAAATTACAAAATGCTGCCGGTAACTTCTATATTAATGACAAACCAACGGGTGCCGTTGTAGGGCAACAACCTTTTGGCGGAGCAAGAGCTTCAGGAACCAATGACAAAGCAGGTTCTCCATTGAACTTATTGCGCTGGGCTTCTCCAAGAACAATCAAAGAAACTTTCGTTACTCCGGTAGATTACAGATACCCTTTCTTAGGAGAATAGCTATAATGAGGAATTCACCTCACCAAACAATGTATTTCATAAAAAATCCCAAGATTCAAAACAATTGAATCTTGGGATTTTTTTTAGGACTAAACGTTAACACCAAAAAAATGCTGTTATCCAATAAATACTTTTCCAAACTGATTGCCCCCTTTGAAAACTATTTATAAACCACCCCAATTACATCCTTTGGATTGTTTTTGTTACTTTATTAAAAAAGCGCAATGAAACTTTAGCGATTTTTGACTTCCCTTTTATTTTTCAGACAAATCGAATTCTATCTTTTCAAGAAAACAGACTGGCCTTTATCGAAAATAATTTCAATTAATTGATTCGTCTTTGGAAAGAATTAATTAGCCCAATAAATTAAAAAACAATACTAAAATTATAATTAGTTCAATTTTTTGGCTTAAAAAAGAAACAAAAAACATTTTTTAAGGTTAATTACTATTATATAAAATAAAAAATTAAGATAAGATTAGGATTTTTAACTTAAAATTTAGATTTTTGAAGAATATAACCAAAAATCATAACTATGAAACTAAAGTTTAATGGATTCTTAGTACTACTACTAGTACTTGTGACGCAATTGACTTTTGCGCAAGAACGATCTGTTTCGGGGATTGTTTCTGATAATGCAGGGATTCCTATACCGGGAGTCAGTGTATTAGTAAAAGGGACTAAATCAGGAATACAAACAGATTTTGACGGGAAATTTTCAATTAAAGCTACATCAAGCCAAATCTTGATTTTTAGCTTTATTGGAATGAAAACTCAGGAAATTTCAGCCAGTTCTATTACATTGAAAGTAAAAATGGCCGATGAGTCAGTAGAATTAGAAGGCGTGATTGTCACTGCTCAAGGTATCAAAAGAGAAAAAAAATCTCTTGGCTACGCTGTAAGTGAAATTAAATCAGCTGACATTGAACAGAGAGCGGAAGGTGACGTAGCCAGAGTATTATCTGGTAAAGCATCCGGTGTGACCATCAATCAGACGAGTGGGATCTCAGGTTCTGGAACAAGTATAAACATTCGTGGATTAAACTCTATTTCAGGCAATACTCAACCCCTATTTATCGTAGATGGCGTCCCATTTTCAGGGGACACTAATGCATCTGGAAATTTCGCAAACGGAAATTCAGGATCCAGTCGTTTTTTAGATTTAGACCCTAATAACATTGCCAATGTTAATATCCTTAAAGGATACGCAGCGACAACACTTTATGGAACAGCAGGAAGAAATGGTGTTATCTTAATCACCACAAAAGGAGGTGCTGCCAAAAAAGGATCGAAGAAAACTGAGATAACAGTGAACCAATCGTTATTTTTCAATCAAATTGCTTCATTACCAGATTACCAAAACAAATTTGGAAATGGATTTGATCAAGCTTACGGAAATTTCTTTTCAAACTGGGGTCCAGGATTTTACGAAAAGGGACTAGGCGGATATGCAGCAGCAGGATCCGGAATTAATAGCAATGGAACGGTACCTCACCCATACTCCCGAGCTTCATTAGCAACTGTGTTTCCAGAATTACAAGGAACAACAGTGCCATACACCGCTAAACCTGATAACGTTAAAGATTTTTTCAGAGTTGGTGCCGTAACCAATACCAGTATAAATATTGCTGGAGGTTCAGATGATGGGAATACTACATATAATTTTAATTTCGGTAATTTAAATGATGAAGGATTTACACCTGGAAACGTATTAAAAAGAACCTCTTTTAGTGTCGGGGGCCGATCAAAATTAAGCAACAAATTCACGATAAGTGGGACAATGAACTTTGCAAGAACTGATTTTCTTACTCCTCCTGTTGCGCGTAGTAATGGATCTGGTGTTCAAGGAACTGGTTTATCTATTTTTGCGGATGTGTTTTACACGCCACGAAATGTTGATATACAAAACTATCCTTTCCAAAACCCAGTTACGGGTTCTAACTTAAGTTACCGTTCCGGAAATGATATTTTGAATCCATATTGGACTTTAAACAATTCATCGGTACGTCAACTTACCAACCGAACATTTGGAAACGCTGCATTAAGCTATGATATCGATGACAATTTAAAATTAAATTATAGAGTTGGTTATGATTTTTATAACGAACGAAATGTTATTGGAACAAATATTGGAGCGCCAAGAGGTCCAGTGCAAGGTGAATACTCAACCTATGACAACAATAATATGATATGGGACCACAATATAATGATGAATGGTACGTATAATTTGACTGATAAAATTGGGTTTAATTTCACCGCAGGAGCGACATCAAGACAAGAAAACTTCGATAGACAAGGTGTTAGAAGTGTAGGGCAGCAAGTATACGGGATCTTAAGACATTATAATTTTGGCACACAATCACCAATACAGTATTCTGAATTAAGAAATGTTGTAGGTGTTTATGGATTAGCTGAATTTGATTATAATAAATATTTATATTTAACTTTATCCGCAAGAAAGGATTGGATTTCTAATACTTTTGAAAATACAATAACCTACCCTGCAGCTAGCTTAGCTTTTATAGCTTCGGATGCTTTAGAGGGAATCACTAGCGAAAAAGGGCTTAATTATTTAAAACTGAGAGCCGGTTATGGTACTTCAGCAGGGTTTGCCCCTTCTTATCCTGTAGCGAATACTTTGGGTAGTAACGCACGTGATTTTTCTGATTTAAATGGAGTAGTAAATCCTGCTCAACTGGTTAGCTCCAGATTAGGGAATGCAAAGTTAAAACCAGAGCTACTTACAGAACTTGAATTTGGTTTTGACTCTAAATTTTTTAACAACAGAGTCTCTTTGAACGCCTCCTATTTTAAAAGAACAACAACTGATTTAATTACAGAAACACCAATTGCAAATAGTACTGGATTTTTGACAACTTTTACTAATATCGGTGAGTTAAAAGGACACGGTATAGAAGTTGATTTAGATGTACATGTAATCAAAAACAACGCTAATGGATTTAACTGGGAGATTGGTACAAACTTTTTCAAGGGCGAAATGATAGTAACCGATTTAGGTGATCTTGAAAGGGTGACGGTAGCCGGTTTTACAAATCTTGGAAACCAAGCTATAGAAGGAGAACAAATAGGTGTAATGGTAGGAAGTCGAATTAAAAGAGATGCAAATAATAATTTCGTAGTAAATAGCATCGGAGCATATCAAATTGAAGCAGGTCCATTCATTATTGGAAATCCAAATCCTGATTTCACTTTAAATACTTCAAATAATTTCTCCTATAAAAACATTAATCTTTCCTTTTTGATCAGTTATGTTAGTGGAGGCGATATTTATTCCGGAACTACGTCTTCTTTATTAGCCAGAGGACTTACTACAGATACGGAAAACAGATTGCAAACATTTATTTTACCGGGTGTAAAAGCAGACGGAAGTCCAAATGATATCCAGCTTAATAATTCCTCTTATTATTTTGATAATATTGGTTTTGGTCCAGATGAATTAAGTGTATACGACGGTTCGGTAATCCGATTGAACGAAATATCATTAGGATACAGTTTCCCAGCAAAATACCTAAATAAATCCCCTTTTGGCAGTTTAACGTTTAGTGTTGCCGGGTATAATTTGTATTATAATGCTTTCAACACGCCAAAAGGAATAAACTTTGATCCTAACGTAGTGGGAACAGGAGTTGGTAACGGAAGAGGCTTTGACTTCTTAAATGGTCCTAGTGGAAAAAGATATGGTTTTAGCTTAAAAGCTTCATTCTAAAACATTTAAAAAAAAATTATGAAAAAAATATTTAAAACAGCAGGTTTTCTTATCACATTGATAAGTTTAGTCACGTTTTATTCCTGCGAGACTACGAACCTAGATTTAACCGAAGATCCTAATGCACTTCCATTAACAGCGGCCAGTCCGGATTTACTGCTAAATGGTGTTCAAGTAGAATTTGCCCAAGCAGTACAATTACTGGGCACTAGCGGATCTGAAGTTAGCCGATTGAAATATATGTCTGGTAGGGATTACCAAAATGCATATGGCGCTTCATTTTTTAACACTGAGTGGCAAATATCATATCGCTCTATTCTTAAAAACATTCGGGTAATGAATCCAATTGCAACCGAAAAAGGTTTTAGCAAACACATTGCAATGGGTCAAGTTATGGAGGCTTACACCATCATTACTTTGGTCGATTTTTTTGGAGACATTCCTTATTCAGAAGCTCTAGACCCTAATAATCTAACTCCTAAATTAGATTCCGGATCAGAAGTATACAAACAGGCGTTAGACTTATTAGACAAAGCCATTGTTAATTTCAATGCCACTGCCACCGCAGTACCTGCAAATGATTTTTATTATGGAAAAAACTGGAGTAAATGGATCAAATTAGCTAATACACTAAAGCTTAAAATCTATATTCAAACCAGGTTAGTAGACGCAACTGCTATCAGTAAATTCAACACGATCATTAGTTCTGGTTCCTACATAGGAGCTGGAGAAGATTTTGAATTTAACTGGGGGGTCAGTAGCGCAAATCCAGATTCAAGACATCCGGAATACGTAAATAATTATACCCCTTCAGGAATTGAAGCAGGATATCAATCCAATTGGCTGATGAACGAAATGAAAAACGGTAAATCTGTACAAGACCCTAGATTGCGTTTCTACTTTTACAGGCAAGTAAGTTCGGTACCTGTAAGTGAGCAAGATTTACGATGCACTGTTGAACCGATACCGAATCACTATGCCAATGGTGGTTATGTGTATTGCAGAATCGATTCAGATCAAGGATATTGGGGAAGAGATCACGGAAACAACGAAGGAATTCCAAATGACCGTCAAAAGAGAACTGCCTCAGGATTGTATCCAGCTGGTGGTAAATTTGATGACAACACTTTTAAAGCAATTAACGGATTAACATTTGGTGCTGCAGGACAAGGAATTACGCCGATCGTTTTAGCTTCAACGGTGGATTTCTGGAGAGCGGAAGCTGCGTTGTCTTCGGGCGGAACAGGTGACGCCAAAGCACTAACATTAGCAGGAATTCAGAAATCTTTTAATAAAGTAAGAGCCTTTATCTCTAGAGACAAAACGGCAATTACCTCATTTGTCCCTTCTACTACGGTTGACACTGACTACAAAAATATTGTAAGTACACAGTATGATAATGCTGCAGCAAATGCAAAATTAGATGTGGTAATAAAAGAATTTTTCGTCACTTTATACGGAAACGGTATTGACTCTTACAATGCCTACAGAAGAACCGGACTTCCAAAAAACATGCAACCTAACATTGACCCAAATCCAGGTGGATTTATTAGATCTTTCTTGTATCCTGCTTCAGAAACGGGGGCTAATCCAAATGTGCAACAAAAAGCAAAGGTAACTCAACGCGTATTTTGGGATAACAACCCAGAAACAGGTTTTCCAACTGGTAATTAAATCTAAAAATTATGAAAAAATTAATAAATTCAGCAAGTCTACTCATGATTGCTCTAGCGTTATTTTCATGTAGCGAAGGAGACAATACAATTGACTCTGTGTTAGAAAATACAGTTATAGGTGGTGGCACCTTACGGACTATAATACCAATAACAAGTCCTACCATAGCACTTGGAAATCCAGATGCTAAATTTGAAGTCACCGTTGAAGTCCAAGACGCTAAAAACGGAGCTGACACTGAAAAAATTGATATCTATGCATCGTTCAAAGATAATTTTGTAGCAGATGGTAACAACACCAAGGCAGAAATACTAATAAAAACGATAGCAGCTTCTGAATTTACTGCTGGCACTAGAGAATTACCTTTTGCTAAAGTAATAGTTACTGCAGCTGAATTAAAATCTAAGTTAGCACTAACAGATGCACAGTTTACCGGTGGTGATCAATTTATTATTCGGTTATCTCAAGTAATGAAAGATGGTAGAGTATTCACAAACACGAATGCAAATGCCAATGTTCTTGGAGGTGCCTACTTTAGATCCCCGTTTAGATACAATGCAAATGTCGTTTGCCCTATCACGGAAACTCTAGCTGGCAGCCACACCTTTGTTACCACTAATATGAAAGCAGGTGCAGGTGCAGGTGTTTCAGGAGCCTCCTGTGGCGGAACAGTTACCGGAACAGTTACATGGACAGCAACTGCAACAGCAGGAGTTTTCTCTACAACGGATCTAGGATTTGGTCAGTTTGGTTCTTCCTGCTGGGGAGACAACCCCGCTACCTCTTCAGGAGCCAGGGTAACTTGGTTTTGTAGCAACCTTGTTGCTAGTGGAACTGACCAATATGGTGATAGTTATACCTATAAAATAACAGCTGCATCAGGAAACAAGATAACTATCGAATGGAGAAATACATACGGTGATGCAGGAACTACAGTTATCACCCGTCAGGGTGGAGCTAACTGGCCTACAATTTTTGCCAGATAACACTTAAAATTAGTTTATATTAAAACCATCCCATTCTTGGGGTGGTTTTTTTTTATATATTTGCACCATGGAAAAAGAACATCAAATATTTGGGATTAGAGCTATAATCGAAGCCATACAAGCAGGCGCAACAGTAGACAAAGTCTACATTCAGAAGGAAGCGAGCAGCGAACTGATGAAAGACTTAATGAAAGTGATGAAGCGCGGTAATATTAACTTTTCTTATGTTCCGGTTGAAAAACTAAATAGATTAACGCCTAATAACCATCAAGGTGCAGTGGCAACCATATCCCCTATCTCCTTTTTTGATTTAGAAACGTTGATTGAATCTGTAATTGAAAACGGGAAAAAACCATTGTTCTTAATATTAGATCAAATCTCTGATGCGCGTAATTTTGGCGCTATCATCAGAACTGCTGAATGCACCGGCGTAAACGGTATTATTGTCCAAAAAGCAGGCTCAGCTCCTGTGAATGGTGATACGGTAAAAACCTCTGCAGGAGCTGTATTCAATATTCCAATTTGCAAAGTAGAACACATCAAAGATGCTATTTTCTTATTGCAAGCAAGCGGTATCAAAACAGTTGCTGCAACTGAAAAAACAGATCAAAACATCTATGATATCTCTTTGAACGAGCCTGTTGCCATAATTATGGGATCTGAGGATCGTGGTGTAAACCCATCTGTATTGAAGATTGTTGACGAAAAAGCTAAACTTCCCATGTTTGGAACTATTGGTTCTTTAAATGTATCCGTAGCTTGTGGTGCTTTTTTATACGAAGCGGTAAGACAGAGAAGTTAATTTCCAAACCCTTCCCAAAGAATAGGGAACCAAAACAAATTCACTAAAAATGAATCAAGACTCCCGTTTTGATTCATTTTTTTTATGCGCTACAACAGTGTAACAAATCGGGAGACTACACCAATAAAAAGAAGCAAATTCCTCAGGCTCGTCTCTCGGAAGATTTACAAAATTACCGTTGGCATCAAAACGCTGCATGAATTTATCCGCCAAGGGATCATAATCCGGATGTTCCCAATCATACTTATGGACTTTTTTATATTCTGGAGTTTTATATACTAACGTAAGAAGGAATCCGGAGAGCAACCCTCCCAGGTGACCTTCCCAAGAAATAGACTTATTACCTGGAATCTCAGGACTTGGAAAAACATACCAAACTAAACCTCCATAAACAACAATCACGGCAAGAGACAAGGCTATTAATCGATTGTACTTTGTTTGAATTCCCTTAAAAAAAATAAAACTAAACAACACATAAATCAAACCACTGGCTCCAATATGGTAATTCTCCCGACCAATAATCCACGTGATAAATCCAGACAATAGAATTCCATACCCAACAACCGCCAACGATTGTTTCGCATAGAAAAATTGTAAAGCGACCAATAATACCAATACAGGTATCGAGTTGTTGTACAAATGCTCTATATCACTATGAATAAAAGGACTGAACAAGATTCCTTGCAGACCTGAAAATGTTCGAGGGTAAATACCGTTTTGGACAAAGTCAAAATCAAATCGAATTTCGAGCCAAAAGACAAACCACAATACTACCACAAAAAAAAGAGGCAGTCCAATAACTAAATTCGTGAATTTAAAATGTTTGTCCATGAATCCTACTTGTTTATACTATCATCTTAATTCAAAAACTTCTCCAAAAGCAATTTAATGCAATTTTGTCATAGTACAACCCAAGAGTAAAATTAAACACAAGAATTCCTAGCCCAGATGGAAACGGCATCCCACGCTTTTTTGCGTGGATATAGTGTACAGCTGGAAATAGCTCCGAAAAATAAATTTGACAATCATAAATGGGCTTAGATTAAAAAAAATATTAATTTTACACTATGGAAGCACCACTTGCAGAACGCATACGACCACAAAAATTAGAGGACTACATCAGTCAATCCCATTTGGTTGGACCAAATGGTTCCTTGACACAACAAATTACAAAAGGAATTATCCCTTCCTTAATTTTTTGGGGACCACCGGGCACTGGTAAAACTACTTTAGCGCAAATTATTGCACAGGAATCAAAACGACCCTTTTATATTTTGAGTGCCATCAATTCCGGTGTGAAAGACATTCGCGAGGTGATTGAAAAAGCAAAGCAAAGTGGGGGTTTGTTTACGGCTAAAAACCCTATATTATTCATTGATGAGATTCATCGTTTTAGCAAATCCCAACAAGATTCGTTATTGGCTGCGGTAGAAAAAGGGTGGATCACCCTAATTGGTGCCACAACAGAAAACCCTAGTTTTGAAGTTATTCCAGCACTATTGTCCCGATGTCAGGTGTATGTTTTGAACGCTTTTAGCAAAAAAGACTTAGAAACACTTCTGGAACGCGCCATAAAAACAGACGCTTATTTGCAGACCAAAAACATTAAACTAAGAGAAACAGAAGCCTTATTGCGCCTTTCCGGTGGCGATGGACGTAAGCTGTTGAATATTTTTGAACTTGTTGTACATGCATCCGAAGAAGACGATGTTATAATCACTAACGAACGTGTTTTTGCTTTAGTACAACAAAATACCGTTTTGTATGACAAAACTGGCGAACAACATTATGACATTGTTTCAGCTTTTATAAAATCCATTCGGGGAAGTGATCCAAATGGTGCTGTGTATTGGCTTGCCCGCATGATTGAAGGCGGTGAAGATGTTAAATTTATTGCTCGTCGAATGCTTATCCTGAGTAGTGAAGATATAGGAAATGCCAATCCAACTGCTTTTATTATGGCCAATAATACCTTTCAGGCGGTTGCCACAATTGGATATCCGGAAAGCAGGATTATATTAAGCCAATGTGCCGTTTATTTAGCCACTTCCCCTAAAAGTAACGCTTCGTATCTGGCCATTGGAACTGCGCAACAACTTGTAAAACAAACTGGCGATTTACCGGTACCAATTCACTTGCGCAACGCGCCCACTAAATTAATGAAAGAATTAGGGTATGGCGAAGAATATAAATATGCACACGATTACACAAATAATTTTGCAGAACAAGAATTCCTTCCTAATGAACTGTCCAACAATCCCATTTATATTCCCGGAAATAACTCCCGAGAAAACATCACAAGAGAATTCTTAAAAAACCGCTGGAAAAATAAATATGGCTATTAAAACACAAAAAGGGATACACCGCAGTACATCCCTTTTAGAAAAATAATTAATTTATAATTGCACTAAAACTTTACCGCTATTTTTTCAGAATATAATTTGTCGTTTTCATAATACTCAAAAAACCATTGGTTGTTCTTAGCAATTAAAACACCTTTAATATCTCCTTTGAAAGCGATAAAAGATTCGGCACTAGAGGTTTTAAAAACTTTCATAACAACTTTTGGAGAACTATCAATCAACTGGAAACCGGTTGCCGTAGGCTGAGCATAAAGCAAATCCATTTCTTTTTCATCAGATACTGAGTCGCTGACTACTTTTTGAGCCAACACCACCGGAGCGGCCAAGGGCTTGGTAACTTCTGGCTCCATAGTTGTATTTATAGTACCGTTATATTTATATTGCAACTCATTAACGGATTCAAAAGCTTTGTTAAGCGCTTCGCCATACGCAGTTTCATATTGTTTCTCCTTGCTTTTCCCCACTGCAGATTGGAAAATTATTTTCCCGTAACAATCCTTAAGTGTCACAAATAACTTAGTCATCAAAAAAGCATTTTCTTTAACAACATCCATATACAACAAACTGCAACGGTCACTGTAGTCACTTGGAATGGCTTCTTTGCTGTAAAAAGCTTCAAAACCGGCTTTGTTTA
Organism: Flavobacterium sp. LB2P53; assembly: GCF_003970305.1. Lineage (NCBI taxonomy): Bacteria > Pseudomonadati > Bacteroidota > Flavobacteriia > Flavobacteriales > Flavobacteriaceae > Flavobacterium > Flavobacterium sp. LB2P53. Next base: position 265,372 of record NZ_RYDG01000001.1, read on the forward strand.
GATTGAATTTAGACATTGTTGTCAGTCGATACTGATTCTCTGTTTTGAGGAAATCGTACTTAACGGGAATAATCACAGCTTTATAATCGTTTACCGATTGAGAATAGGAATAACTAACAACTAATATCAGCAGGAATACTAATGATTTTTTCATCTTTATAAATATTTTTTAAGTTCTAATAAATGGTTAATTTGTATGATGTGCTGTTCTACCTGAACTTTACTTTCATTAAAAAAAATAGCTTGCAGTCCCGCATCCAGTGCTCCTTGAACATCCGCTTCTAAACTATCACCAATCATGATACTTTTTTCTTTTTTGGCTTTGGCCAAATCTAAAGCGTAATCAAAGATAATGGGATTTGGTTTTTTTACCCCAGCCATTTCTGAATTAGTTATGGTCTGAAAATAGCTTCCAATTTTTGAATTGTTCAATTTTTTAAATTGCACTTCCGCAAAACCATTGGTTATAATATGCAAATTGTATTTAGGTTTTAAATACTCCAAAAGTTCCACTGTCCCATCAAAAAGATGATTGTTATCCGGCAAAAACCGAATATAATCCTCCGCTATAGTCTCTATTTCTTCATCTGAAATAGTATAACTCAACGCATCAAACGAGTGTTTCAATCGATTGTACCGCAATTCCTGATGGGTAATCTTATCGTATTGATAAAGTGCCCAACACGCTTGGTTAATTGGAACATATTTTTCAATAAACTCCTTGGTTGCTATCGTTGGATGATTTCTGTTAAAAATAGTCTCAAAAGTGAGCTCTGAATTTTTATCAAAATCCCAAAGGGTATGATCTAAATCAAAAAAAACGTCCTTTATATGTGTTTGTTTCATTTTGTAATTTTAAAATATCCCTTCATCTGCAAAGCTGAAATAACTGGTTTCAGTTATAATAAGATGATCTAATACTTTTATTTCTAAACTATCACCTGCCAATTTCAATTTTCTTGTAATTTGTTTGTCGGCATCACTAGGAATCAAGGTTCCGGAAGGATGATTGTGACACAAGATCAATGCTGTAGCTCCGATTTCGAGTGCCGTTTTGAAAACGATTCGCACATCGACCAATGTTCCGGTGATTCCGCCTTTACTCAATTGGGATTTCGACAGTACCTTATTGGAGTTATTCATATAAATAATCCAAAATTCTTCGTGTGGTAATTCCCCAATAATAGGCTGCATGATTTCGAAAATGATTTTGCTGGAAGTAATTTTTGTCAATTCCACAACCTCTTCGCCTCTTCTGCGTCTTCCTAATTCTAAAGCAGCAATAATAGAAATGGCCTTTGCCTCTCCTATTCCTTTAAATTGCATGAGCTGAGACAGTGATAATTTTCCTAAGGCATTCAAATTAGTATCTACGCTTGCCAAAATCCGTTTACTCAAATCCACCGCTGACTCATTCCTGCTGCCGGAACCTATCAAAATAGCTATCAGTTCCGCATCACTCAAAACACTTTTACCTTTCAGCATTAGTTTTTCACGTGGTTTATCGTCTTCGGACCAATTGGTAATAGGAAAAAAGGAATTTTCAGCCATTCGCTTGTTGTTTAAATTTGTTTGCGCATGCAAATACTATTTTCTAAACCCACATAAGGCTCATAATTATCAACAATAACATATCCCGCTTTTTGATACAAAGCAATAGCTTCCTTTTGCTTGTATAATGTTTCCAAAACAGAAAATGATGATCCAGAATCCTGCGCCCAAAGTTCCAATTCTCGTAAAATAGTTTGAGCCAATCCCATTCCTCGCACCTCAGGAGAAACAAACATACGTTTTATTTCAATTGTATTTTTATCATATTTTTTAAAACAACCGCAAGCAACAGCTTCGTTTTTTAGATATACAACAATAACATTTGGGTTTAATTCCAAAATATTATTACCCCAATAGTCGGTTTTTAATTCGGGATAACGCTCCCATAAACTTTTATCTAAAGCGCTAATAAGAGCCATAAAATCAGGATTTTCGCTTGTAGTCTTAGCAATTCTTATAGAATCTTTCATAGCATTATTTACTTTACCAATTCCTTTACTTCATCAAAATTCAATCCGCCGTAATTACCGGAACTCATCAACAACAAAGCCGAATTTTCAAGGTTTAAATTAAACAAATAATCCGCGAAATCTTTTGGATTGGTATAAATAATTAAATCTTTTCTGTTAAAAGCAGTAGCAATTTGCTCGTGTGTTACTTCCTCCAATTGTTTGATTTTTACGGCATCGGGCGAATAGAAAACTACTGCTGTATCAGCATATTCAAGTGCGCCTTCGTATTCTTTCAAGAATTCTGCATTCAAGCTACTATAAGTGTGAAGTTCTAAACAGGCCACTAAAGTACGATTTGGATATTGTTCTTTTACCGCTTTGGTAGTTGCCGCCACTTTACTTGGGGAATGTGCAAAATCTTTATAGGCCACTTTTGTTTTACTCTCCGCAATTTTTTCTAATCGTTTTGATGCACCTTTGAAACTGGCAATGGCTTCATAAAAATCAGCTTCATCAACACCCATATTCTGGCAAATCCATTTGGCACCAGCCAAATTATTAAGATTATGTGCTCCAAAAACTTCAATTGGCATGTCGCCTTCCGGAGTTTCCAGCAGTGTCACACCCTCATTAACAGTATATTTTGGGGTATGATAGGCTAATTTTCGGATTGGATTTGTAGCCGCTTCTGCAACACGTTTTACTTCAGTATCATCTTCATTATACACGAGAATCCCGCCATTGGTAATTTTGCCAATAAAAATTTCGAACTGCTCCACGTAATTTTCATACGTGGGAAAAACATTGATATGGTCCCAAGCAATCCCTGAAATTAGAGCAATATTCGGTTGGTATAAATGGAACTTTGGTCTTCTGTCTATCGGCGAGGACAAATATTCATCTCCTTCTAAAACGATAAAGTCATTCTCTTCCGTAAGATGCACCATTGTATCAAATCCTTCCAGTTGAGCGCCAACCATGTAATCTACAGCAATGTCATGGTAGTGCATTACATGCAAAATCATCGAAGTTATAGTTGTTTTTCCATGAGAACCACCAATAACCACACGTGTTTTATTTTTAGATTGTTCGTATAAAAACTCCGGATACGAATATATTTTGAGTCCTAATTCCTGGGCTTTCAATAATTCAGGATTATCTGCTTTGGCATGCATACCAAGAATTACAGCTTCAATAGCTGATGTTATTTTTTCAGGAAACCAGCCTAATGCTGGCGGTAAAATCCCTTTTTTGTCTAATCTAGATTTTGACGGTTCAAAAATGGCGTCGTCACTTCCCGTAACTTGATATCCTTTGTTGTGTAATGCTAAAGCCAGATTGTGCATGGCGCTACCTCCGACAGCTATAAAATGTGTACGCATTAATTGTTTTAATTTAGAGTTTTACAGTTCAAGTGAATTAAAAACTACTTTGAACCTTTTTGTTATTATAGGATTCTAAAAGAGATTTTGCCTTTTCAGTTTCATTCATTTTATCATTATATAAGCTAACCAGCTTTTGGTAACTTATTTTTGAACCACCAGCCAGAATTGCTTTTTTATACTGCTGTTCCGCACCTTTATATCGTTCGAAATATTCCTCAATATGTCCTCTGGACAAATAACCATCAACAGGAGATAATCGCAATAATTCATTAGAATATTTTACTGCCTTAGTTTCACTCCCACCAATAATACCTGGCAATTGAATATACAATTCTATTAAAGCCCAACGCGCCTCTATATGTTTTGGATTCAGATTGATGGCCTTTTCAAAAGATGCTTTGACTTCAGCAATCATCCCAAGCGCCTTAAATTTACTGCTCTCTTTAGCTCTCATTCCCATCGCACCACCATATTTATAATAATAATTGGCTTCCGATGGTTTTACTATTTTTAGCTTTTTATAATAGGTAATTGCTTTTTCCCATGAATTATAATAACCGGCAATATCGCCTAAATACTCTATCGTCTTCAAATCTGAAGGATTCGTTTTTAGTATTGATTCGAATATTGTTTGTGCCTGCGCATACTTTTCCTCTTTGAAGAGTTTTTGCGCTTTTTCAAAATTGGATTGTGACCAAATCATAATAGGAAATAATAAAAAAACTAATATAAAATGTTTCATTCTTCAAAAATAAGGAAAATTTAAAGTAATAAAGAGCTTTTTTAATCTTAAAAAAAGTTAACAAATCAATATGTGTAGCGTGTAATAATAATACATACGAAACATTACCATAACACAGAGTAATTAATTTCGTCAAAACAAATTATGAAAAGAAAGAGAAAAATTCGTTTAGTGGTATTAAGCGATGTACACTTAGGAACTTATGGTTGTCAGTCCACCGAATTACTACAATACTTGAAATCGATTCAGCCAAAAATGCTGGTTTTAAATGGAGACATCATTGATATGTGGAGTTTTAGCAAAAGATATTTTCCTGCCTCACACATGAATGTATTGCGACAAATCATAAAAATGTCGAATCAGGGAACTCGAGTTATTTATATTACTGGTAATCATGATGAAGCTTTACGAAAATATTCCGATTTTATTTTAGGGAATTTTGAATTGGCAGATAAATTAATTCTGGACTTAGACGGAAAAAAAACCTGGATTTTTCACGGGGATGTTTTCGATTCTTCTACGAAAGGCTATGCTAAAATTTTAGCTAAACTTGGCGGAAAAGGCTATGATTTATTGATTTTGATAAATAGTTTTATCAATTGGGTTTTAGTGCTTTTGGGAAAAGAAAAAAGAAGCTATTCTAAAATGATTAAGGACAGTGTAAAAAAAGCCGTCTCTTTTGTTTCAAATTTTGAAACTACAGCCGCCGAAATTGCTATTCAAAAAAAATACAGTTATGTAGTTTGCGGACACATTCACAAACCCCAAATGAGGGAAGTACAAAATGAACATGGAAAGGTTATGTATTTAAACAGCGGTGATTGGGTCGAAAACCTTACCGCATTGGAATACAAAAAAGAAAAATGGAGTATTTACCAGTATAAAAAAACGGACTATATAGACCATGAGAACAAAGAAGATGCAATTATAAATGACATTGTAACCAAAATTTTATCTTAATAACCCTGAGGAAAAATCATCTTATCCTAATAAATCCATATTTAAAAGAAATCAGTTATAATCCAATCTAAATAACAAACATGAAAATATTTTATGCTATTCAAGCCACTGGCAACGGTCATATCAGTAGAGCCATGCAACTTTATCCTTATTTACAAAAATTTGGCACTGTAGACTTCTTCATGAGTGGAAATAATGCTAGCCTAAAAATTGATTTACCGGTAAAATACAAAAGCGACGGTTGCAGCTTGCACTACAGTAAATGTGGTGGCTTGAACTACTGGAATATTGCAAAAAACATTAGGCCAATACAGATGTTCAAAGATGCAAGCTCTCTACCTTTAAAAAATTATGATGTTGTAATAAATGATTTTGATTCAATTACTTCTCTTGCTTGTAAATTACAGAAAGTACATTCGGTACAATTTGGACATCAAGCTAGTTTTGCGTCAAAATTGACACCAAGACCAGAAAAAAAAAGCCTTATGGGAGAAATAATTCTAAAACATTATGCTCCTTCTCCGCAGTATATTGGATTGCATTTTGAGAAATACGATTCTTTCATTCTCCCTCCAATTATTAAAGATGAAATCATACATGCCGAACCAAAAGACTTAAAACACATAACGGTTTATTTACCGTCTTTCCAAAAAGATTGTTTAGAAAAAGCGTTTAATAAACGCTCCGAAATTAATTTTCACTGGTTTTTGAATGATGTAAAACTCAAACATACCATTGGCAACATCACGTATTATCCTGTAAATCAAAAACAGTTCAATCAAAGCTTAATCAACTGTCATGGTATCATAACCGGTGGTGGATTTGAAACACCCGCAGAAGCATTGTATCTTAGAAAAAAAATACTCAGCATTCCTATACGAAATCATTATGAGCAGGAGTGTAATGCTGCAGCACTAAAAAAAATGGGGGTTCCAGTAGTTTATGAAGCAGGTGATAATTTTGATTTAATCATAGAAAACTGGCTTAATAAGGATACTCCTATACCTAATATACTAGCTAATACAGTCCCTGACACATTACAGTTCTTATTTGACACCTACAACAGTAACTAATTCTTAAATTACGGCAACAAAAAAGGTGTTCTAAAAGAACACCTTTTTTGTGAAATTTATGAAAATTAGTCGTTCAACATTTTCCACAACTTGTCTTTTAATTCTGTCAAACCTTGTTGAGCCACAGAAGAAATAAACATATAAGGAACATCTTTGAAAGCAACGTCTAACTCTACTTTTAGCTCTGCCTTTAACTCATCATCAAGCATATCGCATTTAGAAATCACCAGCAAACGCTCTTTGTCAAGCATTTCGGGATTGTATTTTGTCAATTCATTTACCAAAATATCATATTCCGCTTTGATATCCGGAGTATCCACTGGAACTAAGAACAATAAAGTTGAATTCCGTTCAATATGGCGCAAGAAATAATGTCCAAGACCTTTTCCTTCGGCTGCTCCTTCAATAATTCCGGGAATATCTGCAATTACAAAAGATTGAAAATCTCTGTAGGCTACAATACCAAGATTTGGTTTCAAGGTAGTAAACGGATAATCGGCAATTTTTGGTTTTGCAGAAGTCAAAACTGACAATAATGTTGATTTTCCTGCATTAGGAAAACCTACCAAACCTACATCAGCCAGCACTTTTAATTCTAAAATAACATCCATCTCTGCTCCAGGCAATCCCGGTTGAGAATATCTGGGGGTTTGATTTGTCGAGCTTCTAAAATGCCAGTTACCTAAACCACCTTTCCCACCGCGAGAAAGAATTTGTTTTTCACCCTCATCAGTAATTTCAAATAATATTTCTCCCGTTTCTTTATCCTTTACAACAGTACCCAGCGGCACTTCGATAAATTTATCGTCACCATCTGCACCGGTACTCCTGTCTCCACTTCCATCTCCACCATTACCGGCTTTGATATGTCTGGCAAACTTTAGGTGAAACAATGTCCAAAGTGCTTTATTTCCTACCAAATATACATGGCCACCACGACCACCATCACCACCGTCAGGGCCTCCTTTTTCAATAAATTTTTCTCTGTGCAAGTGCGTAGATCCTTTTCCTCCTTTTCCGGATGAAACATATATTTTAACATAATCTACAAAATTCCCTTCAGTCATTTTTTTTTGTTTAAAAGTTTATAGTTTAAAGATTAAAGATTAGCGGCACACTAACTTTACACATTAAACTTTAAACCAAATTTTAACCCTTTAAGGCTTTCACCATCACTTTATCAATCTTGACGCCATCCATATCGATAACTTCTAACTCAAATTTTTGCCAGATTAATTTCTCTCCTTGTTTGGGTATATGAGATAGTTCCGTCATTATTAATCCACTCACCGTAGTAACTTCATAATCATTGATTAGTTCATCTAACTCAAAGTACGTCAAGAAATCGTGCAACGAATAATGTCCGTCAACCAGCCATGTTCCATCTTCTCTTTCAATTAACTGAAAATCATCTTTATAAAAATCCGAAGCATCACCAACCAGCGCTTCCAGAATATCATTCAGTGTAATAACACCCTGAAAAACACCATATTCATCAGATACAAATGCGTAATGTATTCCGGTTTTTTTAAAATTCTCTAACGCTACATACGCCGTGGTTTGCTCCATCATAAAGGGAGCTTCGGTCATAATATCAGCCAAATTGAAATTTTGGTTCTCAAAATGGGCAAAAATATTTTTTAGGTTAACAACCCCTACAATATCATCATAATTCTCACCGTAAACAGGATAAATAGAATGCAACTCTTTAAGCATAAACTCTCTAACCTGTTCTTTATCTGCATGAAAAGGTAGAAAAACTACTGATTTTCTATGTGTCATCAAAGAATTTATTTTCCGATCACCAATATGAAAAACGCGTTCCACAATATCTTGCTCTATTTCCTGAACTTCGCCTCCTTCAGTTCCTTCTTTGATAATCGCTCTAATTTCTTCTTCTGTAACTTTGCCGTCAGCTGTTGGTTTTATTTGTAAAATACTCAACAAAAATTCCGTTGAATGCGTCAACATCCAAATGAATGGAGCCATAATTACCGAAATAATTTTCATGGGTAATGCCACTGTTTTTGCAATGCTTTCCGGATGATTTAAACCAATTCTTTTTGGCAGTAATTCCCCTAAAACCATAGAAAAAAAAGTTAAAACCACTACAACAATCCCAACAGAAACAGAATGGGCATACGGTTTGAGTATCTCAAAATTATTGATGTAAGTTTCGACGTCAAATGTGATTTTATCCCCACTATAAATACCGGTTAGAATCCCTATCAAGGTAATTCCTATTTGTACGGTTGATAAAAATTTGTTTGGAGAATTTGCTAATTCCAATGCAATTTGAGCATTTTTATTCCCTTTTTTTGCAGAAGTTTCTAATCTATTTTTACGTGCCGAAATCAATGCGATTTCTGACATGGAAAAAATTCCATTAAGCAGTATTAGAAAAAATATTATTAGTATTTCCAATTTCTTAGTTGATTCGTTTGTGTATTAAAATGTGATTCCTCCATTTTTTGTTTTGAAATCGGTTGTTTGTAACCTCAATTTTATGGCCCAGATAACAGTGAAAATCCCGCAAAAAAAACCTTTTTCTTGTCAAAAAAGAGCGACCTAAGGAAGCTCCTTTTTAGGACTTAGAAAAAAAAATTTCGAGGACTTACAACGTACCACTGGAACTGCTCCTATAAATGATCAATAACGTTACTTACTCTTTGGGTAATTTCTGCAATGGTACCAATTCCGTTTACTGCGTGAAATTTCCCTTGTCCCTGATAATAATCCATTAATGGCACTGTTTTTTCGTTGTATTCCTGGTAGCGATTTCTGATCTTTTCTTCGTCTTGATCGTCAATTCTGCCACTTGTTTTTCCTCTTTCTAACAATCGTTGTACCAGGATTTCGTCATCAGCTTCGAGTGCAATTGTTGCGGCAACAGTCGAACTAATTGAAACAAGAAATGCATCTAAATCTTTGGCTTGTGATAGTGTTCTTGGATATCCGTCAAATAAAATTCCGTTTGTGTCTGGATGTTTATTTACCTCATCAATCAACATTTTTGTCGTCAATTCATCCGGTACTAAATCCCCTGCATCCATATAAACTCTTGCTTGTTTGCCTAATTCTGTGTCGTTTTTTAAATTAAAACGAAATACGTCGCCCGTGGAAATATGCGTTAATTTGTACTTGTCTTTCAAAAATTCTGCTTGAGTTCCTTTTCCTGCTCCTGGTTTTCCAAATAAAACAATGTTAGTCATAATGTGTTGGTAATTATTCTTTTAGTTTATATACTTCGGATAAATTTCTTCCTAAACCATCATAATCCAAACCAAAACCTACAATAAATTTATTTGGGATTCGAATCCCAATATAATCTATTTTGATATCTTTTGTGTATGCCTCTGGTTTGAAGAAAAGTGTCGCTATTTTGAAATGCTTTACATTTTGTTTTTTGAATAATTCTTTGAGTTCCACTAAAGTATTTCCGGTATCTACAATATCCTCTAGTATGATAACGCTACGTCCAGTCAAATCCTGATTTAATCCGATTAATTGTTTTACCTCATTTGTGGTAGAAGTTCCTTCATAAGAAGCCATTTTTATAAAAGATACTTCACATGGTTTTTTATACTGTTTCATAAAATCAGAAACGACCATAAAAGCTCCGTTTAATACACCTACAAAAACTGGTATTTCATCAGCGAAATCATCTTCTATTTGCGCCACCATTTTAGCAATGGCAAAATCAATTTCTTTAGCAGAAATAAACGGAACAAATTGTTTGTCGTGAAGTTGTATCATTATTTTCGTTTTTAAAATAATGTGCAAAGATACAGAATTCGGATTTGTGAATTGATAAATGAGAATTAATTTGTAATTTTAAGTAAATTTCACATAAAAGGACCTCAAAATGTATTGAAAGCAACAAAAGTTATAATAAAAATTCCGAAGAAAATAAAATTGTGTTTTCGGATTCCATCATTATAAAGTATCTTTGCTCAAACATACAATTACACCATGAATTATTTTTCTTCTGATTTCAAATTAGGAATTCTCGGTGGCGGACAACTGGGCAAAATGCTATTGTTTGACACCCGAAAGTTCGACATACAAACCTATGTTTTGGATCCAAGTGATGAAGCACCTTGCAAAATAGCTTGTGACCAATTCTTCAAAGGGGATTTAATGGATTTTGAAACCGTATATAACTTTGGTAAAAAAGTAAGTGTTTTGACTTTTGAAATCGAATTAGTCAATCTGGAAGCTTTGGTAAAACTAGAAGAAGAAGGGTTAAAGGTATTTCCTTCGCCAAAAACGTTGAAACTCATTCAAAACAAAGGAATTCAGAAAGATTTTTACATTCAACATGCCATCCCAACCGCAAATTACAAACGATTTCACAATTTAAAAAGTCTCGTTGTTGATATTCTGGATTCGAAAACAAAACTACCGTTTGTATGGAAATGTACGGAATTTGGTTATGATGGAAATGGCGTAAAAGTGATTCGACACATTTCGGATTTGGATAATTTAGCCAATGTAGAATGCATTGCCGAAGAAATGATTCCGTTCAAAAAAGAATTAGCTGTCATCGTTTGTCGCAATCCTTCCGGTGAAATAAAAACGTATCCTGTGGTAGAAATGGAATTTCATCCCCAAGCCAACCAAGTAGAATATGTGATTTGCCCAGCTCGAATTGATGATACAGTAGCCGAAAAAGCAAGAGCTATCGCATTGAATGTTTCTAAAAAATTCAATCATGTGGGATTATTAGCCGTAGAAATGTTTCAAACCGAAGACGATGAAATCCTTGTGAACGAAGTGGCTCCACGCCCGCACAATTCAGGTCATTACTCGATTGAAGCCAGTTATACCTCGCAATTTGAAAATCATTTGCGTGCCATTCTAGATTTGCCTTTAGGGAATACAGACAGTAAAGTAGCCGGGATCATGGTAAATCTAGTGGGCGAAGAAGGTTTTTCAGGAGATGTAGTCTACGAAAACATCGAAAAAATACTGGGATGGAATGGTGTTACGCCACATATTTACGGAAAAAAACAAACGCGTCCCTTTAGAAAAATGGGACACGTAACCATCGTAAATGAAGACATCAACGAAGCCCGAAGAATTGCTGAGGATGTAAAGAATACGATTAGAGTGATAAGTTAATTAAAAGATTGAAAAAATTAAAGATTGAAAAATTCAAAAAATTAATTAAATTGAATTTCTCAAAAATCTTTAAATGCTTAAATCTTTAAATCTTTAAATAAGAAACAATGAAAGTAGCCGTAATAATGGGAAGCATCTCAGATATGCCGATCATGCAAGAAGCCATAGATATCCTAAAAGCATTTGAAATCGAAATTGAAGTCGATATCGTTTCGGCACACCGAACGCCTGAAAAATTATTTGATTTTAGCATGAACGCACATACTCGCGGTATTTCTGTGGTTATTGCCGGTGCTGGTGGCGCGGCACATTTACCCGGAATGGTCGCTTCAATGTCGCCACTTCCCGTAATTGGCGTTCCTATAAAATCCAGTAATTCAATCGATGGCTGGGACAGCGTTTTATCCATTCTGCAAATGCCAGGTGGCGTTCCCGTAGCAACCGTAGCCTTAAATGGCGCCAAGAACGCAGGTATTCTTGCCGCTCAAATCATAGGAAGTCACAACAAAAGTGTCCTAGAGAAAGTAATTAAGTACAAAACCGGATTGAAAGAAGCCGTCAATATCGCTTCCCAAAGCCTCCAAAAATAAAAAAAGCTCCATTACGGAGCTTTTTTTATGAATTCAAATAGTGAAATAATTTATTCTGCATCAACAACAATTTCAAGAACTCCTTCAAATTCTGATGCAATAATGTCCTCTCTGCTTAACCAGTATTCAGAAGTTGTAATCGTATAATTCACATTATCCGTGGTCTTAACATCCCATAAAATATCTTCCGCTTCCGAAAAAGGGACGTTTTCAGTCATTGGCAGATCGAACAATCTTTTGATCAAATTACTGCCCGATAAACCGTTGTTTAATAATTTCAGAATATTTTCTTTAGTCAATTCGCTTTCATTTTCACCTTCGACCGGGACCAAACTGCATTCAACAATCGTCGCTTTTGCATTAGGAAAAGTACCGTTGTAAGCTTTGAAAAGCAATTGATTGATATGAAACAATGTTGAATGCAATCCAATTTCGGGATATTCTTCACATACTTTATCTAAAAGCATATCGTTTGAAATTTGCTGAATTTGACCTTCATTCAAATCTTCTGATAATTTGTATTCCAATAGTATTGCAGCGGCATCTTTTGGTTCGAAATCACTTATTGCCATAAACAATAATTCCCTTAAACTGGCAGCATCCCCATCAGCAGCATCCGGATAATCAAACTTTCCCAAGAGTTTTATATAATCCTCATTTGTCCAATATTCTTCAACCTCATCAACAGTATTCGCTCTATTTATTGTAATTTGATAATTCATCTTTTCTTTTAGTTTATTATATTTTTTTCGGTTCATTTTTTACAAAACCAATCATTTTTTACAATTTAAGGCTTTATTACTGCCAAATGAAATAAATAACATTTAAATAACACTTTTGAATCCGCTATTTTGGCCCAAATCAATTCCTTGGACAAACACATTTTTTTTATTAAATCCGTACCTTTGATTTCTTTAAACATCAAATTATTTTTATTACAAAATACAAATGAGCATCCTAACACACCCTTTCAATACAAAGTACAATACTGCACCTTTTTCGAAAATTAAAAATGAAGATTTCCTTCCTGCTTTTCAAAAAGGAATCGAATTGGCAAAAGCCGAAATCGATGCGATTGTACAAAATCCGATAAAACCCACTTTCGAAAACACGATTGAAGCATTAGCGTTCAGCGGCGATGTTTTGGACCGAATCTCAAGCATCTTTTTCAACTTGAATTCAGCCGAAACCAATGACGAAATTCAAAAAATCGCTCAGGAAGTTTCGCCTCTGCTCTCTGAGTTTGGCAACGATGTGCGTCTTAATCCGGATTTATTCGCACGAGTAAAAACAGTGTATGAGCAACGAGAAAAACTGAATCTCAATCCGGAGCAAACCACGCTTTTAGACAAAAAATACAAAAGCTTTTCCAGAAATGGAGCGAATTTACCGGAAGATAAAAAGAATCAATTGCGAGAAATTGATAAAGAATTATCAAAATTGAGCTTGCAGTTTGGCGAAAATGTTTTGACCGAAACACAGGCCTATCAACTGCATATTACTAACAAAACAGATTTAGCCGGTTTGCCAGAGGGAACTATCGAAGCCGCTCGTTCATTGGCTAAAAGCCAAGAAAAAGAAGGATGGATTTTCACATTGGACTATCCTAGTTATGTTCCGTTTGTGACCTATGCTGACAATCGGGAATTACGCATGGAAATGGCAATCGCTTTTGGTGCCAAAGGTTTTCAAAATAACGAATTTGACAATCAGGAAATTGTACTAAAAATTGCCAAATTGCGTTTTGACAGAGCGCAAGTTTTAGGTTATGCTACGCACGCTCATTTTGTACTTGAAGAAAGAATGGCCGAAAGTCCGGAGAAAGTAAAAACCTTCTCGAATGATTTATTAGAAAAAGCCAAACCGGCAGCTTTGAAAGAATTTGCACAATTGACCGCTTTTGCAAAAGAGCTTCACGGAATCGAGCAACTTCAAAAATGGGATGGTGCGTATTATTCGGAGAAATTGAAGCAGCAATTATTCAATTTGGATGATGAAATTTTAAAACCGTATTTTCAATTAGAAAAAGTTTTGAACGGTGCTTTTGCAGTAGCGCAAAAATTATACGGAATTACTTTTGAAGAAGTTTACGAAGTAGATAAATACCATGAAGAAGTAACAACATACGCAGTAAAAGATGAAGACGATCAATTAGTTGCGGTGTTTTATGCTGATTTCTTTCCAAGAAAAGGCAAACGAAACGGAGCTTGGATGACTTCTTTTAAATCGCAATATGTTAAAAAAGAAATTAACGAAAGACCTCATATTTCTATTGTTTGTAATTTCACGAAACCTACCGAAACAAAACCATCCTTATTAACTTTTAACGAGGTAACAACTTTATTTCATGAATTTGGTCACGCGTTGCACGGAATGTTAGCCAACACGACATATCCAAGTTTGTCCGGTACTTCAGTATATTGGGATTTTGTGGAATTACCAAGTCAGATTCTGGAAAACTGGTGTTACGAACCGGAGGCCTTGGCGTTGTTTGCCTATCATTATGAAACCGGCGAAATGATTCCGATGGAATTAGTCCATAAAATTAAGGAAAGTGCCAGTTTCCAGGAAGGAATGGCAACGATGCGTCAATTGAGTTTTGGGTTATTAGATATGGGCTGGCATGCACAAGATCCATCTAACATCAAAGACATCAAATCTTTTGAAACCGAACAATTTGCAGCCACACAATTGTATCCTGAAGTAAAAGAAAATGCGATGAGCACTTCTTTTTCACACATATTTCAAGGCGGGTATTCCTCGGGTTATTACAGTTATAAATGGGCCGAAGTGCTGGATGCTGATGCTTTTGAATATTTCCAAGAAAAAGGTATTTTTAATAAAGAAGTGGCCACCAATTTCAAAGAAAACATACTTTCAAAAGGCGGAACAGAACACCCTATGATTTTGTATAAACGCTTCAGAGGACAGGAACCAAAACCGGAAGCTTTGTTACGAAGAGCAGGATTGGTTTAGAAACAAACTTATTGGAAATCCGAAGTAACAGGCTTCGGGTTTTTTCAATAGTATTTCACATACCTACAAAAAATTAAAACCAACAAAAAAATGAGTTTCTTATAAGCCGAGTGGAATAATTTAGCCCTGAATTAATTATATGGTCAATCCGGAAATTCTAGAGAAATATGTCCCAAAAGGAACAGAAATCGATTGATGGAACGGCAAATGTTATGTTAGTTTTATTGGTTTCTTGTTCGAAAACGTGCGCGTTTTAGGAATGAAGATCCCGTTTCTTTCTGATTTTGAAGAGGTCAATCTTCGTTTTTACGTTAAGCGTTTTGAAAATGGTGTATGGAAAAGAGGTGCCGTTTTTATCAGCAAAATTGTCCCAAAACATACTATTACACTTGTTGCAAATACGTTTTACAATGAGCATTATAGAACGCTACCGATGAAACACGTTTTGAAAGTCAATGGAAACTCCCGAGAATTTATATACCAATGGAAAGTAAAAAACAAATGGAATACGATTCAGGTAACAACCCAAAAAAAACCCATTGCAATTGCACCGGATTCCGAAGCTGAGTTCATTACGGAGCATTATTTTGGGTATACCAAAATCAACGAAAATGCAACTTTTGAATACGAAGTCACGCATCCCCGATGGCAACAATTTGAAGTAACGAAAAACGAGTCAGTAATTGATTTCGAAGGCGTTTACGAAAAAGAATTACTTACGGATTAATTAACTACAACGAAACGGTTACCTGGCGCGGTAAATATTTTGGTTTCTAAAAACCCCTTATTCCTTTTATCCTCGAAAGAAACAAAGTATTAAAAGCTTTGTCTGAAAATAAACAGTAAAAACCAACACACTACGTACACAAAGACCAAACTACTTCAAAAATTCTCGAAAATTATCTTTAATCAACACTAGAAAAATATCCTATTCACCAAATTAATACTATTATTAGTGAACGTACTCACCAATTAAGTGCTTTTTAAAATAATAAAAGTAACAACCACCAAACTATCGGAATGCTTTCAACACAAAAAGAAGTATAATATTTTGATCGTTTTTCATTGGCAAAAATCAAAAATAATGAAATCATCAGTACTAAAATGAAGTTTACAATCAATTGATCTTTATCTAAATTACTTTTAAAAAACTCCAATAAATAAAATGGAATCAAAAGTAACAGTCCCAATATTTTGGTACGGTTTGCTCCTATTTGTTGGGGTACGGTTTTAAGATGCGGATCGTCATGTGCCATATCAATGATTTCAAAAACAAGCACCAATACAAAAATCAAGATAAAGCGTTGCATGCATTTTAGATAGAAATCTATGGTTATTGGGATGCCCGCATCTAAAATTGGGAGTCCTAGCGTGACACCCACCCAGCACAATGCTACGATATAAATTTTGACACCAGCCCAATTTCTTGCGTTTTTTTTATTTGGAAAAAAAGGAAGCGTATACAACAAGGTAATACTCAAAAAAACAATAGCGGTAATTTGCGTCACTCGTTCCAGCATAAAGAAATAATAGCCTACAAATAGAAGGGAGCAAAAACTAAACAAAGCAATCCCTTTTAGTTCCTTGCGCATTTTTATCTTTTTGGATCGAGCCAAAGCATCGTATTTCACAAAATTATACCCCACAATAGTTCCAAAAAAAACAAAATTAGCAACTGGTTCACCTACTGGAATGTGGAACATATAGTGCGTCATTCGGACCAAAGCATAACACGATAAACCCACGTGAATACTACTATTAATATAAAAATCGAATATTTGTTTAAAAAACCTCATTAGACAAAATTAATCAAAGTGTTAATAAGAACGGCTTTTAGTTGAAAAATTCACAGAAAATCCGATTAAAAAAGGCAATTAATAGCATATTAATATTTAATTTTACAGCCTTTTAAAACAAGAAACACACAACCTATTTTATATACAATGAAAACAGACGCTTTTGCATTAAGACACATTGGCCCTAGAGAAAATGATTTAGAACACATGTTAAAGACAATTGGGGCAGCAACGCTGGAACAATTGATTCAGGAAACGATTCCAAGTGACATTCGTTTAAAATCTGATTTAGATTTAGAACCTGCAATGACCGAATATGAGTTTGCAAATCACATTCAGAAATTAGGGAATAAAAATAAAGTTTTTCAATCCTACATTGGTTTAGGATACAATGCCGCAATTATTCCTGCAGTGATACAAAGAAATGTATTTGAAAATCCAGGATGGTATACTGCCTATACGCCGTATCAAGCCGAAATTGCGCAAGGCCGTTTAGAAGCCATTTTGAATTTCCAAACGATGGTTATCGAATTAACCGGAATGGAAATTGCGAATGCCTCTTTATTAGATGAAGGAACTGCAGCCGCAGAAGCAATGGCACTGCTTTTTGACGTTCGCTCTCGGGATCAAAAGAAAAACAACACCAATAAATTCTTCGTTTCTGAAGAAATATTACCCCAAACTTTATCCGTTTTACAAACACGTTCCACGCCAATTGGTGTCGAATTAGTACTAGGAAACCATGAAACATTCGATTTTTCATCGGACTATTTTGGAGCAATCCTTCAATATCCGGGAAAATTTGGGCAAGTACATGATTATACTGCCTTTATCGCTAAAGCAGCTGCAAACGAAATAAAAGTAGCTGTTGCCGCTGATATTTTGAGTTTGGCTAAACTGACACCTCCCGGAGAAATAGGCGCTGCTGTTGTTCTTGGAACAACACAACGTTTTGGAATCCCGCTAGGATACGGTGGTCCGCACGCAGCTTATTTTGCAACAAAAGACGAATATAAAAGAAGTATGCCAGGAAGAATCATCGGCGTGACAGTTGATACGGATGGAAACCGCGCCTTGCGTATGGCGTTGCAAACCCGTGAGCAACACATCAAACGGGATAAAGCGACTTCTAACATTTGTACCGCTCAAGTATTATTATCCGTTATGGCCGGAATGTATACCGTGTATCACGGACCAAAAGGATTGCAATATATTGCAAATAAAGTACATGCTTCAGCAGCGACATTGGCTAATGCATTAGAAAAATCTGGTTTCCAGCAAATGAACACTGCTTTCTTTGACACCATTGTCATCAAGGCTGACGCTAAAAAAGTAAAAACAATTGCAGAAGAAAACGAAATTAATTTCTATTACATTGATGATAATACGATTTCAATTTCCTTAAACGAGACGACAAGCATTGCTGATTTGAATAAAATTATTGCTGTTTTCGCTTCTGCAAATGGGACTCCGCTTACACTGATTGAAACGTTATCAAAAACCAATCATTTTCCTGAAAACGTAAACAGAACATCAACGTTTTTACAACACGATGTTTTCAATAAACATCACTCAGAAACAGCTTTGATGCGTTACATCAAAATGTTAGAACGAAAAGATTTAGCGTTGAATCACTCGATGATTTCATTAGGGTCTTGTACCATGAAACTGAATGCCGCTTCAGAGATGTTGCCGTTAAGCATGCCACAATGGAACAATATTCACCCGTTTGCACCACTTGATCAAGCGCAAGGATATCAGGAGATGTTGGCTAAATTAGAAAACCAATTAAACGTCATTACTGGTTTTGCAGGAACAACATTACAACCTAATTCAGGTGCTCAAGGCGAATATGCCGGATTAATGGTGATTCGTGCGTACCACCAGTCAAGAGGAGATCACCACAGAAACATTGCTTTAATTCCATCATCCGCGCACGGAACAAATCCTGCATCAGCAGCGATGGCAGGAATGAAAGTAGTGGTAACTAAAACATTGGAAAACGGAAATATTGACGTAGAAGATTTACGCGAAAAGGCAGTTTTACACAAAGACAATCTTGCCTGTCTGATGGTAACCTATCCATCGACTCATGGAGTTTTTGAAAGTGCCATTAGAGAAATCACACAGTTAATACACAATAACGGAGGCCAAGTATACATGGATGGTGCGAATATGAATGCGCAAGTTGGATTGACAAATCCTGCAACTATTGGCGCTGATGTATGTCACTTGAACCTACATAAAACATTCGCGATTCCTCACGGCGGCGGCGGACCAGGAGTAGGACCTATATGCGTTGCACCACAATTAGTGCCGTTTTTACCTACTAATCCTGTAATTCCAACTGGTGGAGAAAACGCGATAACAGCAATTTCTGCCGCACCTTGGGGTTCCGCATTAGTGTGCTTGATCTCTTACGGCTATATCTGTATGCTAGGAGCCGAAGGGTTGAAACAATCTACTCAATATGCCATTTTAAACGCCAACTATATTAAAGAGAAACTAAACGGTCATTATGATACGTTGTATTCTGGAGAAATGGGTCGTGCCGCACACGAGATGATTTTAGAATGCCGTCCTTTCAAACAAAAAGGAATTGAAGTTACTGATATTGCAAAACGCTTGATGGATTACGGTTTCCATGCACCTACGGTTTCTTTCCCAGTGGCAGGAACATTAATGATTGAACCTACAGAAAGTGAAAACCTGGAAGAGTTAGATCGTTTTTGTGATGCCATGATTGCAATCCGTAAAGAAATTGAAAACGCAACATTAGAAGACAAAAACAATGTTTTGAAAAATTCGCCCCACACATTAGCCATGCTAACTACTGATATCTGGAATTTTCCTTACACTCGGGAACAAGCCGCTTTCCCATTAGATTATATTGCCGAGAATAAATTCTGGCCAACCGTACGAAGAGCAGATGATGCCTATGGAGACCGAAACTTAGTTTGTTCCTGCGCACCAATTGAAGCCTATATGGAAAGTTAAACCACCACAAAATGTCTCGAGAAATCGAGACATTTTTTTTGCGCAATAAAATTACCTGACCAGAGAAGCCCCTTGATCAAAAAAAATGAAAAAGAGTTTTTTTAACTTAAAAGAAGTAAGAAATAAAAATCGCATCAAAACATTCCTTTTACAATAAAAAATTCAATATTTTAGCCAATAAATTATTATTTCACAATTATATGCATGCATAGTAAATATTGTGACTGTACTAATTTTTTAATGATTAATTTAGCATAAATTTTGGAAAATTAACGCAATGAAAATAAAAATAGCTGGAATAGGAAGTTATATTCCTGAGAAAAAAATAAGCAATACAGATTTTGGCGAACATGTTTTTTTAAACGAGGATGGAACTGCTTTTGGTTATCCAAACGAAGTAGTCATTAATAAATTTAAGGGCATTACCGGAATTGAACACCGGCGCTATGCAGAGGATCATTTAAACTCCTCCGATCTCGCTTTTTTTGCCGCTCAAAAAGCAATAAAAAATGCTGGAATTGATCCTGAAACAATAGATTACATCATCTTTGCTCATAACTTTGGCGATGTAAAATACGGCACAAGCCAGTCCGATATGCTTCCAAGTTTAGCCACACGTGTCAAACACAAGCTACAAATAAAAAACCCAAAATGTGTTGCATACGACATCCTTTTTGGCTGTCCCGGATGGATCGAAGGCGTACTTCAAGCCAATGCTTACATCAAATCCGGCATGGCAAAACGTTGCTTGGTTATAGGTTCAGAAACGCTTTCCAGAGTAGTCGATGCGCATGACAGGGATTCCATGATCTACTCAGATGGTGCTGGCGCTTCTATCATTGAAGCTTCAGATGATGACACCGGTTTGTTAGCGTATGAAAGTGCCACCTATGCAAATGATGAAGCCAACTATTTATTCTTTGGAAAATCCTACAATCCTGATTTAGATCCGGACATTCGCTACATAAAAATGTACGGACGTAAAATCTATGAATTTGCATTAAATCATGTCCCTGCAGCCATGAAAAGTTGTTTAGACAAAAGCGGACTAGGTATTGATGATGTCAAAAAAATTCTTATCCATCAGGCTAACGAAAAAATGGACGAAGCAATCATACAGCGTTTTTACAAATTATACGACAGAACAGTTCCTAAAGACATCATGCCCATGAGTATCCATGAACTGGGAAACAGCAGTGTTGCTACCGTTCCAACTCTTTTTGACCTGCTCATCCGAGGCAAAATAGAAAATCAGGAAATACACAAAGGAGATGTTATGATTTTTGCCTCGGTTGGAGCAGGAATGAACATCAACGCCTTTATTTACCGATATTAATTCTTTTTAGGAAATTGTAATCAGGAGCTAATCCGGCTGTCCATTACAATTCCTCACTACAAAACTTGTTTTTCTAAGGTGCAATAAAGCTTCTTTTAGTCGCTTTTTGCACCTTGAAAAACTACATTTTGAAGCTCCGGGATTTTCATTGCCATCCGGGCTAAAAAACAATCTTCAAAAACACATTTATTACTATATTTGTGCCTTCGTTCCCCAGCGGACAAATCAAAAAAACATGTACGAAAAAACGTTTCCCAATAAAAGATTCAAACATACTTTAGAATTTCTAAAAAAACATGTCTCCTCCTCAGAGACCATCTTAGACTTAGGCGTTGAAAACCCTTTCTCTAAAATCATGAAATCCGAAGGATTTACAATTACAAACACAACCGGAGAAGACTTAGACAAGGACCAATCCGTATTTTTAAGAGAACAAAAAGAGGTTGTAACCGCTTTCGAAATTTTTGAACATTTACTAAATCCTTTCACTATTTTAAACGAAATAAAATCGGATAAACTTTTTATTTCTATACCATTGCGACTGTGGTTTTCTCCAGCTTACCGCAGTAAAACAGACCCCTGGGATAGGCATTACCATGAATTTGAAGACTGGCAACTCGATTGGCTATTAGAAAAAACAGGCTGGAAAATAATAGACCGGCAAAAATGGACCAATCCCGTTAAAAAATTTGGAATTCGTCCCTTATTAAGAAAGTTTACCAACCGATATTATATTGTTTACGCTGAAAAAATCAAATAGATTAACGATTTCTGATTTCTGATTTCTGATTAACGACTTGCAACAAATCGTTAATCTGAAATTTAAAATCTAAAATCTAAAAATTTTTAAATGAATTATTACATTGTTATTCCGGCCCATAACGAGGAAGCATTTATTGCTTTAACGCTAAATTCTTTGATTTCGCAAACCATTTTGCCCAAAAAAGTAGTCGTAGTCAATGACAATTCTACTGATAAAACGGCCGAAATAGTTATGGCTTTCGCCAAAGAAAATCCGTTTATCACATTGGTCACTAAAACCTCCCAAGCAATTCATTTGCCGGGAAGTAAAGTTATTCAGGCCTTTCACAAAGGTTATGAAACATTAGATGAAAATTATGACGTAATCGTGAAACTGGATGCCGATTTAATTCTGCCCAACAACTATTTTGAAACTATTTTAAACATTTTCGAAAAAGATACAACAATAGGAATGGCAGGCGGATTTGCTTATATCGAAAAAAATGGCACATGGATTCTGGAAAATCTTACTGACAAAGACCATATTCGTGGCGCATTCAAAGCCTATAGAAAAGCATGCTTCGAGCAAATAGGTAATTTAAAACCGGCAATGGGTTGGGACACCGTAGATGAATTACTATGTAAATTTTACGGATGGAAAGTCATTACGGACACTTCATTACTGGTAAAACACCTAAAACCAACTGGCGCTAATTACAATAAAACTGCACGTTACAAACAAGGCGAAGCATTTTATACTTTAGGCTACGGCTTTTTAATCACTTCCATCGCTTCGGCAAAGCTGGCAATAATGAAGAAAAAACCGCTACTATTTGTAGATTACATCAGCGGTTATTGGAAAGCTAAAGCAGCTAAAACTCCATTATTAGTTACAGAAGAACAAGCAAAATTCATTAGAAAATATCGTTTAAAAAAAATGAAGGAAAAGCTTTTTTAGCTTCCAAAATCAAAAACTGCTAAATTGAAAGATATAACTCCTTACAATTTTTGTAATTTAGCCCATATTCGCAAAACTTATGATGCTCATTCGATATATAACACAGATAGGAAGATACTTCCTAATGCTGAGAGAAATTTTTAATAAACAGACCAAATGGTCTGTGATGAGAAATTTAATTTTCAAGGAAATTGATGATCTAATCATTGACTCTCTTGGTATTGTTGCCTTTATCTCTTTTTTTGTTGGAGGTGTAGTTGCTATACAAACTGCTTTAAATCTAACTAACCCATTAATTCCAAAATATCTTATCGGTTTTGCGACACGACAATCCGTAATATTAGAATTCGCACCCACTTTTATCTCCGTGATTATGGCCGGAAAAATGGGTTCGTTTATTACCTCCAGTATAGGAACCATGAGGGTTACCGAACAAATTGATGCCTTAGAGGTGATGGGTGTAAACTCCTTAAATTACTTGGTTTTTCCTAAAATAATCGCCTTATTATTATACCCATTCTTAATAGGAATTGCTATGTTTCTGGGAGTTTTGGGAGGCTGGATGGCAGGCGTTTATGGTGGTTTTATCTCTAGTACTGAGTTTATAAATGGCACACAGATGGATTTCATCCCGTACCACATTGTTTATGCATTCATAAAGACACTGATATTTGCCATGTTACTGGCCACAATCCCCTCTTTTCATGGCTATTATATGAAGGGCGGTGCGCTTGAAGTAGGTAAAGCCAGTACCGTTTCTTTTGTTTGGACATCAGTTTCCATAATACTATTCAATTATATACTAACACAGTTGTTACTAGGATCATGATAGAAGTACAAAACATAGAAAAATCATTTGGTGGAAATAAAATTCTTAAAGGTATTTCTACGGTTTTTGAAACCGGAAAAACCAATTTAATTATTGGACAAAGTGGATCCGGAAAAACAGTTTTGCTCAAAAGTCTTTTAGGCATTCATACTCCAGAATCTGGAACAATTTCATTTGATGGTCGAATTTACTCGGAATTAACGTCTGACGAAAAACGAGAACTTCGCACTGAAATTGGAATGGTTTTTCAAGGAAGTGCTTTATTTGATTCCATGACTGTAGCTGAAAATGTTGGCTTCCCATTAAAAATGTTCACTAGAGACAATAAAGCAAAAATTCAGCAGCGCGTAGATTTTGTATTAAAAAGAGTCGATCTTACTGACGCCCATAAAAAACTCCCTTCGCAAATTTCAGGAGGAATGCAAAAACGCGTTGCTATTGCCCGCGCCATTGTAAACAACCCCAAATACTTATTTTGTGATGAACCTAACTCTGGTTTAGACCCAAATACAGCTATTTTGATTGATAATCTTATCAAAGAAATCACTGAAGAATACAACATGACAACGGTTATCAATACACATGATATGAACTCCGTAATGGAAATTGGGGAGAAAATTCTATTCCTGAAAGATGGTTTAAAAGCCTGGGAAGGAAACAAAGAAGAAATTTTCAGAACCGATAATGAGGCTGTTGTCGCCTTTGTTTATTCTTCAAATTTATTCAAAAAAGTACGTGAAGCGTATTTGAAAGCGTAAAAAGCTAGCTTGACCTCAACAACTCCACCTCAGCATTAGGATTGAATAAATAGGTTTTTCCAGAACTCATTTCCAGACACTCAAAGCGCTTAGTTCTTACGGCAATTTTCTTGAATATCTTTCCGTTTTGGATTCGAAAAACACTACCGTATGGGATTTCGAATACATAGTTTTTGTCATTTTGCTGGTCAAATTGTTTCAGGGCTAATGCCAAAGTAGCATCAGTATCGCTGCTGGCTGTAGGATTTTTGAAATGTCGAGCTAACAAAGGCAACAAATGATTCGGAAAAATTTCTGGTCGAATATAAGGAATCATCAACCGTTGAAAAGAATATTTCCATTCGTCCCCATGCGGCTTAATATTTCTGCCGAACTTTTCAAACGCAACCAAATGCGATATTTCATGAATCAACGTAATCAAAAAATTGTATTTATTGAGATTTGAATTTACCGTGATTTCATGCTTCCCGTTTAAGCCTTTTCGATAATCACCATGACGTGTCTGACGCTCGTTGACAATCTTAAGATGCACTTGATTAGCAACAATAAGTTCAAAAACGGGTTTTACCGCATGCTCTGGAATAAATCTGGCTAAGGTTTCGCTCAAAATAGACGTGAGTTATAAATTAAGGATTCGTAGAAGAAACTTGCAACACTTTACCATTGAAATATTTATTTCCAGTTAAAGTAAAATCATAAATATAATTAGCCATTTCACCCGCTGATATTGGCGCTTGATATCCCGGAAAAGCTTCTGCCAACATTTCTGTTTGCACGGAACCCAAAGCCAAAACATTGAAAGAAATCCCGCGTTCTTTATATTCTTCAGCTAATAACTCTGATAACGTAATCACGGCTCCTTTACTTGAACTATACGCTGCTAATCCAGCAAACTTTAAACTTCCCTGAATCCCACCCATAGAACTTATGGTTACTACATGGCTTCCTTTTTGCAGATAAGGCAGGCAAATTCGAGTCAAATTAGCCACTCCAAAAACATTGACCTTATAGATGTTTTCGAAATCTTCCTGAGTCGTTTCTGAGAAAGGTTTCAACAATAAACTTCCGGCGTTATGAATGACTGCATCTATTTGTTTCCAAGACTTAGAAAGGAAATCACTTACTTTCACTAATTCAGATTCATTGGACAAATCAACTGAAAGACAGATAATATTCTCGTTGCCCAATAAAGCTTGAGGAATCTTTCTGGATATGGCTAGTACTTGGTGTCCCGCATTGGCAAATTGCAATGCCAATTCAAATCCTATTCCTCTACTCGTTCCTGTGATGATAATATTTTTCATGTAGCAAAAATAAACAAAAACGACAAAAAAGTAAGGCTTTAGGCAAAGGATTGTTGTTACAATAAAAATTAAAAATTTCAGGAATTTTACTTATTTTTGACAAACCAAATTAACATCAGATTTCAAGAAAAATGACCGAAAGCATACAATTCGAAACTGCAAAAATGAGTGACATTGATGGAGTATTGGTATTACAAGAATTGTATCTTGTAGTAAATTTATCCGAAGAAGAAAAAATTTCTGGATTTGTTACTACGCCATTTTCAATACTACAACTAACCGAAGTTATTCAAAAATCAGAATTATTTATTGCCAAGAAAAACAACAAAATCATTGCTTACATTTTTGCAGGAAGTTGGGAGTTTTTCCAACAATGGCCCATTTTCAATTACATGAGCTCCTTGTTTCCTGAATTACACTTTTTAGATTTTAAAATCACCACAACAAATAGTTTTCAATACGGACCCATTTGCATTCACAAGGAATACCGTGGCAGGGGATTGATCAAACCATTGTTTGAATTCATGAGAATACACATGGCACAAAAATATGCGTTGGGTTTGACATTTATCAATAAAATAAATATCCCGTCTATGAAAGCGCATACCGAAAAACTGAAATGGACCATTATTGGGGATTTTCAGTTCAATAATAATGACTATTCTATATTAGCGTATAATATGAATCAGCCGGTTTCTAAAACTATTTAAGCAATACGATTTCTTGTGTTGGCGTATTTGCCATTTGCGTTACAGCGGGTAATAATTCTTGAATAAAAGAAGTCATGTGAGGAATATCCATCGCTTTGAAATCATCCGAAACATGATGATAAAAGTCAAAATTTTCAAAATCGAATGTACTCACTGATTGGCAAGGCACCTTAAAAACATCATAAAAAGAGAAGTTATCGGATCTGTAAAATAATTTATATTCGGCTTCTTTTGGAAGAAAACCTATCGTATTTTTTCCAGTATATTCATTGATTTTTCCTGCCATATTGGATTTATCAAAACCAGTAATATAAGCTAGATACGCTCTTTTCATTGGCACACCAATCATTTCAATATTGAATTGAGAATACAATTTAAAATCTTGCGCTTTCAGTTTTTTGGCTAAATGCTTAGAACCTAATAACCCTTTTTCTTCTCCTGCAAAAAATACAAAAAGAATACTTCGCTTATTGTTTTTGGTTATGCTAAAATATTTTGCCATTTCAGCAACTGCAGTTGTTCCTGAAGCGTCATCATTGGCACCATTGTTTATAAAATCTCCCTTCACTCCTTTTTTATCCAAGCCAATATGATCGTAATGTGCGCTTAGCATTATAAATTCATTTTTAAGAACCGGATCGTTCCCTTCAACAAAACCGACGATATTAAAAGCGGTTCCCTTAAAAGTGGATAATGTATCGCGATACGATTTGAAATAAGGTTTTACATTGTTGTCTTTAAAAAACTGCTCTAAATAATCCGCCGCTTTTACCATTCCTTCTTTTCCGGTTTCCCTTCCTTCCAGTTCATCCGAAGCTAAATATTTTAATGTTTTAGCAACGTCATTTTCTGATATTTTATAGTCAATATCAACTGGTTTTTTTTGCGTCTTACTAGCTGTTTGGGCAATAATAACTTGAGTTGACAGACAACCTAAGAAAATTAAAAAAAGAGATAGGAATGCTTTTTTCATGATATTGAGATTTCTATTTTATAAAAGGGTTTTATTTAGATAATATTTCTTGTAGACTTTACCCATTTGAACAAGAGCCAAAACCACAAAAAATGACGGAATTACTACTGGCATTACATATTGATAAAAACTGGTTGTGTTTTTAGATAAGGTATTTAATATCAAAACTAAACTTAACATCCCAAAAAATGTGCCTACCAAAGTTCCTGCAATATAATACAGTTTGAGCTTATTTACAATGGAAATATAATCCCCATTTATCAAATAGAGATTCCAGCCGGTCCAAAACGGCACTTGAAGAAAATTGATACAATTCAACAATACACCAATAAGGAAAGGAGAACACATAGCATAACTCTCTAAAATCCCTTGTTCTTCCATTATTTGACTGGAATTAGCATAAAAAGAATACCCTAAAATCAACAGAAAGAGAACGGCAAAAAAATCAATAATTTTCATTAATTTTTTATTGTTTACTAATTGCTTTGCGAAAATTAAAGTGAGATAAATTACAACCATCTCTACGAAAATCACTCCTAATAAAAAGAAAACCAAGCTATTCATTCCTAGCTTTGAATAGATTTCGAAACCAATAACATTCAAATAACCCAAGGGTATCGAGCCGATAAAACTCACTAAAAAACCAACAAAAATGTTCTTTAATGCCTTCATTATTTTAGAAATTTACAATTTTATAGCTTTGTTTCAGATGCATTCTGTATTCTTTCATCCCCTCTTTATGCCCTAAATATGGAGTGCCATTTTTATGGTTTGCCACACTTATTTCGTACATGTAGGTAATGTGACGCGCAAGTTCTTTCCAGGCAAAAAACAAAGAATTTTTTGGATCATAAATGTGGGTGGGCTCACTTGCAGCTCCATTCAGCTCCACAACTGAAAAGTTCAATCCTTGTTCTAATTCTTCAATAGTATTGTACATCACATCCATTCTCCCAAAGTAGAAACCAGGAATTTGCAAACACATTTCGTTAATAGTCTGTGTCAATTTTGGTGTGACCCAATGGCTTCCATCAATGAATTTTGCGCCTCGTGCATGATTCCCATACGGCACCAGATTCAATTTTTCTCCTTTTGGAAGAATCTCGAGTAGTTTTTTTCCGTATTCTTGTTTCAAAACCTTTAATTGCAGTTCGTATCGCGGATTTTCTTTGATTAATTCTTCTACGGTAGAGAATCCGGTTCCGGTAATAATCAGAAATTCTTTAGAAACAATTCCAGTAATTCTACCGGTTTTTTCATGAGGATAACGCACATAAAAAATCCCGACTTCATTGTCAAACGGAATTAAATCCTGCACTACATAATCAAAATTTGCTTTTTCAGCATATTCTTTTAAATCTTGAACATTGTTAATTTTTTTGACTCCGGAGCCTCGCAGTCCAATATCTGGTTTTGCAATCAAAGGATATTTTATTTTTGATACTTGAATCGTCTTTAAAATTTCTTCAAGAGTAGTTCCTTCTTTTATTAATTCCGTTTTTGGGTAATAGTGTTGTGGAATCAAATTGTAGATTTGTTTTTTGGACTCCATCATAAAACCGCCATTTTTTATGGTTGGATTAGACGCATTAAAGAAAAAAATAGATTTTGCCTTGATGGAATAATAGGACCAAAGAAAATAAATTGGAATATACACAATCTGGAAAGGCCAGTATTCCCAATGCGTAACTTTATAAAAAAATAGTTTGATTCGCCTGTTCGTCATAACTCGGGTCAATGTGTACGTATTAAACGGTGATAAATGAGGTCGAAAAATCCTGTTGCGCAATCAAATCGTAATGCAATATAGCAACTTTATTTTTTTCAATAACTGCTTGTGTAATGCTCAACGTTTTCATTTCGTCATTTCTATTGATAACCAAACCATTTTCATCATTTCCTTCTTCGGTGTAGCGATGAAAATCGTGCATTTTTGATTCGGAAATTTCAGGATTCTCCTTCATAAAAGTGTAAAACCACTGCAAACGCTGTTCACGCATGGCTAATGAATATAACGTTGATGAAGACCAAATATGATTTTTACGTATGTCTAAAGATATTGTTTCTTTCTTTTTTCCGTTCCAGCGCAATTGAAAAAGAGCGTTGTTTTGAAATAAAACTAATGTAAAAGGTTCAATGTTTTCCAAATCAATTTCGCTCCAGAAATCCTTTGGCGATAAGCTACTGATCATCTCTAAAACAATCAAGCCACGGCTTTTTCGATATGGGAGCTGTACTTCATGCTTTTCATCCGCACCGTTTAAAAGTACCAAAATTACTCCGTCAGCATTAGCCACAAACCACGTTCCTCCTGCTTTTGGATCCTTTGGGAAAATAATATTTTTCCCGTTTACGGTATAACTTTTTGGAGGTATTGCACTGGGTCTTACTGTTTTTTCATCCCGATTGGAGGTAATGATAATTGTATCATTCGTTGCTACAAAACTTACTGTGCACATTGATTTCTATATTCGATGGTAGATCGGGCAACTCCAAAATTAGGGTCAATGATTACTGTTTCACATTGTAAAATAGCTACTTTTATAAGTGCCTGATGGTGAATGCAATGTTCTAGATTATACAGTAATTCTCTGAAATAATTACTCTCAATTCGGATTTCCTCTCCATCAATAACTTGCAACAACTCGATATTTTTGTTTTTCTTGTTTAAATTTTGTTGAATCAAGACGATGTTTTCAATAGCAAAAGTCGTATCCGTTTGAATACGGGAATTTCGTTCTCTTTTGTCATAATTCACAATGCCTGAATCATATTGATTTTCTAAGCACTGAAACATTTCAAGAATATGTCTGGTATGCTCCCCAATAGTTGCATTACTTAATTCCGCACAAGAATTTGAATATTCTTTTTGCGACAATTGATTCAGCAAATCAATCAGCTCGTTTAAACTATTATTAATAGAAGGTAGTAGCATATTTACGTTTTAATTCAACAAATTCATCACTTTAGTTCTGTCATTAATAATTAAAGTAGCGCAACAAAGAAAGGCAATTAGAGCCAAAATAAAAAGTGTCCCACCATCATTTTTAACTTCAAGCCTAAGCACAAACAGATGGGCAAAAACCGCACCAACCATAATTCCGCAACCCAATACAGCGTCAAACAAGAAAGTTCTTGGTATTAAGATCAAAATTACCACAATCAACTCGGCAATTCCAGTGCCAATTCGTCCATAAGGTTCTACCCCATAGTAGAAAAAACAGAAACCGATTCTTCACTCCCCGTAAATTTGAAGTACAGCGTTTGGACTAAAATTACTGCTGTCGTAAATCTCAGCAATCAGAAAAACAGAGATAAGTAATAACCATGGTATAATGTCGTATTTTAAAATCAGGATAAAATTATGTAACAATCTGATTTAAAGTTGTTTTACTTAAAGTTAATTCTTTTGACTTTACGACTTTTAAACTTTCGACTTACTTAGTTTCATGATTTCTATTTTTTTAATTCACTATTTTATTCCAATTTACATCGGCCTTCATCATCAATCCAGATTCATTCTTGTTCCAGCTTTTCAATGTATTATTAAAAAAAGCATTGTAAAACAAATACAACTTCCCATTCTTTATTTTGAAAGTCTCCGGATTTATAGACACTTTTTCATTAGAATCTCCCATCGCAAAAGCACACCAACCTCCGTACTGCGGTTCAAATTTTGAAGAATTCTTTAAGAAATAGTCTTTATTTACTGGCATCGAAAAATAATAAACCACGCCTTCATGCAATGCTGTTATTTTTTTTTTGCCTTTCACTGCTTTTCCTTGTTTGAAATAAGCCACAGGATCATATCCTTGAATAGCCACATTTTTTTCAAGATTAAAATGATCCATTCGTTTGCTGTCGTTTTGTGCAAAGCCAGAAAAAGCAAACAAAACGGTTAGAACAAACAGTACCTTTTTCATGATTATTTACTTAACGATTTTGCAACGGCTATCAACAAATCATTTGAAATTCTGTTTTTGAAATTTGGAGTGATGTACTCAAATTCAATTTCCGCATTTACATTTAAAATAAACACCGCCGGAACAGGCAAAAAAGAGCTATTTACTCCTTCAGAATCTTTATTGAGAATGGCTTTATAATTTTCTGGTGCTTGAAAAGCAATCCCAACCGCCTTCGACAATTCACCTGCACTGTCTGACAATAACAAATAATTTAACTTTTCTTTATCATCTGTACCTTTCAAGCTTTTTGGAGCATCGGGACTTATTGCGATAATTTGATATCCTAAATCCAACAATTCTTTTTCGGCTTCGGCCAAAGCGGCTAAATGAGCATTACAATACGGGCACCAACCACCACGGTAAAAAACTAAAACCGTTCTTTTCTTACTGATTAATTCCGTTACATTAACATCCTTATTTTCTACAGATTTCAAAGTAAAAGTAGGAATTTTTTCTCCAATAAGCAATGGAGCGATTTCTGTGGCTAATTTTGGTAAATTATTTTGAGCGTAAGCGGATAATCCAATTGCAAATAAGGCCAGACAAATTATTTTTTTCATAGTGTTACATTTTTAAGTTGTAAAACTACTGTACTATTTCGAACTGATTTGTCGGCTATGTTACAGTTCCACTAAATTAATTATAACGCACTGATGTCCGTTATAATAATTTCTCTCCTGCTGTAAACAATAGTACCATTCGTTTCCATTTCATTCAGTAATTGTGTAGTTGTTTGCCTCGAAGTGCATATAATTTGGGCAATATCATTTTGGGTCAGGTAATTTTCAATAACTACTTTATCACCTATTTTTTTTCCTTCTTTCTCTGCCCAATCTTTCAGGAACTGAAACAATCTGGTTCTGGCGTCTTTAGAAATCAAATTAGAATAACTGTTCTTAATGCGTTTCATCTTTAATCCTACAAACTTGGTGTAAGACAACGCCAGACTTGGATTTTGCAATAATAAATTTTCAAAATCCGACATTAGAAAACTACAGATAGCCACATCATCCGAAAGTACTTTTGCATATTCATTAGAGTGGCTGTCGGCTTCCAAAGCCAGTTCTCCAAATAAATCTCCTTTTTGAATAATATCCTTAATTGTTTCATTGCCGTCTTCATCAACTGCCACAATTTTTATATTCCCTTTTTTTAGCAGAAAAATTCTTGGCAAATCCGAAGAAGAAAAATAAATAATTTCGCCTTTCTGTGCTTTTTTAAAACCGGTGATGATACACAATTCCCTGATTTGTCCAAAACTCAACGTCCGGAATAATTTATGATCGCGCAAATACCAATATTTTAAATCTTCGTACATAAAAAAAAATTTCCGTAAATGTATTGAAAAAATGATTTGAAAAATAAAACCCTTTCAAATCATAACTTGAAAGGGTTTGTAAAATAGTATGCAATATAATTATGAAACTAATGTTCTTGAAATTACAATTCGTTGTATTTCAGAAGTTCCTTCGTAAATTTGAGTAATTTTAGCATCCCGCATCATTCGCTCCACATGATATTCAGCTACATATCCATTTCCGCCGTGAATTTGAATAGCTTCAATTGTAGTATCCATTGCCGTTTGAGAAGCAAATAACTTAGCCATAGCACCCGATTGCGTAATATCTTTCCCTTCGTCTTTTTCAGAAGCTGCTTTTAGAACTAGCATTTTTGCCGCCATAATTTGAGTAGCCATATCCGCTAATTTGAAAGCGATCGCTTGATGTTTGAAAATTTCCTTTCCAAAAGATTTTCTCACTTGAGAATATTTCAATGCTAATTCGTACGCTCCGGTTGCAATCCCTAATGCTTGGGAAGCAATCCCTATTCGTCCTCCGTTTAAAACTGCCATAGCAAAATTAAACCCAAAACCATCTTCTCCAATTCGGTTTTCTTTCGGAACTTTCACATCAGAGAACATCAAAGAATGCGTATCTGAACCACGAATTCCCATTTTCTTTTCTTTAGGTCCAATATCAAAACCCGCCCAACCTTTCTCTACGATAAAAGCATTGATTCCTTTATGTCCTTTTTCAATATCTGTTTGAGCAATTACAATATAGGTTGACGCTGAAGAACCATTGGTTATCCAGTTTTTAGTCCCATTCAACAAATAATGATCCCCTTTATCAAGAGCTGTTGTTTTTTGAGATGTGGCATCTGAACCCGCTTCTGGTTCTGACAAACAAAATGCTCCAATTACTTCCCCTTTTGCAAGCGGAACCAAATATTTCATTTTTTGTTCTTCATTGCAATATTTTTCAAGACCAGCACAAACTAATGAATTATTCACAGACATAATTACTGCCGCAGAAGCGTCAACTTTTGAAATTTCGGTCATAGCCAAAACATACGAAATACTATCTAAACCGGATCCACCATATTTAGGATCCACCATCATTCCCATGAAACCCAAATCAGCCATCATTTTCACCTGTTCAGTAGGAAACTTTGAATGTTCGTCTCTTTCTATAACTCCGGCTAACAGTTCTGCATTTGCAAAATCGCGTGCCGCTTGCTGAATCATTAAATGCTCTTCGGTTAGATTAAAATCCATATTTTTATTGTAAATTAAATGTTCTTAAATTTGTCGTCAAAAGTAATTATTAAATATTAGATTTCAAACGATTTCGTAAATTTAGCCAATGTTTAAAGAAAAGTATACAATTATAGGAGTCATGTCCGGAACTTCACTGGATGGTGTAGATTTGGCATATATTGTCTTTACTGTCAAAAATAATGAATGGGACTTTCAAATCCTGGAATCCGAGACGGTTCCGTATAGCATTGATTGGTTAAACAAATTGAAAATAGCTGTCGGTTTTTCTGAAACTGCTCTCGAAAAATTAAACCAAGATTACACGCAACTTCTGGCTGCTATCATTTCTGATTTCATCGAAAAACATGAAATAAAAAATCTCGATGCCGTTTGTTCCCACGGCCATACTATTTTGCACCAACCCCAAAACGGATTCACACTTCAAATTGGAAATTTGCCGGAAATTGCCCCTTTAATTAGCCAAACGGTTGTTTGTGATTTCAGAATTCAGGATGTGCAATTGGGAGGTCAAGGTGCCCCTTTGGTTCCTATTGGCGACCGCATTTTATTTTCTGAATACGAGTATTGCATGAATTTAGGCGGTTTTTCGAATGTGTCGTTTGAACAAAACAACAAAAGAATTGCCTTTGATATTTCACCGGTAAACACTGTTTTGAATTTTTATGCCAATCAACTGGGATTAGATTATGATGACAAAGGCAGTATTTCGAAAACAGGAATTTGCAACAAAGATTTAGTACAGGAATTAAATGCGTTGGATTTTTACCAAAAGAAACATCCTAAATCGTTGGGTTTTGAATTTGTAAAAGAAACCGTTTTACCTATTATAGAAAGCTATTCCATTCCCATAAAAGACAAATTACACACGTTCACGGAACACGTGGCGCTGCAAATTGCGGTG
This sequence comes from Flavobacterium sp. LB2P53, assembly GCF_003970305.1. Taxonomy (NCBI): domain Bacteria; kingdom Pseudomonadati; phylum Bacteroidota; class Flavobacteriia; order Flavobacteriales; family Flavobacteriaceae; genus Flavobacterium; species Flavobacterium sp. LB2P53. Next base: position 300,053 of record NZ_RYDG01000001.1, read on the forward strand.
GCTTTACCCAATAAAAAAGGAAGCCTTTTCATAACTGGCGGTGGCGCTTACAATGATTTTCTGATGGAACGCATTCAATGTCATTTACCGGAAATGAAAATTATTATTCCATCAACTAAAATTCTGGAATTTAAAGAAGCGTTGATTTTTGCATTACTCGGCGTTTTAAAATTACGAGGCGAAATAAATGTATTGAGCAGCGTTACAGGTGCAAAATCAGATCACAGTTCGGGAATTATTTATTCTCCAAAATAAAACTAAAAATACAGATTTCACATTATTCTATTTTTTATATTTGCCAAAATTAAATATATCGCAACAAATGAAAGATTTATTAAAGAAATTCGAAAATAAAGAACCTGAAATAGTTTTCCATTGGAAAGATGCTGAAACTGAAGCTGAAGGATGGACAGTCATCAATTCGCTACGTGGTGGCGCTGCCGGTGGCGGTACTCGTATGAGAAAAGGGTTAGATATGAATGAAGTGTTGTCTCTGGCAAAAACCATGGAAGTGAAATTTTCGGTTTCCGGGCCAGCTATTGGCGGCGCTAAATCTGGAATTAATTTTGACCCGAATGATCCAAGAAAAAAAGGCGTTTTACAACGCTGGTATAAAGCCGTTTCTCCATTATTGAAAAGCTATTACGGAACCGGTGGCGATTTGAATGTGGATGAAATTCATGAAGTAATTCCCATGACGGAAGAATGTGGCGTTTGGCATCCTCAAGAAGGCGTTTTCAACGGTCACTTCAAACCGACAGAAGCAGATAAAATCAACAGAATTGGACAATTGCGTCAGGGTGTGGTGAAAGTGATTGAAAATCCAAAATTCTCACCAGATGTTTCCAGAAAATATACTATTGCTGATATGATTACAGGTTATGGCGTTGCCGAAGCCGTTCGTAATTATTACACGATTTATGGTGGCGATGTAAAAGGAAAGAAAGCTATCGTACAAGGTTTTGGAAATGTCGGTTCAGCTGCCGCATTTTACTTAGCCGAAATGGGTGCTAAAGTAATTGGTATTATCGACAGAGATGGTGGATTAATAAAGGAAGAAGGATTCACTTTTGAAGAAATTAGAGCTTTATTTTTGGCCAAAGACGGAAACAAACTGGTGGCCGAAAACATGATTCCTTTTGAAGAAATCAATCAAAAAATATGGACAATCGGTGCTGAAATATTCACTCCATGTGCCGCCTCGCGATTAGTCACTCAATCTCAAATTGACAGCTTAATTGCAAATGGGCTTGAAGTAATTTCATGTGGTGCAAATGTTCCCTTTGCTGACACAGCAATATTTTTCGGTCCAATTATGGAAGATGTAGATCATAAAGTGAGTTTGATTCCTGATTTTATTTCTAATTGTGGTATGGCTCGTGTTTTTGCTTATTTCATGGAAAAGAAAGTACAAATGACGGATGAAGCTATTTTTCAAGACACTTCAGAAATTATTAAAAAAGCGATTGAAAAAGCGCATAATTTGAATCCAAGTAGAACAAATATTAGCGCCACTGCTTTTGAAATAGCATTGAAGCAGCTTACTTAAAATACAATCGTATTCTTTAACCCGTTGGGTGTAATTCAATTTGTTTAATTTTTTAACCACATAGAAACATAGATTTTTACTTTATGGAAGGCGTTTCACTTTTTAGTAAAAACCATGGCTAGGTGAACTCAAGAATTGGGCTATATGACTCTTTTTTTCTATGTTTCTATGTGGTTCGATTTTTTTAAAATTAATTTGAATTTTTATTAATATTACCCAACTCATTATTCTTTAATCTCGGAACTGATATTAAGAAGATTTTATAATATATTTAATCCCTTTTCTTATTTTTAGTTTTAAGCGAAGCAATCCTAATTTATATTCCGGCAGTAGCTTTTTACTCTTAACAATTTTTAGTACTTTTCAACGTTTTTTAGTAATACACTTTTTTAAATTTAAAACACAAATGAGTTTCACCATTTTATCAGATCAAAAGAAATCGTTAGCACTATCCATTCTTTTGTATGCGACAATGTTGTTAATTTTATTTTTTATCCGTTTCTGGCCTCCTGCAAACATGGATGAACTTGCTGGTGGCGGTGGTGGCGGTGGCGTTACAGTAAATTTTGGCGACAGCGATTTAGGTTCGGGTGCGAATTATAAAAGCGAAGTTTTGGAGGTAAAAAACCAAACCAGACAAACGCCTGCTAAATCAACTCCAGAGGAAGCTATTTTATCTCAGGAAAACAGCACTGAAGAAAGTGTTGTGATTCCGACAAAAGAAAAAACTAAAAAACCAACAGTAGTTATAAAAGAAGCAGCAAAACCAGTAGTTGTAAAACCTAAAGTTTCTAACAATACCAATAATGCTTTATCCAGTTTCATGAAAGGCTCCAATAAAGGCGGAGATGGCGATGACAAAGTAGCCGGAAACAAAGGAAAAGCAAACGGAAGCCTGAGTTCAAACGGTTATTATGGAACGGGTGGTTCTGGAGGAGGAACAGGCGGCGGAAACGGTACTGGAAGCGGAATAGGAACTGGCAGTGGCTATGGTTCCGGAAGCGGGGGTGGAACCGGAAGTGGCTCTGGCGGCGGAGTGGGATATTCGTTAGGAAACAGAAAAGCTGTTTCTAAACCCGCACCAAAATACACGTGTAATGAACAAGGCAAAGTTGTAGTTGAAGTATCTGTAGACAGATCCGGACGGACAGTAAATGCCGTTGCTGGTGTTAGAGGAACCACGAATACCGCAAAATGTTTATTAGACCAAGCACGAATTGCAGCAATGAGCACGAGATGGGATGCCAGCAGCGATGCCCCGGAAAAACAAGTCGGTAAAATTGTTTACAATTTCAATTTGAATTAGAGCAATTAGGAAGCGTATCTTTTTATCATTGCGAGGAATAAAGTAATGACAACTGCTTAACATCAGATACAACTTTGCGTAAGGGATAGTAGCAAGTACCGAAGTACTGCGGATAGCCCGACCGCAATAGAAAAAGGGGCTAATCAACACTATGCTGATTAGCCCCTTTTTCTATTACGGTCACGCCCAAATAATCCTGTAAATAAAATGACAGTATTACTTTGGACTGGTAGCAATCACAAACTTCAAATTGTTTTTGACTCCTATTTGCAGTACATCAACTAAGTCTTGCACTTGCAAATTGAATGGAATACGAACAATAACCGTTTGATCCTTCTCTAAATTCATCTTAGACATCAAGGTTGTTTCGAGTTCTTCAAAGGAAACCGCTTGCTTGTCTATGTAGAATTTTTTATCCTCAGTGACAGATAAACTAATGTATTGCTTATTTGTTTTCTCGTTCGCCTGAGCTTTTGGCAAGGTCATCTTGATCACATTAGGATTTGCCAAGGTTGATATAATCAAGAAAAACAACAACAGGAAAAACATAATATCACTTAATGACGATGTGGCTACCTCAGCATGAAATCTTCTTTTTCGTTTTATAGACATGTTACGATCTTTGAATAATATTTACAAACTCCAGGATTTGTTTTTGAATTTTTAAAGCAAAATTATCAATCTTGCCGTTTAATATATGATATCCGCTGTAGGCAATGATACCAACGATTAAGCCCGCACCACTACTGATCATTTTTTCATACAATCCCCCGGAAATATTACCGATACTAATATTTTCAGTAACTGAAATACTATAAAATATTTTAATTACTCCAGAAATAGTTCCAACAAACCCTAACGTAGGTGCGATTCCGGCTATAAGGCCTAAGTGACCTAACTGCTTTTCCATTTCTCCTATTTCGATATCTGCAGCACGATCCATATTAGATTCAATTTCAATAATTGGTCGCCCAATAACCAGAATTCCTTCTTTTATGATATTTCCTGAAGCCGAATTATTTCGTTCTGCAATAGATCGAGCTAAATCAAGATTCCCTGAATTAAGATTATCACGTACATCGCGCATCAAAAGAGTATCAATTTTTGATGCTTTATTGATATACAAATAGCGTTCTATAATAAGATAAAAAGTGTAAAATAATAGAATCCCGATTGGGATAAGCCACACGCCCCCTTTTAAAAGGAATCCTAAAGTGGATATTTCGGCATTTGGAGCAATTTTTTCGATAACTACGTTTGAAGCAGCGTTGGTAATCGTGTCGGCCTGTAATTGTATAAAACTAAACATATAATATTATTGTATTTTAATCATTAATTCTAAAAATTATTTCAATTTTGCACTAAAGATACTTTTCGATGTACTATTAAACTAAAAAAAACGAAAAATATTTCAAACAATTACTATTTTATTACAAAAATGAACTACCAGGAAACCACCAATTGGATGTTTAACCAGCTCCCGATGTACCAACTTCAGGGCGCTTCGGCGTACAAGAAAGATTTAACCAATGCGCATTTACTCACAGCACATCTTGACAATCCTCAAGAAAAAATAAAATGCATTCATGTTGCGGGAACTAATGGAAAAGGCTCTACTTCGCACATGTTGGCATCCATACTTCAAGAAGCTGGGTATAAAGTTGGCTTGTACACTTCCCCACATTTAAAGGATTTTAGGGAACGTATAAAAATTAGTGGAAAGGATATTTCCGAGGAATTTGTTACTAATTTCATCCATGAACACAAACATTTTTTTGAATCCAATGACATGAGTTTTTTTGAAATGACCGTTGGTTTAGCCTTCGATTATTTTGCCAAAGAAAAAGTAGACATCGCTGTTATAGAAGTGGGAATGGGCGGACGATTAGACGCTACCAATATTATCACTCCATTAGTTTCGGTGATTACCAATATAGGATTGGACCACACGCAATTTTTGGGCAACACACTTGGAGCTATTGCATTTGAAAAAGCGGGAATTATCAAACCCAACCTTCCCGTGATAATAGGAGAATACACTCCTGAAACCCGATCTGTTTTTTTGGCTAAAGCCAAAGAATGCAATTCGGAAATCTATTTTGTTGCTGATTTAATTTCAGAAACCTATCCCTCTGATTTAATTGGCGATTATCAAAGGCACAATAAAAAAACAGTATTAGAAACCATCACCGTTTTAAACAATCAGAACGAATTTAAAATCACTTCTGAAAATGTAAAATCCGGCTTATTGAATGTGGTGAAAAATACCGGACTGCAGGGAAGATGGCAACAATTAAGAGAATTCCCCAAAGTTATTTGCGATACTGCACATAACAAAAATGGACTGGAAATTGTGTTGAATCAAATCCAAAAACAAACTTTTGAAGCATTACATATTGTTTTGGGAGTTGTAAATGACAAAGATTTGAACGAAATCCTGCCTTTATTTCCTAAAAAAGCAATTTATTATTTCTGCAAACCCAATATTCCTCGTGGGCTGGATGTTCTAATTCTAAAACAAAAATCGGCTAGCTTTGACCTAAAAGGGGAAATATACAATTCTGTTTCAGAAGCTTATCATGCCGCACTGAAAAATTCCGGAGCAACTGATTTTATATACATTGGTGGAAGCACCTTTGTAGTAGCAGAAATTTTATAATTTTTTTGGTTTTTACTTGCAAATCTAGAAAAGTGGCGTATATTTGCACACGCAATAACGGAAACGAAAGTAACCAAATTGTTTAGGGCGATTAGCTCAGCTGGTTCAGAGCACCTCGTTTACACCGAGGGGGTCGGGGGTTCGAACCCCTCATCGCCCACAAAAACTCCATTATTTCTAATGGAGTTTTTTTATGTTTAATACTTAACGGAACACTTCGTTTATGATCAATATTAAAATTGTTGCGGATCAAATATCTTCTTTCTTTAGACTCCGTCCTCTGGGCGCATTACCCTCTTGAAGCACGATATCAGAATGTAAGAACTCTGCAGCTGTAGCTGAATCGTGCACTTTGATCCCACTGCGTTCTAACATTTCCGCTTCAAACTTCGTTAACACACTTTCCCTTATTCCAACTTTTCTCCATTGAGATAAAGGACCACATCCCTTTGAGATTCCGCGAGCCAGCGAAAGTGCATCTAGCAAGGCTTGATTTGCCCCCTGTCCTTTGAAGGGACTCATCGGGTGAGCCGCATCACCAATCAAAGTCACTGCCCCCCATTTCTCCATCATTTCTGACTGGAGTAATTCGCGGTCATACACAGGATAGCCAGAAATCTGTGCATCCAGGGTCGCCGCTAAAATCTGAGGAATGGGATCGTGCCACTGCGTTCTACGACACGCTTCTTCCTTGAGTGCTTGAGGTCCTTGAGCGCTTAATGTCTTAGCCTCTTGTTCTGGCATTGGGAAGCTAAGTTGCCACATCACTGAGTCTGACGTATAAGGCATGATGTAGATCCGCTCATTGCCATTGGCGGTTTGAAATACAGTTGCAGAGTCTAGTAAATGGCTTGTACGATCTTCGAGAGCACTTAAAGGACAAATTCCCAAAATAACAATGCAATCCAGATAACGTAATGGAGTAATATCCTCCCCAATCAGTAGCGTCCGTACCGAACTACGAATGCCATCGGCTCCAACCACAAGATCTGCTTTGTAGTTCTTTATTTTCCCGTCTATTTGAAAGCTTAAATCAACACCATCCTTACATGCTACAAACGCTACCAACTGATGCCCCCATTGTACTGCATCCTGTCCGCCGAGTTGCTCTAGTAAGGCTAAACGCATCGATTGTCGTGCAATATGTACATTGGAACGCTTGGGAGATGTTTTCGTATCTGACTGTATCCATTTTCTGACTCCCCATTCCCCAATCACTTTTCCTTCTGCAGTATGAACCAGATGTCTTGTTGAAATCACTCCTTCTTTTAAAGAAAAAATACCTAATCCCTCGATCGCTTTACTCCCTTGTTGCAAAGTAAGTCCGTAGCCCTGAGAGCGAGCATCGAAGTTGCTGTCGCGTTCAAATAGCGTAAAAGGAATCCCGCGGTGCAAACAAGCCACCGCTAGAGCTACTCCTCCTATACCACCACCGATAATAGCAACGTGTGGGAAGTTTTTTTTATCCGCAACCGGGTGACTATCCGAATGAACCAAACCGGATCCGTAACAGTTCAAACAGGAGTATAAGTGACCCTTGGGATACACTGGAGCCGCTCCTTCGCCTTTTGTTTTTTCAAATAGATCAAATGCTAGTTGATAGCGGAGTCGCGCTTTCTTGCTGATCCCACGACTTTTTTTGCCACGTCCCTGACATTCCGGACAAATAGCCCAGCATGCTACTTCACCTTCCTCTTTTTTCACTTCTTTTTTATTTCACTTGATGTTGACTCTTCGCTACACGAACACGAAGCTAATACTATTGCTGCTGGGCTTTTAAATACAGTCTAGATCCTGACTTTCATATAATTTAACATGAGAAATTTATATTTTTAGTTCTTACCGCTTGTGGTAGTTTTGCAACTTTAATACAAAAAGATAGCAATACAAAAGTACTTTTTCCAAATTAAACCAAAAAGGATTTCTCTGAGTCATTTTATTCAAATCCTACCTGAAATGATTCACAAACAAATCTGCAGGAACCCCAAAAATCAAAACCTTCAAGATCAAATGATTTTGAAGGTTTTTGATTTTTGGCATGAAGCGGGTGTGATTTTTTCACCTCCTAATCTTCTGTTCCCATTTCCAGGCACTTGCCATAGCTTGTTCCAGCGTGGATTGTGCTTTCCATCCCAAAATAGTATTGGCTTTATCTGTATTGGCGTAAGCTGAGGTAATGTCTCCTTCTCTGCGACCTACAATTTTATAAGGCAATTTTTTACCACTTACTTTTTCAAAAGTATGAATAACCTCTAATACTGAGCTGCCGGTTCCGGTTCCCAGATTAAAGGTTTCTACTTTAGCCGTATTTTTTTTGTTCAATAAGCGCTGTAGAGCAATTACGTGGGCTTTCGCCAAATCAACTACGTGAATGTAATCGCGTACTGCCGTTCCATCTGGAGTAGGGTAATCATCACCATAAACCGAAAGTTCTTTTCGCAATCCAAAACCGGTTTGCGTAATAAACGGCACTAAATTCTGAGGAACTCCAATAGGCAATTCTCCAATTTCAGTAGAAGGATGCGCCCCAATTGGATTAAAATAGCGTAATAATATAGCATTGATATTAGTAACTTTGGCAGTATCAGTAATGATTTCTTCTCCTATTTGTTTCGTGTTCCCATAAGGAGACATGGCGGTTTGAATAGATGCATTTTCCGTAATTGGCATGGTTTCGGCCTGACCATAAACCGTACAAGAAGAACTAAAAATGAAATTTGCTTCCGGTTTTAGCTGTAATTCCTGCAAAACATATACCAGTGTATTGATGTTATTTTCATAATACAACAACGGATTCTCAACACTTTCGCCCACTGCTTTTGAAGCTGCAAAATGAATGACCCCTGAAATATCAGGATGCCTTTTGAAAAAATTCTGCACTTTTTCTTTTTCGCGCAAATCTAATTTTTCAAAAGCCGGAACTTTCCCCGTAATATTCTGAATTCCGTCCAAAACACTCAAGGAAGTATTCGATAAATTATCAACAACGACAACTTCATATCCTTCGTTTTGCAATTCTACTACAGTATGAGATCCTATGAACCCTAACCCACCTGTGACTACTATTTTCATGATTTCTAATTTTGTACAGACGCAATAAACTGCATCTAATCGTTTATAAAAAAGACGCGATGAATCGCGTCTCTACAACAATATTATTTTAAATATTGTAAAACCGAATCCGTGATGAATTTAATTTGCTCGTCATCTAATTCGGTATGCATTGGCAACGAAAGCACTTCCCTGACTAGCTGATTGGTTACCGGAAAATCTTCTTCATTGTAACGGGAATCAGCGTAGGCTTTTTGTAAATGCAACGGAATTGGGTAATAAATAGCACAAGGAATTCCTTTTTCCAATAAATGCTGCATCAAGCCATTTCTGTCAGCATCAATGATTCGTAACGTGTACTGATGAAAAACGTGACAGTCACAAATTGAACAAATAGTTGGTGCAACGATATTTTTATGCCCTTCAAAAGCCGCAGAATATTTCCTGGCTGCATCTTGTCTGGCTCTTCCATACTCATCTAACAAAGGCAACTTTGCGTTCAAAACGGCCGCCTGAATACTGTCTAATCGAGAATTTACGCCTACTACATCATGGTGGTATCGCTCATACATTCCGTGATTTACAATTCCGCGAAGTTTGTGCGCCAAAGCATCATCATTGGTAAAAACAGCTCCGCCGTCTCCGTAACACCCAAGATTTTTTGAAGGAAAAAACGAAGTTGCTCCTACGTGTCCAATCGTTCCCGCTTTCTTTTTAGTGCCATCCGAAAATTTACAATTGGCACCAATCGCTTGCGCATTATCTTCGATAACGTATAAGTTATATTCTTTTGCAATCGCCATAATCGCTTCCATATTGGCGGCACGACCAAACAAATGTACCGGTACAATCGCTTTTGTTTTTGGCGTAATCGCTTTTTTGATTCCTTCGATAGAAATATTCATATTATATAGATCCACATCGACTAAAACCGGTATCAATTGCAACAAAGCAATTACTTCCACTGTGGCTGCAAAGGTAAAATCGGCAGTGATTACCTCATCGCCTGGTTTTAAATCCAGTCCCATCATGGCAATTTGCAACGCATCAGTTCCATTTGCACACGGAATTACGTGTTTTACATCCAGATATTCTTCTAATGATTTTTGAAATTGATGAACTTGAGGTCCATTAATATAAGTATTAGTATCTAAAACTTCCTGAATAGAAATGTTAACGGTATCTTTTATTTTTTCATATTGACTTTTTAAGTCAACCATTTGGATTTTTTTCATTACAATTTTTGTTTAATGTTCGAAAGAATACCATTTCTTAATACAGTAAATACTTTCTTAAAACGAAGAACAAAAATAGCTATTTATGAGTTGAAACCAATACAACCTACATTAAAAAAAGATATTATTCAAATGAACTAAAAATGACATTCCTAACAACCAAAATTTAAATATTGCTGTGGAAGAAATTAAAATAAAGAAACCGTATTTTAGCCCCAAAATTTTAATCATGCTTTTTCTCTATACTTTAGTGGTTCAATTTGCTGGTTTTTTATTAAAAATCACAGCACTTTTCAGTCCAAAAATGAAACTTTTTATGGATGGCAGGAAAGTAGTTTTCCCTATTTTGGAACAAAAAATAAAACCTACTGACAAAACAATTTGGTTTCATGCCGCTTCTTTGGGTGAATACGAGCAAGGTTTACCCGTGCTCGAAAAGATAAAAAAGCAGTTTCCTTCGCACAAAATCGTGCTTACTTTTTTCTCTCCTTCGGGTTATGAAGTCCGTAAAAACAATACAGTTGCTGATGTTACAGTTTATTTGCCTTTGGATACCAAGAAAAATGCACAACAATTTTTGAATCTCGTTCATCCGGATTTAGTGTTTTTCATCAAATACGAATATTGGCCCAATTATTTATTTGAACTCAAAAAATCAAATACTAAAACCTACCTGATTTCTGGAATTCTTAGAAAAAATCAACTGTTTTTCAAGTGGTACGGAGGCTTTTACAGAGAAGCGCTGGATGCCTTTACCTACTTTTTTGTTCAAAATGAAACTTCCAAAAAATTACTGCAGCAGTTAGGCAAAACAGACGTTGCTGTTTCTGGCGACACCCGATTTGATCGAGTGGCTACAATTTTAGAAAAAGACAATTCGTTGGATTTTATCTCTGATTTTAAAAACAACACACTCACTATTGTCGTGGGAAGTTCGTGGCCAAAAGATGAAGATTTAATAGTGAATTTTATAAATTCGAATACTTTCAATGTCAAATTTATTATTGCGCCACATAATATAAAGGAGGAACAAATTCAGAATTTAAAAAACAGCATTACCAAAAAAACTGTTTTATTCTCTGAAATGGAGACTGTAGGGACAAGTCGCGACTTGTCCCTACAGGATTTCGATGTTTTTATCATTGACACCATTGGTCTTTTGACAAAAATATACAGTTATGCGGATATTGCCTATGTGGGTGGCGGTTTTGGGAATCCCGGCGTTCATAATGTCTTAGAACCGGCAACTTTTGGTGTTCCAATCCTTATTGGCCCCAACTATTCGCATTTTGCAGAAGCAATTGCTTTGGTCAATATGGAAGCCTGTGTTGCCGTCAACAACCAAAAAGAATTGGACGAAGCCCTTGAAAACCTGATTCATAATGATGATATCCGACAGGAGAAAGGTCATATATCCAGCACTTTTGTACAAATGAATAAAGGCGCCACCACCATTATTTTAAACCATATTTTGAATGATTGAATTTAAACCTCTGGTTGCTACTGATATTGAAACCATTGTCTCGCTGATGCAGGAATTTTATGCCATAGATAATTATCCCATTTCTGTTGATGTGTCCAAAACTTTATTTCAAGAATTTATTTCCAATGAAAATTTAGGAAAAGCATGGCTCATTATATCCGTCAACGAAATTGTGGGCTATCTTATTCTAACCTTTGTTTTTAGTTTTGAACACCAAGGAAGAATTGCTTTTTTAGACGAATTGTATGTCACCGAAAAAGCACGTGGAAAAGGGATTGGTAACGAAGCCATTGCATTTATTACAACTGAAAGTCGTAAACTATCGTTACAGTTGCTTTATCTGGAAGTGGAACCGCACAATGAAAAAGCACAAAAAATGTATCTCGCCAGCGGTTTTGAATCGCACAACAGACAATTAATGAAGTACAAAATCATATAAAATTACACTCTAAATTTAATACTATGAAATTTTTAAAATTATTCTTAGTCCTATTTGTCATTCAGATGCAAGCCCAGCAAGGCGGCATGTGGATTCCTTCGTTGCTAAAAGGAATGAATGAAACTGAAATGAAAAATCTTGGCATGAAAATGTCCGTCAAAGACATTTATGATGTGAATCAATCCAGCATCAAGGATGCTGTACCTCATTTTAACGGTGGCTGTACCGCTGAAGTTATTTCTCCAAAAGGACTAATCCTGACCAATCATCATTGTGGATTTTCTCAAATTCAATCGCATTCTACCGTTGACCATGATTATCTGACAGATGGTTTTTGGGCATACAAAATGGAAGATGAATTACCAAATGAAGGTTTGACAGTTACTTTTATGGTAAAAATTGAGGATGTAACCACATCGATTCTGGAAGGTACTGCTTCCCTTAGTAGTGAAGCCGAAAAACAAAAGAAAATTCAAGAGAACATTACGGCATTGTCTAATTTGTTGCCAAAGGAAAATTGGCAGGAAAATAAAATTCGTACGTTTTACGAAGGCAATCAATACATGCTTTTTGTCACGGAAACCTTTACGGATGTGCGCTTGGTTGGCGCTCCACCTACTGCCATCGGAAAATTTGGTTCTGATACTGACAACTGGGTTTGGCCACGTCACACTGGTGATTTTTCTTTGTTTAGAATTTATGCCGATAAAAACAATCGTCCGGCTGCATATTCAAAAGACAACGTGCCTTACACCCCCAAACACTTCTTGCCTATTTCACTGGATGGCGTAGCTGAGGATGATTTTACATTGGTTTTTGGATACCCGGGCAAAACAAACGAATATTTACCCGCTGTTGCAATTGAGCAAATTATAACCGAACTGAATCCTGCAAAAATCGAAGTCAGAGACAAAGCCCTGAAAATAGCTGATAGTTTTATGCGAAAAGACAACGCCATCAAAATTCAGTACGCCTCAAAATATGCAAGTACTGCTAATTATTGGAAAAAATGGATTGGCGAGACACAAGGATTAAAAAAATCAAATGCAGTTACTGTAAAAAGAGAATCTGAGAAAACGTTTCAACAAAAAATAACAAAAGCAGGCAAAGAAAAAGAATATGGAACAGTATTGGCTGATTTTGACAAAAACTACACAGAAATAGCTCCTTATGCGCTAGCAAGAGACTATTTTACGGAAGTAGTTCTGCGCAATACGGAATTGCTCAGTACTGGATACAAGTTATACCTATTAGAACAAGTGTATAAAGCCAAAGGAGAACAATCTTTTACAGACCGAAAAAATAATTTAATACCCGGATTGGCTAATTTTTATAAAAACTTCAATTCAACTGTAGATCAAAAAGTTTTTGAACAATTGATCGAATTGTATGCGACAAAATCTCCAAAACAATTTTTACCGCAAAGTTTGGTCAACGTTAATGCAGGGAATTTGGCCTCGGAAATATATACTAAATCCAAACTTCAAAATTATGCCGGCCTAATAGAATTGCTGTCAGGTGACGCCGGAACTGTTTTAACAAATTTAAATAACGACCCCGGATTCCTGTTAGTTAAAGAAATAGCCGATAAATACGCTAAAGAAGTAGCTCCAAAATATGACGAAATCAACGTGAAGATTACAGCACTGCAACGTACTTACATGAAAGCGCTGTTAGAATTAAACACGGATAGCAGGATTTTTCCAGATGCCAACAGTACTTTGAGAATAACCTATGGAAAAGTAAAAGGATATGAGCCTAAAGATGCTACTGTATACACTCCAATAACCTATTTAGATGGTGTTATGGAAAAATACATCCCGGGAGATTATGAATTTGATGTTCCTGAAAAACTAGTGAACCTCTACAACACAAAAGATTATGGCCCGTACAGCGAAAATGGTAAAATGCCAGTTTGCTTTATTGGCACCAATCATACTACCGGGGGCAATTCAGGAAGCCCTGCGATTGATGCTTCCGGAAACTTAGTAGGACTTAATTTTGACCGGGTCTGGGAAGGAACAATGAGCGACCTCTATTACGACCCCAGTATCTGCAGAAATATCATGGTGGACATCCGCTATGTTTTGTTCATTATCGATAAATACGCAGGTGCAAAAAATTTAATCACCGAATTAAAATTAGTTCACCCCAAGAAAACCAACTCCTTGAAAAAGAAAAACTTAAAATAAAAACAGCAAAAAAAACGAGAGTATAGCACCAATATTAAACGTTTCTTAAATATTTACTTTGACTGGCACACTATTTGCTTTTTATCCTAGCGTGCATAAAAAATAATATTTTTTAAAAAAAAAATAAAAAAATATTTTACATATTAAAAAATTTATATCTTTGCCACGAATTAATAATTAACCTTTTATATTAAATTAAGATGAAAAAAGTATTTTTAAGTTTAGCTGCTGTTGCTGTTTTGACTGTTGTATCATGTAAAAAAGCTGACGCTCCTGCTGAAGACGCTGCTGCTGTTGTTGATTCTGCTGCTATGGTAGTTGATTCTGCTGCTGTTGTTGTTGACTCTGCTGCTGTTGTTGTTGATTCTGCTGCAACTGCTACTGAAGCTGCTGCTACTGAAGCTGCAAAAAAATAATTAGAACTCAAATTCTAAAAATTTTAAAGCCATCCGCTATGCGAGATGGCTTTTTTAATTTGCAAAACCTCCTCTTTCGAGAAACAGATTTTCAAAAGCAAAAAAGAGAGTCTCAGCAACTAGCCGAGATTCTCTTTTTTTATGTCTTTATTTAAAGATTCAATCGATAAAAACAAAATCATTTGCTGAAAAGTCTAATGTTTCGGATAGTGATCCATAGCGTACAATTTCGTCAATCCCTTTTTGCAAACGCAGCGAAGTGGTATATTTTCTGCTCGTGGCAAAATGATTACCACTTACTATCAATTTAAAGTAAAACTTCCCACCGGAAGACTTAAATTTTAAAAAGTCAGCAGTTTCAATTGCTGCTTTAAATTTTTCAATATCTTCTTCACACTCAAATTTCAGTTCATAACTCAAACTTGTAAAAACTATTTTCCCCTTTCTGGAAGTAAAAACAAATTTATATTCGTCATTATATCGTTTACTTATTACGAAAGCCCCCATAGTTTATTAAAATAACAAAAATTCAAATTATGAATCACGAAAAAGCAAGGAGTTGATATTGGCTCCAACAGATTTAGTTTTATTAAAAACCATAAAACAAAAAAAAACCGCTTCAGTTGAAGCGGTTTAGTACTCAGAGCGGGACTTGAACCCGCACGAACATTGCTGTTCACTGGATTTTAAGTCCAGCGTGTCTACCAATTTCACCATCCGAGCATTATGTGGTGTCGAGCGAAAAACGGGGCTCGAACCCGCGACCTCGACCTTGGCAAGGTCGCGCTCTACCAACTGAGCTATTTTCGCATTTTCAATTCTTAGAAAGAACCGCGATACTTGTTCTGTATTGCGGATGCAAATTTAAGACATTTATTGAATTACACAAGCCTTTTTTATGAAAAATTCACAGATTAAAGTTAACGTTCTGATAACCTAAACTTTAAAACAAATAAAATCATTTTCTAGTCAGCATTCTTTTAATTTCATTGAGTTTCATCAGCGCTTCCATAGGCGTAATGGTATTGATATCGAGATTTAGGATCTCTTCTTTAATTTCTTCCAATAAAGGATCATCCAGATTAAAGAAACTCATTTGCATTTGCTCCGCCTGTTCGCCTTTCAGGCTCGAGCCATCTTTTGCAGCTTTAATTCCGTTCAGTGCATCGCTGGAATGATTCTTTTCTAATTTTTTTAAAAGCTTCTGTGCTTTCAAAATAACGATTTGAGGCATTCCGGCCATTTTTGCCACATGTATTCCAAAACTATGGGCACTTCCTCCTTTTACCAATTTTCGAATAAAAAGCACGGTATCTTTCAATTCTTTGACAGCAACATTATAATTCTGAATTCTTGGCAGTGATTCACTCATTTCATTCAACTCGTGATAATGCGTTGCAAATAATGTTTTGGGTTTTGAAGGATGTTCGTGTAAGAACTCCGCAATTGCCCATGCGATTGAAATACCGTCATACGTACTCGTTCCTCTCCCAATTTCGTCCAAAAGGACTAAACTCCTATCCGAAATGTTATTCAAAATGGAAGCTGTTTCATTCATTTCGACCATAAAAGTAGATTCTCCCATCGAAATATTATCACTTGCTCCTACTCTAGTGAATATCTTATCGACAATTCCCATTCTCACGCTGTCTGCAGGGACAAAACTCCCCATTTGACATAAGAGTACAACCAAAGCGGTTTGACGTAAAATGGCTGACTTTCCAGACATATTTGGACCCGTAATCATAATCAGTTGCTGCGTTTCTCTATCCAAGAAAACATCATTAGCAATATAAGGCATGCCAAGTGGTAATTGTTTTTCGATAACAGGATGCCTTCCGTTTTTGATTTCCAGTTCGAATGTTTCGTCCAGTTCCGGACAAACATATTTATTTTCGATAGCCAATTGCGTAAAAGAACATAAACAATCCAGTTGCGCTACTAAATTAGCATTCATTTGAACGGGTTTTATATACGTGGCAATCCAACTCACCAATTGTTCAAATAATTCTACTTCTATCTTATGGATTTTCTCTTCGGCGCCGAGTATTTTAGTTTCGTATTCTTTTAATTCCTCGGTAATGTAGCGTTCCGCATTAACTAAGGTCTGTTTTCTAATCCATTCCGCAGGAACTTTATCCTTATGCAGGTTTCGTACTTCAATATAATAACCAAAAACGTTGTTAAAAGATATTTTCAACGAGGAAATTCCTGTCAACTGTGATTCGCGTTTTTCAATTCCGTCCAAAAATTCCTTTCCGGAAGTTGATATTGCACGCAACTCATCCAACTCTGCATTGACCCCTTTGGCAATCGCATTCCCTTTGGCAATAGCCACAGGAGCATCTTGATTGAGAATCGTTTTTATCTTTTCACGCAACAATTCACAGTTGTGCAAACTATCACCAATTACTTTTACAGCTTCCTGCGGGCTTTCCAGCGCCAAGGTTTTTATTGGAATAATCGCATCTAATGATTCTTTTAGATACACAACCTCGCGAGGCGAGACTTTTCCGGCGGCAATTTTCGAAATCAAACGTTCCAAATCAGAAATTTGCTTGATTTGATTTTGGATGTTTTTCAGGACGTCCTGATTGTCTTTTAAATACGAAACTACTTCATGCCTGCTTTTTATTTTAGCACTGTCTTTCAGTGGCAATGCCAACCAACGTTTCAACAAACGTCCCCCCATTGGTGAAAGCGTTTTATCAATAACATCGAGAAGCGTCACAGCGTTTGGGTTATAACTATGGTATAATTCCAGATTGCGAATCGTAAAACGATCCATCCAGACATAAGCATCTTCGGCAATGCGTTGAATCGAGGTGATATGCTGCACCCGATTGTGCTGCGTCTCGGATAAATAATATAAAATCGCTCCTGAAGCAATAATTCCTTCTTTCAGGTCTTCGATTCCAAATCCCTTCAAAGAAACCGTTTGAAAATGCTTGGTTAAGGTCTCGAATGCATAGTCTTCTTTGTAAATCCAATCCTCCAGATAAAAACTATGATAGTCGTCTCCGAAAATCTCCCGAAAATCATTTTTATTATTTTTTGGAATCAGAACCTCACTGGGATTAAAATTCTGTAAGAGTTTGTCAATATATTCCGCATTGCCTTGTGCCGTCAAAAATTCACCGGTAGACACATCCAGAAATGAAATCCCTATGGATTTATTGGCAAAAAAAACAGCTGCTAAAAAATTATTCGTTTTAGACTGTAAAACCTCATCATTCATGGAAACACCGGGAGTTACAAGTTCAGTCACGCCGCGTTTCACGATGGTTTTAGTCAGTTTTGGATCTTCGAGCTGATCACAAATTGCTACACGAAGTCCTGCTTTTACTAATTTTGGCAAATAGGTATTCAAGGAATGGTGCGGAAAACCGGCAAGAGCCGTCTCGGTTTCAGAGCCCGCTCCACGCTTGGTCAATACAATTCCTAATATTTTAGAGGCACGAACAGCATCCTCCCCAAATGTCTCATAAAAATCCCCAACACGAAACAACAAGCACGCATCCGGATACTTCCTTTTGATCTCGTTGTACTGTTTCATTAACGGAGTTTCTTTAACTTCTTTATCTTTAGATGCCAATTGTATTTGTGTTTAAAAATGAAAAAATATCAGCGAATTTATAGATTTTAAAGCAAATAAATAACCTCCTTAAAAAATTAACCTTTTTTTTAAGAAATATTTAAGGCCTAATTTATTTATTTTTTTTAGATTTGTGACTCTATTAAATTGAAACACACATGAAAAAAATAATTACCTTCGCTTTACTAGTGGTTTTAGGAGTAACGACTTCTAATGCACAAGAAACATCAAAAAAGATAAAAGCGACTAGCGCCACACTTGCCAAAGTAAATGGAGCAGGAATGGTTTTTGTAACTGAAACCATTGATTATGGTACTATAGCACACAACGCTGAGGGCCGCCGTGAATTTGTATTCACTAACAACGGTAACAAACCCTTAATCATAACTAATGCTCAAGGTTCTTGTGGTTGCACCGTGCCAACGTATCCAAAAGAGCCAATCGCCCCGGGTGCAAAAGGAGTTATTGGAGTAAAATATGATACTTCAAGAGCAGGTCAGGCATTTACAAAAACCGTTACGTTGACAACAAATGCTACTGTTCCTAATAAAACATTGACGATAAAAGGAAACGTTTTAGCAGCACAACCTGCAAAAAGCTAAAATTTTAACGAATACATAAAAAAGCTTCCATTCATTTCGGAAGCTTTTTTTTTGAATACTTTACACACATGAGAAAACTCGAAAATAGTGAACTGGATCGAAAATCCGTTGAGGGTTTTAAACAATCTGAAAAAACACCCCTTATTTTGGTATTAGATGACATTCGAAGCCTGCATAATATTGGCTCTGTTTTTAGAACTGCCGATGCCTTTTTAGTCGAGAAAATATTTTTATGTGGCATCACCGCCACACCGCCACACAAGGAAATCCATAAAACAGCCCTTGGTGCTACTGAAACAGTAACTTGGCAACATCAGGATAATGTTCTTGAAGTTATCGAAAAATTAAAAACAGAAGGCGTTATCACGCTAGCTATAGAACAAGTACAAAGTGCCGTTTTTCTTCAAAATTTTAAAGTTAAAAAAGGAGTGAAATATGCTTTGGTTTTTGGGAACGAAGTCTACGGAGTTTCACAGGAAGCGGTTGCATTATGCGATGGCTCCATCGAAATCCCACAACTAGGCACCAAACATTCTTTGAATATTTCCGTAAGTGCCGGCATTGTGGTTTGGGATTTATTTCAAAAAATGAATTGGCCAAAATAGAAAATTAGTACTTTTATAGAATGAAAACAACTGTTTTTTTTAAAATAATTCTAGCACTTTCACTTTTCATAACAAAGACAGCTTATGCAATTGATCCCCCTGTAATTAAAGCAACAGGAAATCAAATTTATTGTCCAGGAACCTCATTAAATATTGTAAAAACAATAAATATTAGTTTTGACCCCGATGAACCAACTACTGATGCTGTTACAATTCAAATTTCTTCTGGGTATACTGCTGGAGATTTATTAACGCTAACAGGTTCTCACCCATCTGTTTCATACAATTGGATTGTATCAGAAGGAATGCTGAAATTGTCAAGCACAACTGGAGGCAAAATTCCTTATGCTGATTTTGAAGCTGCAATCAAAGATATTAAATTCTACAATAACAATACTTCTCCATCAGGAAATAGGACTTTTTCAATCAGCTTAGGAACAGGACAACTTAGTTACTTGCCCAGCAATGGTCATTATTATGAATATGTTGCTTCTTCTGGCATTAATTGGACAAGAGCCCGAAATGAAGCCGCAGTCAAAAGATATTATGGCCTACAAGGTTATTTAGCCACTTTAACAGTCGCTGATGAAGCACAATTAGCCGGAGCTCAAGCACCAGGAACAGGATGGATTGGCGGAAGTGATGCCGAAACTGAAGGAACATGGAAATGGGTTACTGGACCAGAAGCAGGAACTACTTTCTGGATGGGAAAAAATAACGGAACAACAACAGCTCCTTTTTATTATGCCAATTGGAACTCACCTAACGAACCAAATGACTCCAGAAATAATGAAGATTACGCTCACATAACTTCTTCGGCAGTAGGAAACCCAGGGACTTGGAACGATCTTCCGGAACAAGGAGATCCACCAGGGAACTACTACCCTAATGGTTACATAGTTGAATACGGCGGTATGCCCGAAGATCCTGTACTTCATATCTCAACAAGTACTACAATTACAATCGCAAAAATTACAACGACAACACCAAGCCCTATTTGTGCTTCAGCGACATGTACACTTCAAGCAAGTTCTACAACTGGAACAATAAACTGGTATGATGCTGCAACAAATGGAGATTCTCTTGAGACTGGTAATAGTTTTACAACTCCTCCACTTTATACCACCACAACCTATTATATTGATAACGGCTGTACTCCGAGAACTCCAATTATAGTAACTGTAAATCCATTGCCGATTGCAAATCCGGTAATAATTCCTAGACAATGTGATGACAATCAAGATGGAATAATCACTTTTAATACTGCTGTTCTTGAGACAACTTTATTAGGAAATCAAACAAACATAACCGTCACTTATTTTGACCAAAATAATAATCCGCTAAAAGATTCAAACGGAAATTTGGTAACTAGTCCCTTTCCTGCTAGTTTCACAACAACATCACAAACCATAAAAGCTGTTTTGACAAACAATTATTCTTTACACTGTTCTAACGAAACAACTATTAAATTTATCGCAGACGATTTACCCGAAGCTTTTGCCGTTCCTGCATCCTTAACCACAACTTGTGATGACGAACCAAATCCATTAAATCAAGATGGTAAATTTGCTTTTGACACTGCTACATTTGAAGCTTTCATTCTAAAAGGACAAACCGGAATGATGGTTAACTATTTTGATAAAAATGGATATCCATTATCAAGTCCACTCCCAAATCCATTTGTAACTGCAACTCAAAATATTTTAGTAACAGTAACAAATACAGCAAACACAAACTGCACCGCAACTACAACTTTGAATTTTGTTGTTAATCCTTTGCCAATTGTCAACGATGTTACAATTATTCAATGCGATACTGACTTGATTTCTGACGGAAAGACTCTTTTTAATTTGACAGTAAATAACAAACTAATTTCCGCAAATTATACCAATGAACTTTTCACTTATTATACTTCACAATCAGGAGCTAGTAGTGGTTTTTCAACCGATTTAATTTCAAATGATTTGGCTTTCGAAAACACAACAGCATCGACAATGAATGTTTGGGCGAGAGTTGCCAATAAAATTAGCGGTTGTTATAGAGTTGCCAAATTAACATTAAAAGTCCCAGCTACCAATCTTCTTTCTTCCTATAAAATCACAGTTCCTCCTGTTTGTGATGATTTTTTAGACGTTATTAACAATAATAGAGACGGAATTGCAACTTTTGATTTCTCTTGGACAAAAGCCACTATACAAACTCAACTCCCCATAAATCAAGTTTACACTATAAACTATTTTAGAAACCAAGCTGATGCCTTAGCCGAACTCAATGTGATTGCGGATATTTCAAATTACAGAAATATTGGTTATCGCGATTCTCAAGATATTTGGGTCCGGGTTGAAAGTAGTCTAGATAACGCTTGCGTTGGTTTAGGGCCTTATATTACTCTAAAAGTCGAGGCTTTACCTATTGCTAATTCTGTTGCAATTCCAAGACAATGTGATGATAACAACGATGGAATATTTTTATTCAACACTTCCTCACTTGAATCTGATTTATTAAAAGGCCAAAACAACGTAACGGTTACTTATTTCGATCAAACCAATAATCCTTTGAAAGATGCCAACGGTGATTTGATCATGAGTCCATTTCCGGTAAATTTTCTTTCCACTTCGCAATCCATTAAAGCTGTGATAACTAATAACACGCCGCAACAATGTTTTGAGAAAACTATAATAAATTTTGTCGTAGATGTTTCTCCAAAAGCATTTTCTATTTCTCCATCTTTGATAACAGCTTGCGATGACGAAGCGAACCCAATAAATCAAGATGGGAAGTTTGCCTTTGACTCCTCAACATTCGAATCCACCATTTTAGGCGGACAAACAGGAATGATTATCAAATATTATGACCAAAATAATGTCCTTTTACCAAGTCCATTGCCTAATCCTTTTATAACCGCTACTCAAAATATTACTACAATTGTTGAAAATCCATTAAATACAACTTGCACTGCATCGACGATATTAAAATTTGTTGTTAATCCAATACCGAAAATTAACTTGAATGCCAATGGTAGTGAAAATGAATTGGTTTGTTCTAATCTTCCCAGTTTTTTTGTAACTCTGGATGCTGGGATTCAGGATGGGTCTCCCACAAGCAATTACACCTACATTTGGTCAAAAGACGAAACTATCTTGATTGGTGAAATAGCCCCAATTCTTTCAGTAAACGCCGAAGGAAATTATGCTGTCCAAGTAACAAATAGTTCAGGTTGCAGTAGAATTCGAGCCATAAAAGTTACCGCTTCTGATTTGGCACATATCAAAAGTATTGATATTGTAGATTTAACCGATATAAATACAGTAACCATAGAAGTAACAGGCAAAGGAAGTTATGAATACAGCATTGATGAACCCAATGGATTTTGGCAAGACTCCAACTTCTTTACCAATGTTCCAGCTGGAGTTCATATTGTTTATATTAATGACAAGAATGGATGCGGTCCTGTTTTTCAAGAAATTGTAATTGTAGGTGTGCCGAATTTTTTTACACCAAACGGTGATAGCTATAATGATTATTGGAATATAAAAGGAGTGAATGAAACTTTTAATTCAAAATCCATTATCTACATTTATGACAGATACGGAAAACTTATAAAACAATGGATTCCTTCAGTAAATCTGGGTTGGGATGGCACCTTTAACGGAATCCCTTTACCTGCAGATGATTATTGGTTCACCTTAAAACTGGAAGATGGCAGAGAAAAAAAAGGTCACTTTTCGCTAAAAAGATAATTTTCAAATTTTAAACTTTAATTTTCTTTTGGATTTCTTCTAAAATATACAAATAATCTGCTTGATTTTTTACAAAATCCCGGTCCGAAACATCTATGATCAACACATTCAAATCAGTTTGAGATTTAATATAATCCAGATAACCGCTATTGATTTTATCCAAATATTCAGCTGGAATTTTTTGTTCATAGCTTCTGCCACGCTTTTTTATATTTTGCAAAAGCCTTTCTGAATTTTGATACAAATAAATATACAAGTCCGGTTTTGGCATTTCTCTGTAAATGATATCAAAAAGATTGCGATACAGGCGGTATTCGTCCTCGGCCAATGTTATTTTGGCAAAAATCAACGATTTAAAGATATGATAATCGGCAACCAGAAAGTCTTTAAACAAATCAAATTGTGCTAAATCATCTGATAATTGCTGGTATCTATCTGCAAGAAATGACATTTCAAGTGGAAACGCATACCGGTTTTGATCTTTGTAAAATTTAGGTAAGAAAGGATTATCTGCAAAACGTTCCAATACTGTTTTTGCATTAAAATCCTCAGAAATTTTAGTAGCCAAAGTTGTTTTTCCTGCTCCGATATTCCCTTCAAAAGCAACATAATTAAATTGCTCCAACGGAACATTCTGCAAAGGATTCACTAAATTCTGAACGACTGTACAAACACTTTCATCTGGAGACAAAGCCAATAATTCCGAAATATTTTTTTGAAGAATGGGATGCTTCCAATCTAAATTTAAGTCCTGCACGGGTAACAAAACAAAATTCCTGTTCTGCATTAAGGGATGTGGAATTTGGAGTTTTTCAGTAGTAATAACTTCCGAGTCGAAAGCAATCATATCTACATCAATTGTTCGTGATTGATACCCCTGCGACTTTGTTCGCAAACGTCCCAATCGTTTTTCCACTTTTAAAATCTGTGTTAGCACTTTATGAGCCGAATTAAAAGTATGCAAAACCAATGCACAATTATAAAAAGCATCACTTTCAAAACCCCAAGCAGGAGTTTCATATAATTTAGAAACTTTGATTACCGTCCCTATTTCCTGATGTATTACTTGTAAACAATGTTCGATATTTTCCAATCGATTCCCCTGATTACTTCCTATCGATAAAATGACCTGATGCTGTGATTTCATAATTAGATGCAAATTAACTAAAGAATTTTAGAATTAGCAATATATTTGTATGCGGTGTTGCTAATCAAACTTGGGATTTTCCCCCACGGCTTGTAACATTTCAATGTTTTGTACGACTTATAAAAAAAATATAATTATGAAATTTTTAGGAAATGTATTAGCGACTATTATAGGTATTTTTGTTTTCTTCATGTTATTCTTTTTTGGAATAATCCTTGTTGGAGCCATTTTTGGCGGTGAATCTGAAGGCGTTACGATAAAAGATAATACTGTTATTGAACTGAATTTAGAAGACATACAGAATGATTATGCCGGAAAATACAAAGATCCGTGGATGACTATTTTTTCAGAAAACAAAAAAGTAGGTTTATCTGATATTATCAATGCCGTTGAAGCAGCTGAAACGGATGATGATATCAAAGGAATTTCTATATTGAACAATGTTTCATCGCTAGGAATGGCTCAGAGTAAGGCCTTGAGAGATGCTTTGGAACACTTTAAAAAATCAGGAAAATTCGTCATGGCTTACGCCAACTCCTATTCGCAAAAAGAATATTACTTAAATTCTGTGGCCAGTCCCATTTATATAAATCCTGTGGGAGATCTGGATTTCAAAGGACTTTCTGCTGAACTTATGTTTTTTAAAGACTTTCAGGAAAAATCAGGTCTAAAAATGGAAGTAATCCGCCATGGAAAATACAAAAGTGCTGTGGAGCCGTTTTTAGAAAATAAAATGAGTGATGCCAATAGAGAACAAACGACAGCTTTACTGAATTCTGTTTGGAACTCCATCACCACTGACATTGCTAAAAGCAGAAACATCTCTGTGGCTAAATTAAATGAAATTGCCAACGGACTTCTTGCAAGAACTCCGGAAATGGCAAAAAACCAAAAATTAGTAGATATCATTGCTTATGAAGATGTGTACCATAATGCCATACGAAAAGTGCTTAATGTAACTACAGATAAGGAATACAACAAAGTATCTGTAATTGATTATGCACAGAAAATCGCTACCACTTCCCAAAGTTCTGACAGCACGGATGAAATTGCCATTATTTATGCCCAAGGAGAAATTATGGGCGGAGAAGGAGATGTCAATGTGATTGGTGAAGGTTCAATGCGTCGCTCGTTACAAGAAGCTCGAAAAAACAAAAATGTAAAGGCAATTGTACTTCGCATTGACAGTCCGGGCGGAAGTGCTTTGACCTCAGATTTGATCTGGAGAGAGATTGAACTGACTAAAAAAGTAAAACCCGTAGTCGTTTCTATGGGTAATTATGCGGCTTCAGGCGGGTATTATATTGCGTGTAATGCCAACACTATATTTGCTGAAGCAAACACAATCACTGGTTCCATTGGTGTTTTTGGAATATTGCCAAACTTTACGCCATTAGCCACTAAAATAGGAATATATACGGAACAGGTTAAAACACATGAAAATTCCGCCAATTACAGTCCTTTTGTTCCCATTGATGAAAACTTCAAAGCAGTTACGCTGGAAGGTGTGGAACACATTTACAAAACTTTTGTAACCCATGTGGCTGAAGGACGCAAGATGACATTTGCACAAGTAGATGCTATTGCGCAAGGTAGAGTTTGGACAGGTTCAGAAGCCTTGAAAATTGGACTCGTAGATAAAATTGGAGGATTAGACGATGCTATTGCGAAAGCGGCTTCCTTGGGGAAAACAAAAAATTACAGCACTCAAAATTATCCAGAATACGAGAAAAACTTTGATGATCTTTTAGCAAATCTTCCTTTTGCAAAATCGAAAGCAGATTTTATAAAAGAAGAAATAGGGGAAGAAAATTATCGTATTATGCAGGAAATTAAAAAAATACAAATGCAAAAAGGCGTTCAAGCCTTAATGCCGTTTGAAATTAACATGCATTAAAGAAAAAGATAAAGCTGCTATTAAATCCGTTTTTGCATTTGCTTAAACGGATTTTTTCATACAATATAGTTAAAGTATTGTTTATAAAAACACCATAAAAGTTACACTGTCCTAAAAATACTATTTTTGTAAAGGAATACAAGGCACCATTTTTGCCAAAGATATAAATCTAAAGACATTCAAATCATGCTAAAGAAAGTTTTAAAAATCATCGGAATACTCGTTATCCTGCTCGTCTTGACTTTATTTGCAGCTCCTTTTCTGTTTAAAGACCAAATAAAAGCCAAAATTTCTCAAGTCATCAATGAAAAAGTAGATGCCAAAGTCACATTTGCGGAAGCGGACTTAAGCTTATTCAAAAATTTTCCTAATGCAAATGTAACACTGGAAAAACTAGTCATCATAAACAAAGCTCCTTTTGAAGGCGACACATTGCTATCACTGGGCGAATTGAATTTAAAAATGTCTATTAAGGAACTTTTTAAAGGCAAAAATGAAGCGATAGTTATTGACGGAATCACTTCGAAAAACGGGTTAATAAATATCATTTTCAATAAAGACGGACTTGGGAATTATGACATTGCATTGAAAGAGAAAAAAACGGCAGCCGATGGAACAAGCAGTCCGTTATCCTTAAAAATCCAAGAGTATAAAATCGAAAATTTCAAGTTTCGTTATTTTGACGAAAGTTCAAAAATAAAAATGGTTGTCGACAGTTTGAACCACGAAGGAACTGGAGATTTTGCAGCCCAAAAATTAGATTTGGTAACCAAATCTACTGCAAAAATATCGCTGGATATGGACAAAGTCAATTACATGAAAAATGTTGCCTTGACTCTGGACGCCGTTTTGGGAATCGATTTAGAAAAAAGTAAATACACCTTCAAAGAAAATAAAGCGTTAATCAACCAATTGCCGCTGGAATTTGATGGATTTATTCAAATGGTGGAAACCGGTCAACAGTATGATTTGAAATTTAAAACGCCTACTTCCTCCTTCAAAAATTTCTTGGGAATAATTCCTGCAGCCTATGCCTCACGCTTAGACAACGTAAAAACAACCGGTGATTTTACGGTGGCAGGTTTTGCAAAAGGTTTGTATTCTGACACAACAGTGCCAAAATTTAATATAGAAATCGCTTCCCATAATGCTTCCTTTAAATACCCTGACTTACCAAAAACGGTTCAAAACATCATTATTGACACAAAAATCACCAATGAAACCGGAATTTTAAATGACACGTATGTCAATATTGACCAACTTTCTTTCAAGATAGATCAAGATGTTTTTAATGCCAAAGCCAACATCAAAAACATTACTCAAAACGCACTAGTTGATGCCATGTTAAAAGGAACTATCAATTTGTCCAATCTTTCTAAAGCGTATCCTATAAAACTCGATAAGCCATTATCCGGGATTTTAAAGGCTGATGTGACTACAAAATTTGATATGCAATCAGTAGAGAAAAGTCAATATGAAAACATTAAAAATGCGGGAACCATGAGTGTATCGGGTTTTAATTATGCGGATGAAAACGGCAAAACCATGAACATCAGCAATGCCTTGATCCAATTTAATCCTAGTCAAGTCAATTTGAAAGAACTGAATGCGACTACCGGAAAAAGCGACATTAGTGTAACGGGGGTATTAGAAAATTTTTACGGATTTATATTTAGAAATCAAGAATTGAAAGGAAACTTTTATATGAATTCTAAACAATTGGCCATTGACGATTTTATGACAACTGGTGAAACGACTAAAACGGCAACTAAAAAAGCAGATGCCATGAAGATTCCTGCTTTCTTAAATTGTACGCTTACCGCAAAAGCGACTACGGTGCTATATGATAATCTGACTCTGAAAGATGTTTCGGGAAAACTGATTGTGAAAGATGAAAAAGTGACTTTAGAAAATATAAAAACATCTATTTTTGGGGGAACTATTGCGGTGAATGGAGCTGTTTCCACAAAAGGAAAAACACCGGTTTTTAATATGGATTTAAAATTAAATCAAGTCGATATTGCGCAATCCTTCAACCAACTGGATCTGTTGAAAAAAATTGCTCCAATTTCCGGAATCATCAACGGGAAATTAAATTCAAGCATCAAATTGAACGGGAATCTTGATGCAACAGCACTGACTCCTGACTTGAAAACCCTTACTGGAGATTTACTAGGACAACTGCTTTCCACGACTGTAAACTCAACTAATTCGACTTTGCTGACCGCTTTAGGTGCTAACTTGAAATTCATTGACGTCAGTAAAATCAATTTAAATGATTTGAAAGCGGCAGTTACGTTCAAAGATGGAAAAGTAAATGTAAAACCTTTTGATATCAAGTACAAAGACATCAAGGCAACCATTGGAGGAACGCACGGTTTTGACCAAAGCATGAATTATAATTTAAAATTTGATGTTCCCGCTAAATATTTAGGTTCAGAGGCCAATGCTTTAATAGCAAAATTATCTGCTGCAGATGCGGCAAAATTAGAAAGCTTTCCGATAAATGCTGTTTTGGCGGGTAATTTTACAAATCCAAAAATCACAACGGACATCAACAGTGCGGTAGCTAAATTGACCACTCAACTCATAAACCAACAAAAAGACAGACTGGTAAAACAAGGAACGTCCGCTTTGACGGATTACATCAATAAAAACAAAAAGCCAGGAGACACGACAAAAACGGCCACTCCTAAAATTCCGGTAACTAAGGAAGAAGTAAAATCTAAGGCTGCAGCATTATTAAACGGATTTTTTAATAAGAAAAGTAAAGCAGTAGATACGACAAAAGTAAACTAAAGTAACTTTACAAAATATAATAAAGAGGATTTTAGGTGATGAAATTCCTTTTTTCTTGGCTAGCAATATTGGGTTTGTGATTTGTCTGCATGGTGTTTTCGTGTAGCTGTACGTGCGTAAAGGATGGTAGCGGCATCCTTTTATGAAGCGCAGCGGAGTAAAAGATACAGCGGACAGCCTGACCTTTTTTTAAAATTTTTATTTTAAAAAAGGATACGCCCAAAATTATATTACTTAAACCGCAATTGTAACCATATACCCTTCGGAACCACGGACATTAAAAACGGTTCCGTCTTCAAAAAGTAAATATTGCCCTTTTATTCCGGTAAGCTTCCCCTGAAACTGTGGTGTTTTATCTAAGCTCAAACTGTTTACCTTATTTGGATACTGCAAAACGGGGAAGTGCATCTCATACAAATCGTTTTTTTGCGAATAAAAATATTCCTGAACTTCGGTTGGAATAAGATTCTCAACCTTCAATCGTTCTGCGATTAAGTCAATTTGCTCCACATTGTTAGTCAGCATTTTTCTCCAATTGGTTTTATCGGCATAATAATTTTTCAATGCTACCTCGGTAATTCCTGCTAAGTATCTATTAGGGACTTCTACAATAGAAATGGCTTGGGTTGCGCCCTGATCAATCCATCGGGTTGGCACTTGCGACTTGCGGGTAACACCTACTTTGACTTCGCTGGACAAAGCCAGATACACAATATGCGGTTGCAATTGTACTTTTTCTTCATACGCTAAATCCCGATCCTGAATTCCAAGATGGGCGGTGCTCAACTCCGGTTTCATAATCCAATCGCCAACAGCTGCACTGGAATAGAAACAATCATAACAAAATCCCTGACGGAATATTTTTTTCTTCTTGCCACAATTCAAACATTGATATCCCACAAAATTGATTTCCAGTTCTTTATTCAACAACTGATTCACGTTTAAAAAACTATTCTCAAAAACCAAGTAATATTGAATTGGATTTCCAAATTCAGTTTGCATTTTTGTAAGTACACCTTCGTATGTCATTGTGATTAAAGTTTCCCGTTTAACACATCTAGTTAAACAAATTTTGTTATTTTTGGTAAAGTTATAACTCATAATTCATAATTCATAATTTAAAAATGCCACTAACCATAATCAATTCGTTTGCCTCTTGGGTTCTCAAACAAAGAATCCATCAGATCGAACTTTTCTTGAAATATCCAAACGAGGTTCAGGAAGAATTGCTCATGAATTTAATTCAGTCATCTAAAAATACTGTTTTAGGCAAACAATATGATTATGCTTCGATTCATTCCTATGCCACTTTTGCCGATAGAATTCCGATCTCTACTTACGAAGAATTACAACCATTGATTGAAAGAACCCGTAAATGTGAGCAGAATGTTTTTTGGGAAACACCGATAAAATGGTTTGCCAAATCCAGTGGAACCACAAATGCCAAAAGCAAATTCATACCCGTAAGCAACGAAGCCCTGGAAGGATGTCATTATAAAGGCACTAAGGATTTGTTGTGCTTGTATTTGAATAATAATGAAGATTCAGAACTGTTTCTTGGAAAAAGCCTGCGTCTTGGCGGAAGCTCTCAAATCTATGAAGACAACAATACGTTCTTTGGAGATTTATCTGCGATATTAATCGAAAACATGCCTATTTGGGCTGAATATAGCAGTACCCCGAGCAACAAAATTTCCTTGATGAGCGAATGGGAAACCAAAATTGCTGCGATTATAAACGAAACAAAAAACGAAAATGTAACCAGTTTTGCCGGAGTTCCTTCCTGGATGCTGGTTTTAATGAATAAAATGCTCGAAGAAACCGGAAAGGGAAATCTATTTGAAATTTGGCCAAATTTGGAAGTTTACTTTCACGGTGGTGTAAATTTTGAACCATACCGGGAACAGTACCAAAAAATATTCCCAAAAAAAGAGTTTAAATATTACGAAATATACAATGCTTCCGAAGGTTTTTTTGCCATTCAGGATTTAAATAATTCCAGTGATTTATTATTGATGTTGGATTACGGAATTTTCTATGAATTCATCCCAATGGATACTTTTGGGACTCCGGATCAAAAAACGATTCGATTGGCAGATGTGGAATTGTTCAAAAATTATGCTTTGGTCATTACCACCAATTCTGGTTTGTGGCGCTATTTGATTGGTGATACTGTTCGTTTCACCTCATTGAATCCATACCGAATTCGGGTAACGGGAAGAACCAAGCATCACATTAATGTTTTTGGTGAAGAATTGATGGTTGAAAATACCGATCAGGCTATTGCCAAAGCGTGCAAACTAACCCAAACGGAAGTGGTTGATTACACCGTTGCGCCTATATTTATGGAAGGCAAAGAAAAAGGTGCTCACGAATGGATGATTGAATTTAAAAACCCTCCAGCTGATGTATCACAATTCCAGAAAGCATTAGACGAATCCATACAATCTTTAAACTCCGATTATGAAGCGAAGCGTTACAACAACATGACATTAAATCCGTTAGTAATCAATGTAGCGCGAAAAAATTTGTTTTACGACTGGCTAAAAGATCGTGACAAACTAGGCGGGCAACATAAAATTCCGAGATTATCAAACCAAAGGGATTATTTAGAGCAGTTGAAAAGTATGCAGTTTCAAAGCGTATAAAAATGATGAGATGAAAAAAATTCTTTATATCCTGTTGACAGGAATTTTCTTGAGTTCCTGCGGACCACATAGAATGCGTTGTGGCGCCAGAGGAATTTGTAAATCTTCCGAAAAACAAACACTGGAAAAACCTGAAAAAATATTTAGCATTAAAGTATAAAAAAAGCTATCCAAAAATCATTTTTTGGACAGCCTATTTTTATAATTATTAAAGTATTTTACTCCTAATCCATCATATCAATATGTCTGTCGTGGTAACCTAATAGGTATAAAACACCGTCGAGTCCTAAGCTGGAAATAGAACTTTCTGCTTTTTCTTTTACCGTTGGTTTGGCATGAAAAGCAATTCCTAAACCTGCCAAATTCAACATCGGCAAGTCATTGGCACCATCACCAACTGCAATAGTTTGGTTGATATGAATGCCTTCCTTATCAGCAATCGCCTGAAGGTATTCCGCTTTCTTTTTACCATCCACAATTTCACCTAAATAGTTACCTGTCAATTTTCCGTCTTTAATTTCCAATTCATTCGCATGAACATAATCAATCCCTAATTCTTTTTGCAGGTACTTCCCAAAAAACGTAAAACCTCCGGACAATATAGCGGTTTTATAACCGTAATATTTCAAGGCCTTCATCAAGCGATGTGCTCCTTTAGTAATAGGCAGATTCTCAGCAACTGTTTGCAGTACCTCTTCACTCAAGCCTTCAAGCAAGGCCATGCGTTGCTTGAAGCTTTCGCTAAAATCGATTTCACCATTCATGGCTGCTTCTGTGATTGCTCTAACTTGCTCTCCCACACCCGCTAACTCTGCCAGTTCATCAATTACTTCGGTTTGAATCAGCGTCGAATCCATATCAAAACACACCAAACGGCGGTTTC
The DNA here is from genome assembly GCF_003970305.1 of Flavobacterium sp. LB2P53. Classification (NCBI taxonomy): domain Bacteria; kingdom Pseudomonadati; phylum Bacteroidota; class Flavobacteriia; order Flavobacteriales; family Flavobacteriaceae; genus Flavobacterium; species Flavobacterium sp. LB2P53. The sequence continues at coordinate 332,299 of NZ_RYDG01000001.1, forward strand.
TTCGGTACATATTATCTTCTTGAAAAGAAATATCCACATCTAACGTTCTGGAAATTTCCATAAAACTGGCGGTCATAAACGTTTTGTCGACAATCGTTCCTGTAACCGACAATTGTATGCACGAACGAGGGAATTCTTCTTTATCAATAATAGATACCCTGCCGGTTAATCTTTTAATTGCATCAATATTCAAATTTTGGTTGGATAGTATTTTGGTTACTGCCGCCAATTGTACAGCCGTTAAGGTTTCTCCTAAAACATTGATGGTGTAGCGTTGTTTGCGCTGCGCTTTGACCCAAATTTCGTAATCTGCAATAGATATAGGAATAAACTTGACTTTGACACCCAATTCGTATGCTTTAAATAACAAGTCTTTTAAAACTGGACCAGACGAAGAACCCGCTTTTATTTCAAATAAAATACCTAAAGAAAGCGTATCATGAATATCCGCTTGTCCAATATCTAAAATAATAGCATCATAAGTAGCCAAGATGGATGTTAAACCAGCAGTGACTCCCGGTTTATCTTGTCCAGAAACTTTTAATAAAATTACCTCTATCTCGTCTTTTTGCATCTTATATATAATTGATTTAGAATGTACAAAAATCGACAATCTGACGTTGATAAAAAATAATAATGTTCCTTTTTTTGAACAATAACAAATAGTGTAATTTCCCCATAAAAAAACCTGTTCAAATGAATGAACAGGTTTATATTTTTAAGAAAAATGCATTTTTTACGATGCAATCTCCAAACGCTTCAATAAATTTTTATTCAACGTTTCTTTAGCATAAGTTACGTCAATTTCTAATACTTTATCATCAGAACTAGGCAATTCATACATCGCATCGGTCAAGATAGCTTCACATAACGAACGCAATCCACGAGCGCCTAATTTATATTCTAATGCTTTATCAACAATAAAATCCAGTGCTTCATTGGTAATCGTGAATTCAACATCATCCATCAAAAACAACTTCTCGTATTGTTTGATTAACGCATTTTTAGGTTGTGTCAAAATTGCACGCAAGGTTTCTCTATCTAAAGGATCCATGTGTGTCAAAACTGGCAAACGACCAATAATCTCTGGAATCAAACCAAAATCTTTGATATCCTTTGGAATAATGTATTGCAACAAATTGTCTTTGTCAATATTGTCCACATTTTTTGAAGTAGAATAACCCACCGCTTGACGGTTCAATCGTTTCGAAATTATTCTTTCGATTCCATCAAAAGCACCACCGGCAATAAACAAAATGTTTTGTGTATTTACCTCCACAAATTTTTGGTCCGGGTGCTTACGTCCTCCTTTTGGTGGTACATTTACAACCGTTCCTTCCAATAATTTCAATAATGCTTGTTGCACCCCTTCACCGGAAACGTCACGCGTAATAGAAGGATTGTCACTTTTACGTGCAATTTTATCTATTTCGTCAATGAATACAATGCCGCGTTCTGCTTTGGCAACATCATAATCAGCAGCTTGCAAAAGACGTGTCAAGATACTTTCGACATCTTCCCCAACATAACCTGCTTCAGTAAGAACTGTCGCATCAACAATCGCTAAAGGCACATCCAACATTTTTGCAATGGTTTTAGCCACCAATGTTTTTCCTGTTCCAGTTTGTCCCACCATGATGATGTTACTTTTTTCAATCTCAACCTCATCGTCCAGTTGCTGTTGCATCAAACGTTTGTAGTGATTGTAAACCGCAACCGACATCACCTTTTTAGTTTGATCTTGTCCAATCACATATTGATCCAAAAACGCTCTGATTTCTTTTGGTTTCTTTAAAATCAAATCTCCAACCAGCTTTGAACTTCCACTAGATTTTATTTCTTCAAGAACAATCCCGTGCGCTTGTTCAATACATTTATCACAGATATGTGCATTGATCCCAGCAATCAATAATTGGGTTTCTGGCTTCTTTCTTCCACAAAACGAACACTCTAATACTACTTTTGCCATTTTTATAGTCTAATGTCATAAAGTCAAAAGTCGTAAAGTCTGAGCAATGCTTTTGACTTTCCAACTTTTGACTTTCGACTAATAATTTATCCTCTTACTAAAACTTCATCAATCATTCCGTATGCTTTTGCTTCTTCGGCGATCATCCAATAATCACGTTCGCTATCCGTATGAACCTTATCGAAAGTTTGTCCGGAGTGGTGAGAGATAATTTTATACAACTCATCTTTAAGTTTCAACATTTCACGTAAGTTGATTTCCATATCCGTTGCTACTCCTTGCGCTCCACCTGATGGTTGGTGAATCATTACTCTTGAATGTGGCAATGCCGAACGTTTTCCTGCTGCACCGGCGCATAAAAGCACTGCTCCCATGGAAGCTGCCATTCCGGTACATATGGTTGCTACATCTGGTTTAATGTATTGCATCGTGTCATAAATTCCTAATCCTGCGTAAACGCTTCCTCCTGGAGAGTTCAAATAAATTTGAATATCTTTAGAAGCATCGGCACTTTCAAGGAATAACAATTGTGCTTGAACGATGTTTGCAATTTGGTCGTCTATTCCTGTTCCAAGGAATATAATTCTGTCCATCATCAATCTGGAGAAAACGTCTAATTGTGAAATATTCAACTGACGTTCTTCAATGATATAGGGAGTCATGTTTTTAGGAGTCATTGCGCCTACAATTTTATCGTAATACATAGAGTTTACGCCGTGGTCCTTTGTAGCAAATTTTTTAAATTCTTTACCGTAGTTCATATTTTTTTGTTCTAAGTTTTACGTTATATCTTGTCTATTTCTTTTAATGCAAAGGTCATACCTATTTACAAATGATGTCAATATGTCTTATTTGTAGCCCAGATGGGAGTAAAAAGCTTTTTGAATTCCGTTTTTAAGTTTTTTTATTCTTGCAAAGCGACTGAAAGAAGCTCTTGCAGGAATTTAAAAAACTAAAACGGAAGAAAAAACTTGTAACGTACAGCTGGATTGGCTCCCGCAACTAATTGAAACAAAAGAGCGTCAAAAAATATTTTTTTCTGACGCTCAAATATACTTATTTTTTATTGTTTTGCATTTGTAATAGAATCTTAAAATTTGAAACAACTAACGAAATTGTTTCCGTCTTTTCAACTTTTGACTTTATGACATTTGACTTTACGACTAAAATTTATTCTCCGTAAGACGCTGCAATAAATTCGTCATACGTTACTTCTTTAGTGGTAGGATTTGCTTTTTCTTTGAATAATTCCAATAATTTATCAGCAACAACTTGGTCCGAAAGTCTTTTCACTTCGTCTTGGTTTGACAAAACTCTTGCTACAATTCCTTGAACTTCTTCGTCAGTAGGATTTGTTTGTCCGAATTGTGCCATTTGCTGACGGATGTTTTTTGTAGTGAATGTTTTCAAGTCTTCAAAAGTGATTTTGATGTCAGATTGAGCCATAGCTCTACCTTCGATCAATTGAAAACGCAATCCTTTTTCAGAACGTGCATATTCAACTTCAGCTTCCTCAGGAGATAATTTTTTCTCCCCTACAGTTTGCAACCATTTTTTAAGGAATTCAGAAGGTAAATCAAATTTGGTGCTTTCGATTAAAAACTCCGTAACATCCCCTAATAATTTTTGATCCGCTTGTTGTGCAAATTGAGTTTCGGCATCTTCTTTGATTTTCGCTTTCAATTCTTCAAGTGAAGAAACAGTTCCAGCACCAAACAATTTGTCGAACAATTCTTGGTTCAATTCTGCTAATTCAGCCGTGTTGATCGCTTCGATTGTGAAGTTCACTTCAACCTCTAATCCGTGAACGTCATCATGACTTACTTTCATCACGTCCATCAATTGGTGGTCGTCTTCAAATAAACCTTTAGTATTTACAGTCACAACATCTCCTGCTTTTTTACCGATGAATAAATCAAAAGTCGCTTTGTCTTTAAAAAGATCAGCAGCAATAGTGGTTGCGTTATTAATTCCTTTTTCTTCGTTTGTAAAAGTTCCCGTTACATCTGAATCTGCAGCAACAACTTCTTGGGGAATTGCAGTTCCAAATTGTTTTTGGATTCTTTCCAACTGGCCTTCGATCATTTTATCATCCGCTGAAACCACATATTTAACGATGTCATTTTTAGCTTCAAGATCCAATTCGAAATTAGGAACCAATCCTATTTCATATTCAAAAACCAATTCTTCAGCACTCCAGTCAAAGTCTTCGTTTACTTTAGCAAGTGGCGTTCCAAGAAGGTTTAATCTTTCTGATTGTACGAAACGCTCCAAAGCTAAATCTACCACTTTCTGAACCTCTTCCTGTTTGATTGCTTTACCGTATTGTTTTTCAACAAGATCTTTAGGCACAGCTCCTTTTCTAAATCCTTTAACCGTTGCCAAAGGCATTTTTTCGTTTATTCTTTTTGCAACTTGTCCTTTGTAATCCATGTGAACAACAGTCATTACAATTGTTTCCGTCACAGCGTCTATTGCTACTCTTTTGATATCCATCTTCTTCTTTAATTTACATAATAAAATTGGACTGCAAAATTATAAAATTTTTGCAACCCAAACAAATATTTTACCATTTTGAATTTTAGGCAGTTATTTGACAAAATCACAGGTTGGAAAAGGAAACTAATTTGGGCGTGTCCCTGCAGATTGCTTCCTCGTTCCTCCTCGCAACTTTGGGTCAGGCTGTTCGTTCCCGCTTTTTATCGCCTGCCAAAAAAAGGCAGCCCATAAAAGAGCTCCACTGCCATCCTTCACGCGGATCGTGGTATGCGACATATAAAATTGCTTAGAAATTTTGACGAATTAGTGATAATTATGTTGGAATTTTTTCGTTTTAACAACAAAAATATTGTATGTTTACAGTAAATTAGTTGCGCCATGGGGAAAGCCACACGTAAAACAAAGCCTTTCGACACTAAAAGAAGTGTCCTAAAAGCATCTGGTAATGCTGTAAATATTAGAAAATCTTTATTGAGTTCTGATGGCAAGGAATATAAATGGAGCAATAAGCTTGAGCGTGTTAATGTCATCAGAGCTGGCATTCCATATGATTCAATTGAATTAATTAGCAAAAGACTTAATAATCCCATTAAGTCAGTTCTGGCAATAGTTGGGATTCCACAGACTACATATAATAAGAAAAAAAGCGAACATTTACTTTTGGACAGTAGAAATAGTGAATTAGTGATTCTAATTAACGAGTTAATTGACTATGGCTTGGAAGTTTTCAATAACGAGGAAGAAAAATTTCAACGCTGGTTAAAAAAACCTAACTTGTCTATTGGGGGAAGTTCACCTGAAAATATGCTTGACACAATAACAGGCATTAACGAGGTTAAGTTTAGTTTGAATCGCTTAGAATTCGGAAATTTAGCGTAATGATAGTATTTAGAATTGAACGTGAAAAATATTTGAGTACTACGTTAAATGGAATAGGCGCGTCGATTTCTGAGGGTTATCGCTGGAATAGTCTGAATACTAGAATCGTTTATACTGCTGAAACTAGAGCTTTAGCAACATTGGAAGTTTCTGTTCATTTAGATTTAAGCGAGGATTTACCCGATGATCGTTTTTATGTCGAAATTGAAGTACCTGATGGAATTACTATACAGGAAGTAAAGCTGGAAGATTTACCAAATGATTGGAATTCAAAACCACCATCTTTAACAACCCAAACCATCGGTGATGATTTCGTAAATTACAATGAAGCTGCCATTTTAAAAGTCCCTAGTAGTATTGTACCAAAAGAATTTAATTATTTAATAAACCCTGTTCATCCAGATTCATCAAAAATTAAGGTCGTTAGCACTTCAAAAATGATGTTTGATCAGCGATTAAAAAGTGTAAAAGAATAAATTACCGTTAACAGCAGGCAAAGCTCGGCAAAGCATTCATTAAAACAATAAATTTGTCGTACAAGCCATAAAATCCTAACAAAACCAGTTGTACAACTTACCAATAATTAAAATTAAATAGATTGACAAAGAATTTAAAATATCTTATTTTCCTTTTTCTGGCTTTTGGTCTGATGGTAAATGATGGTAAATGATGGTGCTTTAGATTCTCAATCAAATTCAGCAGATTATTATCAATTCTCGAACGTAATTCTAAGACGAGAATTAAACTGTAAGCGTTCAAAATTATACGTGTTCCATCAGATAAAACCAGATGGCTCGGAAATAAACTCAGTTTTCCCCTTAACAGATAGCGTGGTTTTGCAAACCGTGCCCATTCCAATTGGTAATTATAACACTTAGTCGGTAGGTAGCCGAAGAAATAAAGCTAACAAAACCATAAAAAAAACTGACATTAAAACGTAAAAAAGCTATCCCGCTTTAAGGATATAGCTTTTCTGACTTGTTTTATCTGCATTCGTTGGCGGGCACGGTTTGCAAAACCGCGCTATCCTTAGTGACACTATATCTGATAGGTCGGGTCGTGGTCTTCAACAATATAAGTTACTTTGATAATTTATAATAATTTATTTATATATTTGAAAACAGGTAAAACGAAACAAACCTTCGCCAATCTACCCATATTTGGGTGTATAAGCGCTAGTTTGTAGCGGGTATATACTAGTTATGCGTCAGCAGGTTGGAACGCACAGAAAAAGGAAACTTATTTAAAACAAGAAAAATATGACGTTTTTAATTATCATAGTTATTGGAGGATTAATTTGGTATTCGATGAAAATTGGATTTAATATTGGTGCTCTAATTGGGGGAATAATAGGAGTTATAGTTGGTTCAAGCATAGGACTAGCAGGAAGTGGTGGCGCATCAAATGGTTGGATTATTTTTGGTGCTATTGGTTTTGTTGTAGGAGGTTTAATCAGAAAAAAATAAATAACTAAAAAAACAACTATGGGATTAATTTTAATAATAATTGGAATAATTATACAAATGGCTTTAGCAAAATCTAGTCCTGATTCTGATGACTATTTTGAAAACGCATCTAGGTTTATGATAAACCCGATGACAAGACTTATACTTGGATTATTAAGTTGGATTTTAATCATAATGGGAGTTATTAGATTATTTTCTTAAATGAAAAATACTTGCAAAATCTATTTCGAAATCGAACATAGAATATTCGTTTGAGATAAAAATAAATCGAAAACTTAAATGAACAATTGGAATAAATATACTGCCGAACGCATAACAGCTAGGGATTCGTTGCGTGCGCAGCACGAACAATGAAACCCGGGTTGAACGGAACCGATTGTACGTCCGTTAATACTATGGAGTTGTCGTAAAGTTTTTAGAGAGAATTACAAGAGGCAAGCGAGCCTCTTTTTTTGTAGCGTGGTTTTAGTTTGGTTTTTTTCGTGTTTTCCTTCACTTTTGAACACAAGTTCCCTTACCCATAATTTAGCTTTTACAAGGAATGGTGTTTTGGCTACCGCCAAGATACCAAGCAGGTGGACCACGCTGGTCAAAGACTGCTATTCGGTGTAAATTTCCTGTTTTACAACACGGACATTTAGGCATAAAGGGCTTCTTTTCTACTTTTTCCAAGACTTTCACTTTGAGCTTTTCTTGTAAAAGCTTGAGCTTTTGTCGCTTCCAAGTGCTGCTCAAAAAACCCTAATGTCGGATCTTAACACCCGAGCCCAAAGGGCGAACTGACGAAGTAAAACGTTTGGGCAAAATATGCAACGCAAAACGCCTGATAAATTCATGATGCGTGAGTGTCATTTGTTTTTTCACACCCGCTACTCGGTAATCCTTATAAGTAAAAGTCACGTTTTCATTGTCAATGTTCTTGATTCGATGGTTGCTAATGGCAATTTTATGGGTGTATCTGCCCAAATATTCCACCACAGACTTTGGACTTCCAAAAGGCTTCTTAGCAAATACAACCCAAGGCTTGCGCCACAATTCTTTCCGGATTTGTTCGTATTCTGTGCAAATGGATTTATATTTTGGGATACTAAGAGCAATATTTAACCCTTTTTACGGACTGTTTTATTTTAATAATCATAAAGCGAGTTTTGCCAGAACGAGTTTTAATTGTAGTTTAAATAACATATATTTACTCACTGTTTAACCAAATACAGTTCGTTTAGAGGGTTTTAGACGAACTGACGTTGTGCGACATGCGAAAAAAAAAATCGTACTAAACAACTTCATGTCTAAAAAAGATATACCTTTGTGATATCAAATTAAAACATATGAAAACAGTATCACTTAAAATAGATGATTCAATTTTCGGAGAAACCGAAAAAATTCTTTCAAGAATCAGTATTCCTAGAAATAGATATATCAACGAAGCAATTGAATATTATAATAAAGTACAGAAAAGACAAATTTTAGAAAAAAGACTTAAAGCCGAATCCGAATTAGTCAAAAAAGATTCAATGAACATTTTAAAAGAATTTGAAAAAATTGACTATGCAGATTAATCAATACGAAATTTGGATTGCTGACTTGAATCCACAAATAGGAACTGAGGCAGGTAAATCTAGGCCTGTTCTAATTGTTCAAACAAATTTGCTGAATAAAGTATCGCATCCCTCAACAATCGTTTGTCCAATAACTACAAACGTTGAAGATGATTCTGATATTTTAAGAGTTCATATTAAAAAGGGAATGGCAAATTTACATGAAGATTGCGACATAATGATTGATCAAATTCGAGCAATCGACAACAAAAGATTATTTAAAAAAGTTGGAAAATTGCCAACCGATTTAATTGAAAAAATAAAAGAAAATATTGCGATTATCATGGACCTAGAATAAGCACGATCGCACAACAGCCATTTGGCAAGATTGCGAATTTTGTGGTAAATTCACTTATACGTTTCGCAAGAAATTTTATCTTTAATGGAAAATATAAAGTTCCGAACTTCGCAACTGACGAGAAGCGGCGGAACTTTATATGATAGCTTAATCTCCTAAAAGAGAAGCTATAGTAGAAGCGAGAAAAACTTTGAAAAATATTCTATGAATAAAACAACTAATACACTGTTACTACTATTTTTAGCAGTCTTTATTTTATCCTGCCAGAATAACAAAAAAGTTCATACAGAGGTAAAACAAGTAAATCAAGATAGTTTAAAACTTCGTGAAATCATTGCTCAGAAGAAAAAATTTTTCCTTCAATATTGGGGAGGAATGACTACTAGTGAATTTCGTGAAGTAAATAAATTTTTGGTGTCTGAAGGGAAGTTGTCACATATCAACGAACAAGACAAGTACTATTATCAGGTGGAAAATTGCGGAACAGAGTTCTATCCTTATTTTGCGGACGGGAGATTATACGAAATCACATTATCGGCATCAGAATGTCTATACAAATTATTCCAAGAAAAATACAAATTACCTGCTCTAAAGAAAATAACTTACCAAGAAAAATCTGTTTGGGAGGACAATCCTAAATATAGTCCCGCAATGTCATATCTTGATGAAAATAACAAGTTAATACGATTACCAAATGCTTTTATAGATAGTTCTAATCTAGCAGGTTTAAAGGACGAAGAAAATAAAGGTATTAGTAGTGAAATGTACGTTCTACAGCAGGATTCAATTTCAGTTAAAACCTCTACCGCCGACATAATAATTTCACAACATCTTGAACAAAGTCAAATACACAAACCAAGTATAGAGTATTCTTTAGATAAGAGTCCTGAAATGGCTAAATATAGAAAAAGTGATGAGGGTGATAAGATGCTAGGTGGTTTATTTGCTACAAAACAATCAAGTTTTATTAACACAAATTCTAGATTTAGGAAAGTAATAAGAAACACTGAGAACATTATCTACATAAGGTATATTTCAACGGAATACAAACATAAAAGAAAGTTGGATAATGACAAAAACGACGAACAACAAAAACTCTTAAAACAAAAAAAAGCTGAAAATGAAGCTATCAAGGAAATATAATATAACAGAGGAGTTAAGAAAAACTGAAGATTTCACCCAAAATTTTAAAATTAGAATAAAAACCTGAAATGAATAACTTAAATTTTAATACGGAAAGATTGAATTTGCGAACAATCGCAGAAAGTGACATTGATAACATTCACAAATTACATAGTTTGGCTGAAACTGATGAATTTAATACATTAGGAATTCCAAATAATATTAACGAAACCAAAATTATTGTCGAAAATTGGATTTTTAACAATAATTTGGAGAATAACAAGCATTTCTCTTTTGCGGTCGAATTAAATGGAGAAAAAGAATTTATCGGATTAATTGGAATAAATTTAGGAAAAGAAAAGTATAGAAATGCTGAAGTTTGGTTTAAATTTGATTCCAATTATTGGAATAAAGGTTATGCTACAGAAAGTTTAAAAAAAATAATAGCTTTTGGTTTTGAAACATTAAAACTTCACAGAATTGAGGCAGGTTGCGCGATCGGAAATATTGGCTCAATAAGTGTTTTAGAAAAAGTTGGAATGTCAAGGGAAGCGCATACAAGAAAATTGTTACCTCTAAAATCAGGTTGGTCTGATAATTATGGATATGCCATTTTATGTACTGATTAAAAATAAAAATCCCCGCTAGCGCAAGCGCAATGTCATTAAGTTAAGATTTTATACCAGCACCAGATGGCTCGGAAATACACTCAGTTTTCTCTTTAACAAATAGCGCGGTTTTGCAAACCGTGCCCATTCCAATTGGTAATTATAACACTTAGTCGGTAGGTAGCCGAAGAAATAAAGCTAACAAAACCATAAAAAAACTGACATTAAAATGTAAAAGCTATGCCGTTTTAAGGATATAGCTTTTCTGACTTGTTTTATCTGCATGCGCCGGTGACCACGGTTTACAAAACCGCGCTAACCTTAGTGACGACATATCTGATAGACCTGGAAATTTTAAAAGCCAAATTACTAGTTGGACAAAAGAATGACCTCAACGCTACATCGTGTTTATTGAAAAATAAATCTGTCGTTTAATCCTAATAAAAAAACCTTCTTTTTCACTTCAAAAGGTTTTCATAGCAATTACAAACACCGTTATTTAAGAAAAAGTAATGGTGTTTTTTTATTGCTACAATTTTGTATTTTGCAACAGCATTTAATTCTAAAATAAAAACATGAATACTAATCATATCGATATTATTATAATAGGAGCGGGTTTATCCGGTATTGGCGCCGCGTGTCATTTGTCACGTAAAAATCCAGACAAAAACTATATTATTTTAGAGGCAAGAGCGGAACTTGGAGGTACCTGGAGTTTGTTTCAATACCCTGGAATCCGTTCCGATTCGGATATGTATACTTTTGGGTATTCCTTCAAAACATGGGAGGATCAAAAGTCTTTCGCCGACGGACCTTCTATATTAAAATACCTCAATGAAGCCGCAGACGAATATAAAGTGCGAGAGCATATCATCTACAATCAACGCGCTCTTTCTTATAACTTCGATACAGAAAAAAAATCATGGACGGTCACTACCGTAAATACCGTCACGGAAGAAGAAACAGTTTATAGGTGCCAGTTTATCTTTAGCTGTAGCGGCTATTATAATTATATCAAAGGGTACACTCCTGAATTTAAAGATCAATCCCGTTTTGAAGGTAAAATTGTCCATCCTCAAAAATGGCCTGAAAAATTAGATGTTGCCAATAAAAAAGTGGTTATAATTGGCAGCGGCGCCACTGCTGTGACCATCCTTCCGGAGCTTGCCGCCGAAGGTGCACAAGTTGTCATGCTGCAACGATCGCCAACCTATATTGCTGCTTTACCCAATAAAGACAAAATTGCTGCTCGCCTCAAAAGCCTGTTCCCAAAAAAAGTAGCTTATAGACTGATTCGTTATAAAAATATTTTTTACGCTATTGTCTTTTTTAATCTGTGCAAGTTCTTTCCAGAGGCAATGAAAAAATTCATTATAAAAGGGGCCGAAAAGGCTTTGGGTAACTTTCCCGTGGACCCTCATTTTATACCCAATTACAATCCATGGGAACAACGTTTTTGCATTGCGCCAAACGGAGATTTTTTTAGAGCCATCAGAAAAGGGAACGCAGCGGTAGTTACGGATCATATCGATTGTTTTACAGCAAATGGGATTTTACTAAAATCGGGGAAGACACTGGCCGCCGACATTATAATTACCGCAACTGGACTTGATTTAGTGGCGTTTGGAGGCGTAAAAATTCAACTGGATTCGCAACCTTTTGATGTTTCTAAATCTTTTGTCTATAAAGGCCTCATGTTAAGCGAACTCCCCAACTTCTTTATTTTTGTTGGCTATACCAATGCTTCGTGGACGTTGAAAAGTGACCTTACCAGCGAATATATATCTCGGGTTTTAAATTATTTGGACAAACACCATTATAAAGCGGTGCAGTCAAAAGTAGTCGAGACAAATTTAAAACCGGTTCCACTACTCAACCTGAATAGCGGCTACATTAACAGAGCAGCGAATACGCTTCCTAGTCAGGGAAACAAAGCACCTTGGCGTATTTACCAAAATTATGTGCTGGATTATAAAATGCTTCGCTTGGATGCCGTTAAAGACAAACGACTTACGTTTTTCAAATAAAGGAGGTTCAAGAGTACAGTAAAGAATTGGGTACTAATAATCCGGAAGTAAACGGTCTTCGAGCTCCAAAATCCTAATAAAACCTGAGAACGTTCAACAACATATCAATAATGCAAATTAAATAGATTGTCAAAGTATTTAAAACACGTTTGGTGCAATCTAAACGCCCAATTCTTTGGCTAAAAGAAAAATCATGCTATTATTACTGCATTGATGATTGAAAGGTCAAACGGAATGAATGTGGGAGACCATACGATTAACGGATACCAAAATCACACGGAACAAAAACATAAAAAAGATTGATTTGATTGCTTGTACATACGTTGTAACACACAAGAGATGAACAAGAATAGTATTAAAAGTCGGGTTGCTCTGCAGCGTCTCCCGACTATTAATACTATTTCAGTAAGCAATAAATTTGAGTAAAAAATCTGGAAACTTAGTCAACGGATTACCTCATATTCGCGAAAAGAAAAGGCCCTTTAAATAGAAATCAAAATGGTAATAGCATCACCAACAGTAACAAGACCAGTTCCAGAACCGATCAAGTTTTGTCCAAACAACACATTATTTCCCGATGTCCTGTATTTTGCCAAAGTCCGCAAAGGATCTTTTCCTGATGTCACTCCTTTTTCTTGGTCTACAGTTGTCATTACGCATCTCCCGCAAGGTTTCACTCCAAAAAAAGTCAGCTCACCTATTGTGAATTCTTTCCAAGAATCCTCTTCATAAGCGTCACCTCCTGTAACAACAAAATTAGGTCGAAACCGATTCATCGGCAGTGCTTTTTTTAAACGGGAATTCAAATCATCCAATGACGATTGACCAATCAACAAAAAAGGATAGCCATCCGAAAAAGAATTAATATCAGCTTGCGTAACGGCATATTTAGCCTCTACTTTTCGGTGACTTTCCTCAGGCATGTATACCAAACGAGCCGAAAATCCCAATATTCGAGAAAACCAATCTGAAACAACTGAATCTACTTCATACGCCTGAATGGAGTCCTCCCAGACCATCACATCAATTTTAGTTTCGGCTTCCGAAAAAGATTGCTGCAGCGGAAGTTGTATTGTTTCTAATTGCACGCGATGTGTAATCTTCAGGAAATCCCCTATAATTTCAGGCAGAAAAAGAGCTAATTCCGGATGTTCCCTTTGCGACAGAAACATTCCGTTTTCATCAATCAACAACCAACGGCGGTCGTGTTCCAATCCACGATCGGTCACTTGAGCTTTTTGCAATTTAATTCCACCTAATGATTTTACAGGATAAATCCAGATTTCTGAAAGTTGTACCATAGCACTCTATTTTTCCCAAAATTACAAAAACAAAGTATTCCGTTTTTAATAATTCAAACTCAATCCAAAACCCATTCCCATATCGCTGTCATAATGCGTGGTAATTCCAAAATTTCTCTTGACTATATACCGCAATCCCGCCATGTATTCTTTGTCCGTATTCCACATTAAATTCATGCGCAATCTTTTAGAAACCGGAATATCCATGCGTTCAAATTGCAACCTGAAATTCCCGTCGGTATACACTTCGGCTTGCGCTTTAATCAGCATTGGCATGGTATATTCGACTCCGGCACTAAAAACGGCGCGATTGTCTTTGGTATTGGTTTGCCCAAAAAGATTCTCTTCCATTGCTCCCATTTCCATTTTTCGATACCGCCAGTCAAAACCAATGAATGGCATTAGCCACTGCATTTTCCCTAAATATCGTCCAATATGCGTTTCCGTTTCATACCCGTGATGATCGGTATAACCCAAACGCCATTCGGTACCAATACTCCAACGCGTGTTTTGAATCATCAGCATTCCATCGTTCCCATTGGTGGCAAAATCATTTTCAGCCATCACATGGAAGGTTCTGTCATCGGCAAATAATTTGCGTTGCGCTAATTTTGGATTTGGAATCAAAGGATTGGGCTCTTGATTTTCATAACTAAAAACGCGACCCATTCCCGCCATCATGTGATAGAGAATGTGACAATGAAAAAACCAATCGCCTTTGACATTCGCATTAAACTCAATCGTATCGGTTTCCATCGGCATAATATCGATGATATTTTTCATGGGAGCGAACTCTTTCTGACCATTCAGGACTCTAAAATCATGCCCGTGTAAATGCATCGGGTGGCGCATCATGGAACCATTGAAGAGTACAATTCGAACATTCTCTCCTTTTTTAATTAAAATTTTATCGGCTTCAGAAACCACTTTATTGTCCAGACTCCACACGTAGCGATTCATATTTCCTGATAATTCAAACCGCAGTTCTTTTGTCCCCCCAGCCCCCGAAGGGGGAGTTGGAAGCGTTGTTTTAGTAGGTGATTTCAGCATGGCATAATTCAAAGTGACAATATCAGAAAGTGAATTAGAATCATACTTATTATGGTTTGCATGTTCATCATCTAATAGCATATCGGTTTTTTTAGTCTCCCCTCCTTCGGAGGGGCTGGGGGAGGATAATTCAGGATACATTACTACATTCATATCCATTTGGTTCAGTGACATTTTCATTCCCATATCATCTAAATCGCCATTCATTTTCATCATGCCGTTCATCATTTTCATTCCTTCAAAATATTTTAATTTTGGCAAAGGCGACATCAGTTGCTTGATTCCATCTCCTAAATACAACGAAGCTGATTTAGTTCTATCCTCCGAAGTAACTAAAAATTCATACGCCGTTTTATCTGCTGGAATCGTTACAACAACATCATACGTTTCAGAAACAGCTACGATTAATCGGTCGACTTCAACTGGTTCCACATCGTTTCCATCACTGGCCACCACGGTAATTTTTCCACCGGCATACGTCAGCCAAAAATAAGTAGAAGCGCCACCATTGGCAATCCGCAACCTCACTTTATCTCCCGCTTTGAACTTCCTCACCCCAGACCCCTCTTCAAAGGAAAGGGGAGAAGAAACGCCATCTATTTTACTTTCATTTTTGCCGTTGATCAAAAACTTATTGTAATACACATCGCTTACATCCATCGCATTCATTCGTTTCCATTCATTGGTAATTTTTGTCTTAAAATGTCCTGCTTTTATGGCTTCGGCATAGCTCTGGGTAGTTCCTTTTTGAATTGCAAACCAATCGGTTGCATTGTGCAGCATCCGATGGACATTTTTTGGATTTAAATCCGTCCATTCACTCAAAATGATTGGAACGGTTGGTAAATCATCAATTCCTGCTCTAAAAGTTGGATCCTCATTTCGTTTGTTCATAACAAAGGAACCGTACATCCCAATTTGTTCCTGCAACCCCGTATGACTGTGGTACCAATGTGTTCCGTGTTGAATAATTGGAAACGTATATTTATGGGTGGTATGCGGTTTTATTGGCATTTGAGTCAAATAAGGCACGCCGTCTTCTTTATTGGGTAAAAACAATCCGTGCCAATGCAGCGAAGTATCTTCATTTAATTCATTGTGTACATAAATTTCGGCAATATCGCCTTCGGTAAACGTGAGTGTCGGCATGGGAATCTGTCCGTTTACGGCAATCGCTCTTTTGGGTGTATCGCCAAAAGTGACAATCGTATCCCGAACATATAAATCATACCGAACTATTTTTTGCGCTTCAGCATTCCAAGCAAAAAGCAAGAGTATAATTATTATGGAGTATTTTTTCATAATTAAAATTTTAAATTACGCAATCGCAACGCATTTGCAATTACTGAAACAGAGCTAAAACTCATGGCCAAAGCCGCAATCATTGGCGAAAGCAACACGCCAAAAAACGGATACAAAACACCCGCTGCAATTGGAATTCCAAGCACATTGTAGAAAAAGGCAAAGAATAAATTTTGCTTAATATTTCGCATCACCGCATGACTTAAGTTTTTGGCTTTGACTATTCCTTGCAAATCGCCTTTCACTAACGTTATTTTGGCACTTTCGATAGCCACATCTGTTCCTGTTCCCATGGCAATTCCTATGTCGGCTTGTGCCAAAGCCGGCGCATCGTTGATTCCATCACCTGCCATGGCTACAATTTTCCCTTCGGCTTGCAATCGTTTAATTTCTTTGAGCTTGTCTTCAGGCAAACAACCCGCTTTATACGAACTCAAATGCAACTCCTGAGCCACTGCTTTTGCCGTATTTTCATTATCACCGGTAAGCATGATTACCTCAACTCCCTGACGCATCAGTTCTTTTATAGCTGTGATGCTTGTGGCTTTGATGGCATCTGTAATCGAGACAAATCCCACCGCAATTCCGTCAATTGAAATATAAGAAACCGTTTTTCCGAGTTTCTGTTCGGCGATAATTTTATTTTCTAATTCTTCGGAAATCGTGGCATTTACCTGCTCCATCAATTTTTTATTTCCGAGTGCCACTTTTTTATCGACTACGGTTCCAATAACTCCTTTGCCGGAAATCGCTTCAAAATCCTTGACTTCGATTAATGAAACTGCTTTCGCTTTCGCAAAATTGACTACGGCTTGCGCCAAAGGATGTTCGCTATACTGATTTAAAGAAGCAATACTTTGCAACAAAGAATCTTCTTCATTATTTAAAGAGAATACTTTTTCAACAGAAGGCTTTCCTTCCGTAATGGTTCCTGTTTTATCGGTAATCAGCACATTTACTTTATTCATATTCTCTAACGCTTCGGCATTTTTTATCAAAACTCCAGATTGCGCTCCTTTACCAACACCAACCATTACGGACATGGGCGTGGCCAATCCCAAGGCACACGGACAAGCAATAATTAATACTGCAATCGCATTGATAAATCCATACACCATTGCGGGTTCAGGACCAAATTGTGCCCAAACAAAAAAAGTGATTATGGAAACCCCAACTACAATTGGTACAAAATATTTAGCGATTCTGTCCGCTAGTTTCTGGATTGGTGCTTTAGACCTACTGGCAGTGTTGACCATTTGTATAATTTGCGAAAGCACCGTTTCCGAACCTACCTTTTCAGCAATCATCACAAAGGATTTATTGCCGTTAATGGTTCCGGAGCTAATACTATCGCCTGTTTTTTTATCTACAGGAATGGGTTCACCTGTTATCATCGATTCATCAACAGTACTTTCTCCATCGGTAATTTTTCCATCCACCGGAATTTTATCTCCCGGTTTTACCCGCAATAAATCTCCTTTTTTGATATCATGAATCGAAATCACTTTATCCCCTTCATTGCTAACCAAAACAGCTTCGGTTGGCGCTAACTTCAATAATTCTTTTATCGCTCCACTGGTTTTACTGTGCGCTCTAGCTTCGAGTAATTGCCCCAATAAAACCAAAGTTAATATCACCGTTGTAGCCTCAAAATAAAGATGAACCGCTCCGTTATCCGTTTTAAATTCATCCGGGAAAATAGCGGGAAAAAACAATCCAACCAAACTAAACAGAAAAGCGACTCCAGAACCAATTCCAATCAACGTAAACATATTGAGATTCCAAGTAACTATAGATTTCCATGCACGCTCAAAAAACATCCAACACGCATAAAAAACGACAGGAAGTGAAAATAATAATTGTACCCAATTCCACTTTTCTAAATCCATAATTTTCATTATTGGATTATTCGGAATCATATCTGACATGGCAATAATAAAAATGGGAACTGTAAAAACTACCGCTATTTTCATTTTGCGGACTAAGTCATTGTACACTTTGTTTTCTTCAGAAGCGGTGGGTTCCATTGGTACTAAATCCATTCCGCAAATGGGACAGGAACCGGGACCGTCTTTGATTACTTCGGGATGCATCGGACACGTGTACCTTGTTTTTGCAACACTCAATTCGGGAACTTTTTCCAGATTCATTCCGCACACAGGGCAACTTCCCGGTTTATCATAGACTTTTCCCCCCTCACAATGCATCGGACAATAGTATTTGCCTTGCGCAGTAGCGGGTAAAATTACGGTTGATTTCTCTTGTGGTTTATTCGAACTGCAACATGACTTCTCAATTGGTTTTTCAGTAATTCCATGAGAATCAACACTAGTATTCATTTCTATGGTGTAGTTTCCAGCGCCAGTTAAAACCTCTTGTAATTGAACTGTGGAAATGTGTTGATCCATTGTTATAGTCGCTATTGGCGGATTCAAAGTAACTGTCGCTTGAATTCCATCAATAACATTCAATGTTTTTTCTACTTTGGAACGGCAACCGTCGCAAGACATTCCAGTGACTGTATAAGTATGTTTCATAATGTTGAATTTAAAAAAAATCGGTTCTATAAAAGTATAGAACCGATTTAAAAAAACTTTAATGTTGATGATTCTCTTCTTTTGTATCACTTGCTTTTGGAGTCATCTGCATCCCACATTTTGGATATTTTACAGATTTATCACTCATTTCTTTCGGGTGCATTGAACAAGAATACATTGCTTTATGGGTTTCCTTTTGGGAAGATTTCACCGCTTCTTGAGCTGATGCTATGGAATTCACTGCTAAGAATACGCTTAGTACGATAATTAATGTTTTCATTTTTTCTATTATTAAAATATTTAGCTAAACATTCATTGCTACTAAACAAAGGTACATAACCTTCTATTTTAACTTGTTGTAGAATTTTGGAAATGATTTATAAGTTTTACAACCTATCAATTTGCAATCTGTTATTTTCTACTAATTCGACTTCTCCTAACTTCACCGAAACAGGAAAAATCCCAAGTTTTTCGAGCTCGGATTTCACAACCATTATACAGCGACCACAAACCATATTTTTGACATAGAATTTCATCGCTATTGAACGGTTCCTATTCTCCTGCCACAATTTAGCATCTCCGCACCAAAATAGGGATTAATCACGTCTTGGGTTTCACTGATCCAATACCCGTTTTTTCCTGCTCCATACATGGGACAGTAATCCTGATATACGGTTTGTTTGGTTCCAAAGGCTTTTATCAAATCAAAAACATCTTTGCTCAATAACGAAAAATACGTTCTTTGATGCTCCATTTTACCGGCATTATCCCCAATATGTTTGACATTTACTTTGGCATCCGCCACAAAAGCATTGTATTTATTTTTTAATTTGGTGTCTAATGAAGTTGCGCTGGAACTATTCAATATAGTATGCAAATCTTTTGCCGCGATGGCTGCTCCTTTTGAATCGTCTTTGGTTAATGCATTTTTAATTTTGAGATAATTAGATACAATAGCATCGGTTGGAAAAGTCATTTTATCAGCACTCTCCGTTTTGAGCACAGCACCGGATTTTGCCCTGTTTTCAACAGGAGTTAGCTCTTTTTCAGTAGGGATTGTTTGCACCACTTTCTCGGTTAGTTCCATCCCGCATTCTGAACATTCTCCACCGGATGCACCAGTAACTTCCGGATGCATCGGACAGGCATATAATTCCGTAGCTTTTTCTGTTTTTTCAGAACTTGTAGCTGCTGCTTCTTTGTTTTTCTGGTCACAAGAAACCGTCATAAATACCGTTATTAAGGACAAAAGCATTATTTTTTTCATTGTGTTTTTTTTATAATTACAAATTTACTTTTATTTAAAATCAATTATTCATTGTTATAAATTTAAGCTTTATCTATTTATTTTATGATATTAAAAAAATTATATTCTAAATTTAAATAAATTCCATTGGGTGCTGTACGCATCATAGAACTCATAATTTCCCTCCGGTAAGCCAAATCCAAACGGGCTTGACTATTGAAAATAAATTGTATTGCCGGAACCACATCAAGATACGATTTTCCATTTTCATTGATCGTTTGCCCAACAAATTCAACCATCAGGTTAATATTTGTTTGTTTAAAACTGGTGTATTTTTTGGGATACATCAGTTTGCCAAAAGACAAGGTATAATTCGTGGCGTTATTGCCTAATTCACTTGGAAAAGGATAATTTGGTTTATTATCAAATGCCTTTTCAAAACTTACCGACGAACTAATTGCTACTTTTTTTATCAGTTTCGTGGCTACTAATCCGGTCTCAAAACCCGTATTGTGCCCCATTATTTCAATTTGATCCTGATGAATATCCGCGTTATTAAAACTATACCTTCCAAAAGCAGCCAAACGAAAATGACTGTTTAAATCATCTGTCGAGAAAAACCGGTATTTAGCATAAAAACCGCCTCCTTCTGTAACCAATTGACTGTTTCTATTACTGACAAATGCGGTAGCCCTAACCATCAAATTTTTATTCAAACCATAGGTTACTTCCGGCATCAAATGATAGTTGTACTCTTCACTAAATTGCTCCTCAAAAAGGGATTGTGACAGTCTTACACTCAATGAATTTGCAGGGATATTACTGGCTGGGTCCGTAACAACAAATAATTCCTGGGCTTGCATTTGAGCCGATATCAGGAATAGGACAGCAAAGCGTAAATAACTCATATTAAATTGTTTTAAGGTGAAAATTATTTTCATTTTCGACCAGATAACTAGGGTATTTCGACAATGTTTTAAATGTTTTTTTATACTCTTTTTGAGTAACAAAACCTTTATCAACCACTTTTAACTTTGTTTCCCCGTTCATTGTCTTTGCTTTCACATCAACAAATATAAAGGTGTGTTCACCCTTTTTCAATGCTAGGTTGTCTTCTATTTTCAAATTATCGAAAGCCATTGTCAACACCATGGAGCCCACAAAAAAACCAGCTTTTTCGACACTCGTTTTTAAAGTTTTTGGACTTATTGAATTATTTTCCTTCAAATAAACGGTAAACGTATTCGTATTTAGATCTGTACTGACGCTGTCTACTTCAGTCATGGCCTTTAGCTGTTTGTTAATTGCATTCGAACACATGGAACACGTTAAACCCGTTGCAATTATGTCTGCTTTTGAAATTTGAGAATAGGACTTCATGCTTGCCATCAAAACCAAACAAGCAATACCAATGAATTTTATATTTATATTTTTCATCTTATTTTATTTTTTTATTTGCATTAAAATTTGTTCTTCTGTTGGATTTACAGCAACCAGTTTCCCTGTTGCATCAAAAAGATAGGCACTAGGCAACTGCTCTACGCCAAAGACTATAGCCGATGGCGCATCAAACCCTTTGGGATCAATCAACTGCTCATATTCTAATTTGTCTTTTTGAATGGCACTTAACCATTTCGCTTGATCCGTATCCAGGGATATTCCTATAATTTCGAAATTTTCTGTTTTATACTGATTGTAAAAAGGCACCAGCTTTTTATTGGCCATTCTACACGGTGCGCACCAAGAAGCCCAAAAGTCAATTAAGACGGTTTTCCCTTTTACAGAAGCCAAACTTACAGTGGCCTCTTTATTATTTTTAAGTTCAAAATCAGGTAAATTATCTCCAATTTTCATCTGGGCATTAGCCGTTGAAAAACTGATTATTACACTTACTACCAGAATTATTTTTTTCATTTTATTTTCCTTTAAATAATTATTGAAGCGTCTCTACCGTTTTTCCACAAGTCATCATTTGCGAACCGTAATACGGATTCTTAACGTCATTTTCTTTGCTCAACCAGTTGGCTCCTTTACCGCCATTTGCCATAGGACAAAACTGAAGATAAACCGGAGTCTCGTATTTAGCCACTTTTATCAATTCATACATCGATTTTGATAAATCCATGAAATGATCTCTCTGATGAGAAATATCTTTTGTATCACCAATATGCTCAGAATGTTCTTTTAAGTCATTCAAAACTTTCATCCAAACAATATGTTCTTCCGATTTTAGTGTTTCCATCTTCACGGAATTGATTGCCGTTAATAAATCCTTCGCTTTCAAGGAAGTACTGTTTCCGTCTGTTTTCACTAAAGCATCTTTTAAAAGAAAATAGCTATCAAAAACAGCTTTTAATGTAGTATCTACTTGTTGTTTTGTAACCGCATTATCTGAGTGATTGGCGTGGCCTGCATGATTTTCTGTAGTGACGGTTTCCATTTTCGTTGCTGGAGAAACGGCTACTTTTGCTTCTCTTTCATATTGGCAACAGCCATGTAGTTTGTCATAAACAGCATCTGGAGCAAGAAACTTATCACTGTCATACCCTGCTAAAGCAATGCGTTTCAGGATTTCGTCTTGACTTGTTTTAGTCGAGTCATACGTGAGTGTTGCCATTTTGGTGTCTTTATTCCACTCGACTTTCGCTGCTTTTTTCAGGTTACCTGTAGTTTCTATGGTGCTTTTACACATCTCACAGTTGCCATATATTTTTACCGTTTCTGTTGTAGCATTTTTAATTTGCGCATGGCTGATTGTGATTGAAAGCAACAGAGTAGTTGCCATCAATATTTTTTTTATTGAATTCATTTTGATATTATTTTGAAGTGAATTAGTCGCAAAACATTGAAAACAACAGCTTATTTTGCTCTGTTTTTTGAATTGTAATTGACTACGTTTATTGGTTTTTAAAGCATATACTGCTTTGAACAAGACAGTTTTTTGGCTGTCAAAAAAGAAATTTAGCTTATTTTAGGTGGAAGCCAAATAGAACGGAAATGGGATGAGATAAAGATTTCCGAGTAATAATAATTTTGTTTTTCAGTAGAAAAACTAAAAATTTGCTTGTTTAATTCCGTATTAAATATGGATGTTAAACCCAAATGAATTGCTGTACTGCCACAAGAAATACTCTTGCAAGCACCGTTACAACCATCATGCGAGCCTTTATTTGATTTTTTTTCTTTCTTACAACAGTCTTTTTGCTCCGTTTTTGAAGAGAATTCTTTTTTGCAACACGATTTCTCTGCTTTTATTCCACACGCAATAGCTACACTTGGAGTCATAAAGAAACCAAACGTAACTAATAACAATATGTAAAACTTTTTAGCCATAGTATCGTTTAAATAAAGTACAAAGATATTGATTGATTCTTAATTTCAAATGCATTACGTCATAAATACGTGTTAAAAATAGCCTATTATTTTCCCTCGCCTAGAATTCCATTCATTATAGACTGCGATACGGATAATATAATACTAAAAAACAAGGCAGTCCAAAACGTATCTACGCGAAAACCGTCCACAATTTTTGTACACAACAAAATCATCAGTGCATTAATAACCAATAAAAACAAACCTAAAGTTAGTATCGTTACCGGCAAAGTTAGTATCACTAATATTGGCTTGATAAATATATTAAGTAATCCAAGAACAATTGCCACAATCAAAGCCGTGGCGAATCCATCTACACGCACACCCGGCATAAAGTTCGCAATAAGCAATACTAAACCAGAGGTAATAAGAATTTTGATGAGTAAATTCATAAGTTTATCTTTTTAAATTTTAATAAATGTAGTGAAAATTAGAAACCATCTCCTTTATTTTAAAAAAGAAGTGACTTTTTGATAGAACTCAGCTGGATTTTCGGCATGAAGCCAATGCCCTACATTAGGAATCGTTTCAATATTTGAATCCGGGAAATGCTGTTTTATAATTTCAAAATCGCTGTCTAAAATATAATTTGATTTTCCGCCTCGAATGAACAAGGCTGGTTTCTCGAAAACGGAATTCTTAGGCAACGGAATTCCTATTTCATCCATTTTTGTATTGAAAACTGCCAAATTAAATCGAAAGGCAAGTTGCCCGGGCTCTTGCCAAAACAAATTCTTCATCAAGAATTGTCTGGTTCCAAAATCAGGAACAAACTTCTCCATGATTTCTTCGACATCACTTCGACTTGGTTTTTTTGAAAAATCAACCGCATTCAATCCCGCCAAAATATCCTGATGATGCTGCGGATAAAATTTTGGTCCTATGTCCGCAACAATTAACTTATTAACTAATTCAGGATGCAATGTTGCCAGAAGCATGGCTATTTTCCCGCCCATCGAGTGTCCTAAAATATTGATATTTTCTAATTTATGAGCTTGACAGTACTCGTAAACATCCTGCGCCATAATTTCGTAGGTAAAATTCTCTGAGTGCAGGCTTCGTCCGTGGTTGCGTAAATCGAGAATATGAACCTGAAAATCAGTTGCGAATTGCGTTCCGAGTGTTTTCCAGTTATCAGACATCCCCAGAAATCCGTGAAGAATTAAAAGTGGCTGTCCTGATCCTTCTATTTTTGAAAAAAGCATATAATTTTAGATTTTAACGTTATGATTTAAATTAAAAACCATTAAGAAAGTAAAGTTATTAAGCTTAAAACTTAATCCATCATAATTTCTTAATGGTTAAAAAAAACTATTTTAATTTTTGCAAATACATATTCACCACATTGTCTAATCCCAGATAAATAGCTTCGGAAATCAGTGCATGACCAATAGAAACTTCGAGTAATCCCGGGATATTTTGTTTAAAAAATTGAATGTTATCCAAACTCAAATCATGACCTGCATTGATCCCTAATCCAAGCGCATTGGCTAGGATGGCAGCGTGTGTGTATGGCACAATTCCGTTTTGATTTCCTAAACTGTATTGGTGTGCGAATGCTTCGGTATACAATTCAATTCTTTCGGTTCCAATTTTTTTTGCACCTTCAATCATTTCGAGAACAGGATCTACAAAAATGGACGTTCTAATTCCGTTCCGTTGAAACTCCTGAACAATTTCAGTCAAATAAGAAGCGTGTTTTATGGTATCCCAACCAGCATTAGATGTTATGGCATCTACAGCATCCGGAACTAGAGTTACCTGAGTCGGTTTTATTTCCAGAACAAGGTCGATAAAGGTTTTTTCTGGATTTCCTTCTATATTATATTCCGTAAAAACAGTCGTTTTTAAATCCCGTGCATCCTGATAGCGAATGTGGCGCTCATCCGGACGGGGATGTATGGTAATTCCTTGCGCTCCGAACTTTTGAATGTCGGCAGCTACTTTTAATAAATCAGGAACATTTCCTCCACGAGCATTACGTAAAGTAGCTATTTTATTGATGTTTACACTTAATTTTGTCATTGGAACCCTTTTTGATTAAACCAGTACTATTTCTTGAAGCAAAAATACAAAGTAAAACTTAGGAGTTTTTGCTTATTTTTGATTATTTTGCATGAAATATTTTTGCCTTATTTATGATCGGAATTACAGACTATATAACCAATGATTTTAAAGCGATTAACAACCAAGATACTATTGCGGTTGTTCAAGAATTCTTCAATGACGTCCACTTTTCACATTTCCCAATAATCGAAGAAGGGGTGTATCTGGGCAGTATTGCCCGCGAAGATCTAGAAACTTTTGACAGCACTAAAAAAGTATCTGATTTTCGCTATTCACTGGAAGGGTTTTTCACAAGAACTAATACAATATGGCTTGATGTGCTGGAAGTTTTTGCAAAAAATCAGACTAATTTAGTTCCGGTTTTAGACGAAAACAACACCTACGTGGGTTATTATCAAATAGAAGACATCATGAAGTTTTTTCATGAAACTCCTTTTTTAAAGGAACCCGGCGGCGTTATCGTTGTCAAGAAAGCCGCTTTAGATTATTCTATGAGTCAAATTACCCAAATAGTCGAAAGCAACAATGGCAAACTTTTAGGTGTATTCGTCTCCGAATTAGATGTTGAGAGCGTTGAAGTTACCTTAAAAATAACGTTAGGCGCTATCAATGAAATAATACAGACTTTCAGAAGATATGATTATGAAATTATATCCGAGCATCAAGAAGACAATTACATCAATAATTTGAAGGAACGCTCTGATTATTTAGACAAGTACCTTAATATATAGTGCTCGTTTAACCGATTATTTGTTTAATCGATTAAATACTAAAACAAACATATCAACATTAAACGATTACACAAAAAGATGAAAGTAGCGATCTACGGCCAATATTATCAAAACAGTACCGAACCTATTATAAACGACATCTTTGTTTTTTTTAACAAAAATAATGTAGAGATGATTATTGAGTCTCATTTTTTGCTGATGCTCAACGAAAGGAAAATTGTAGAAAAAAAATACAAAACCTTCACATCCCACACTGAACTTGATTCTAGTTTTGATATGCTCATCAGCATTGGAGGAGACGGAACTATTTTAAGAGCGGCCACTTTAGTGCGGGATTCCGGAGTTCCTATTTTAGGAATAAATGCGGGAAGACTAGGTTTCCTTGCAACCGTCCAAAAAGAGAATATCGCAACATTCATGCAATTTGTCATTGACAAAAAATACACCATCTCAAAAAGAACATTACTGAGCGTAACCTGCACGCCACCAAATGAATCCATCCAAAAAATGGATTTTGCCATGAATGAAATTACGGTCAGTAGAAAAGACACTACATCGATGATTACGATAGACACGTACTTGAATAACGAATTTTTAAATTCATATTGGGCCGATGGGTTAATTATATCAACACCAACAGGATCTACGGGGTATTCTTTGAGTTGTGGCGGTCCAATCTTGACACCTGATGTAAAAAGCATCGTCATCACCCCAATTGCTCCCCACAACCTAACGGCCAGGCCTCTTGTTGTTCCGGATGAAACAGAAATTAGACTGAAAGTTTCCGGAAGAGAGGAAAATTATTTAGTGTCCTTAGACTCCAGAGTTACCTCGGTAAAGAACGAATCCATACTAACCTTAAAAAAAACCCCCTTTCAAATCAATATGGTAGAAATACCCGAAGAAACTTTTTTGAAAACCCTTCGAAGCAAATTACTTTGGGGACAAGATAAGCGGAACTAAATCATTTTAATAAATAATATACGATTCTATGTTTTTTTTTCGTTTGAATAAATAAAATACTCACTTTGCGCAATTTACTTGTCAATTAATCAAAAAAACACACATTTAACTGAATGGGTATTGAATCGTATTGATTATTATTATATTTGCACGCAATTTTTGATTGAATGAACAAGATTTTCTATTTATTGTTTTGCTTACTCCCATTTACGAACACCCAGGCTCAGATCCACGAAATTGGTGTTTTTGCAGGTGGAAGTAACTTTGTAGGCGATGTTGGTCCTACGACTTACCTTGCGCCAAACGAACCTGCTTTTGGGGTTTTATACAAATGGAATAAAAGTCCAAGACATGCTTACCGATTTTCATACATGCAGTCAAACATAAATTCAGATGATTCAGATTCAAAAGAAGCAGCAAGAAACCAAAGAGGATATCGTTTTGAAAACAATCTAAAAGAAGTCTCTTTAGGACTTGAATTCAACTTTTTTGACTTTAATCTTCACGACTCTCGAACTAAAATTACACCTTATGTGTTTTCAGGAATCAGTTATTTCCTGAGCAGGTACAAATTGACAGACACGCAAGCAGGTACAACAGCAGAAGGCAGATCAGAAAGAAGAAAATCAATAGCGATCCCGATGATTTTAGGAATCAAGTCAACGCTATCTCCCAGTTTAATATTGGGATTAGAAACCGGAGCACGGTATACGCTGACCGATAATATAGAAGGAAGTTATAATGGGAATTTTGGAAATATAAATAATAATGATTGGTATGTCTTCACAGGAGTTACGCTAACGTATACCTTTGGAAACAAACCCTGTTATTGTGCAGAATAAAAAAATGAATTTACTAGACACTATAGATGCAACGAACCTACCAAACCATTTGGCTATCATAATGGATGGTAATGGCCGTTGGGCAAAACAAAAAGGACTCTTACGAGCTTTAGGTCATGAAAGCGGGACAAAATCAGTAAAAAAAATAATTGAAGCCAGTGCTAAACTAGGGATTGATTTTCTAACACTCTATGCTTTTTCTACCGAAAACTGGAACAGGCCCAAACTGGAAGTAGAAACCTTAATGAAGGTACTCATCAACTCCTTAAAAAAGGAATTAAAAACCTTACAGGAAAACAATATAAAACTGAATGCTATTGGTAATTTAGAAAAATTACCAAAATCTGCACAAAAAGAGCTCCTCGACGTTATTAGTAAGACAAAAGACAACACGCAAATGACACTAACCCTAGCGTTAAGCTACGGTTCCAGGGAGGAAATTGTCACTGCTGTAAAAAACATTTGCAGTAAAGTTAAAAATAATATAATTTCAATAGACACTATTGACGATTCCATTATTAATGAGCATCTTTACACGCAAAATTTACCTGATGTAGATTTATTAATACGAACTAGTGGAGAGCATAGAATAAGTAACTTTTTGTTATGGCAAATTGCCTATGCAGAATTATATTTTACTGATGTATTATGGCCAGACTTTAAAGAACAAGATTTATATGAGGCTATCATTAGTTATCAAAAAAGAGAACGTAGATTTGGAAAAACAAGTGAACAAATTAAATAATTATTTAGTGTTAAATAAAAGCATCAGAATAGCCCTCACCGTTTTAATTTTAGGAAGTTTTACACAAGTTAAAGCACAAGAAAGAGTTCCTTTTGATCAAGGAAAAAAATACATCTTAGGAGATGTAACAGTTGTTGGCGATATCACTTTCAACACTCAAACTGTAGTTACTTTTGCTGGTCTGCAAAAAGGACAATCGATAACTATTCCTGGTGAACAAATAAGCAGCGCCATAAAAAAACTAGGAAAACTGGGCTTGTTCGATGAAATTTCATTTTATATCAATAGAATAGAAAATGACAGCATCTATCTTGATTTGAATATCGTGGAATTACCTAAATTGAGTGGTGTAAAATTTGTAGGTGTAAAAAAATCAAAAACGGAAGCTTTAATTAAAGACAACAGCCTTAACAAAGGGAAAGTAGTCAATGAAAATTTAATTACCACTACAAAAAACTACATCGAGAACAAGTATAAAAAAGATGGGTATTACAACACCAAAGTAAACATAAATACTGCCAAAGACACAGCTACGATAAACCAAGTCAACATGGTTATCAATGTAGACAAAGGAAATAAAGTAAAAATACAAAAAATTGATTTTGTAGGAAACACAAAAATATCCGATAAAGTATTGCGTAAAGCAATGAAGGATACCAAACAAAAAAACTTCCTGCGTGTTTTAAAAGGCTCTAAATTTATAAAAGAAAAATACAAATCGGATTTAGAAAACGTAATCGCTTCTTACAAAGAGAAAGGCTATAGAGATGCCAGAATACTTTCGGATTCTGTTACCTATGACAAAGACAAAAAAGCCTTAATGATTAAAATAAATGTCGAGGAAGGAAATAAATACTTTTTTGGAAACATTAAATTTTTAGGAAATACCGTTTATCCGGATCAATATCTAAACAGAATTTTAGGTGTCAAAAAAGGGGAAACCTACAACGGAGTACTTCTGGAGAAAAGAATTGCAGACAAATCAAAACCTGACGGAGAGGACATCACGAATTTATACCAAAACAGCGGTTATTTATTTTCTAATATCAATGCTGTAGAGGTAAGAACCGCAAATGATACCATTGACTTTGAAATCAGAGTTACTGAAGGACCAATTGCATACTTCAATAAAATTACAGTAGTAGGAAATGACAAGACCAATGACCGTGTAATTTACCGGGAATTAAGAACCAAACCAGGAGAGAAATATAGCAAAGAAGAGTTAGTACGAACCATTAGAGAGATTGGCCAATTAGGATTTTTTGATCCGGAAGCCATCGATCCAAAATTCAAGAATGTAGATTCAGGAGCAGGAACTGTAGACATTGAATACAATCTGGTGGAGAAAGGATCCAGCCAAATCGAACTTCAAGGTGGTTACGGTGGTGGTGGTTTCATTGGAACATTAGGACTTTCTTTTAATAACTTTTCAGCCAGAAACTTACTCAATAAAGAAGCCTACAAACCGCTTCCTATGGGAGATGGTCAAAAAGTATCGTTACGTTTACAGGCCAGCACCTTTTTTCAAACGTATAGCGTCTCGTTTTCCGAGCCTTGGTTTGGAGGTAAAAAACCCGTATCTTTTAGTACCTCATTGTCATACAGCAAACAATTTTTGAATAATTTTATAACACAAAGAGCCGATAAAAGTAAGAGTTTTAATATCATTACATTGTCCGTTGGCTTGTCAAAAAGATTAACGGTGCCGGATGATAACACGTATTTATCTCAATCCGTAAGTTACCAACATTATGATTTAAATAATTACAACACTGGATTATTTACTTTTGGAAACGGGTCTTCCAGAAATTTAGCGTATACTATAGGACTAACGCATACCAATAAAGGATTCAATCCTATATTTCCAACGTACGGTTCTGAATTTAGTTTAACCGCTAAATTTACACCACCCTATTCATTGTTGAATGGAATAGATTATGCCACACTAGGCGATAAAGAAGAATACAAATTAAAAAACACTGTAGACCGACAAAATGTGCCTGATGGAAATGGGAATATTGTTCAAATTGGAGATTATATTGACACCAACGGAAACAAAGTGACCGATTTTAACCTGGCGGCAACAAACATTAGTAAAGTAGATCAAGAGCGATTTAAATGGTTGGAATATTATAAAATAAAGTTTAAAGCGGACTGGTATACTAAGATTTACGGAAAATTAGTCCTTAGAACGTTGACTGAATTTGGATTTCTTGGAGCATACAATCAAGACAGAGGTTCAGTTCCGTTTGAACGATTTTATCTTGGGGGTGACGGACTGGCTAACTTTTCTATGGATGGTAGAGAAACCATTCAGTTAAGAGGGTATCCTAATAATTCATTGACACCCGTAAATAGCACAGGAGATCAAATTGGAGCTACGGTTTTTAACAAATTTTCAATGGAGTTACGCTATCCAATAACATTAAAATCATCCGCATCAATTTATGCTTTGGCATTCATGGAAGCAGGTTCGTCATTTAGTGATTTCAAGAGCTATAACCCTTTTGCCTTAAATCGTTCCGCAGGAGTTGGATTGCGTGTATTCATGCCCGCATTTGGTTTGTTGGGAATTGATTTTGGCCATGGTTTTGACGCTCTGCCCGGACAAGCAGAACCAAACGGATGGGAAACTCACTTTATTATTGGACAACAATTCTAAAAAATTGATTTAAAATTTTTCTAGTACGTTACTATTTATGAGAAAACAATTTTTATATCTTTTTTTAATTTTAGCAGTTGCGCAGACTATGAAAGCGCAAACTAGAGGAACCAAACTGGGCTATATTGATATGGAATACATTTTACAGAATGTTCCAAATTATACCGAAGCAAAAGTTCAATTAGAGCAAAAAGCCCAAAAATGGAAACTAGAAATTGAAACTAAAAAAATTGAAATCAATAAATTGAAAGATGCGTTAAAAGCCGAAAAAGCACTATTAACCAAAGAACTCATTAGCGAAAGAGAAACAGAAATTAGTTTCCTCGAAAATGAAAATTTAGACTATCAACAAAAAAGATTTGGACCCAATGGCGATTTGATCCTACAAAAATCTATTTTGGTAAAACCAATACAGGATCAAA
This sequence comes from Flavobacterium sp. LB2P53, assembly GCF_003970305.1. NCBI lineage: Bacteria > Pseudomonadati > Bacteroidota > Flavobacteriia > Flavobacteriales > Flavobacteriaceae > Flavobacterium > Flavobacterium sp. LB2P53. The sequence continues at coordinate 364,005 of NZ_RYDG01000001.1, forward strand.
TTTTTACTGCCGTTCAGGATATTGCTGAAGCAAAAAAATATGATTTCATCTTTGATAAAGCCTCTGATCTTACCATGCTGTTTGCAGCAAAAAGATTTGATATCAGTGAGCAAGTTTTACGTGTATTGAACCGTACAGAAAAAAGAGAACAACTGACAAAAAAACAACTTCAGGAAGAAGAAGCCAGAGAAAGCAAGGAAGATGCGTTAGATGAAAATCCTGCATTAGCCGATAGACAAAAAATCCTGAACGATAAAAAAATAGCCCGAGACAAATTGCTTGAAGACCGAAAATTACTTCAAGAACAACGAAAAAAAGAATTTAACGACAAGCGAAAACAAATAATAGCTGACAGAGAAGCTAAAAAAAATGGCACGGTTTCTGCAAATGTCAAAGCAACTGACACCGTTACAGCACCATCAGTAAGTGACTCAAAAAAAGACAATGCTAAAGAAACTGTTGAATTAGCCAAACAAAAACAAGCTGATGCCAGAACTAAAACATTGGAAGATCGTAAAAAAGTCATTGAAGATCGCAGGAAAGCTTTAGAAGAAAGAAGAAAAAAAATACTGGAAGACAGAGAAGCTCTCAAAAAAGCAAAAGAGGAAAAAATAAAAGAAAATACAAACAATAATTAATTACTAAATACTTTAAAAACGATGAAACAAATCAAAACCCTATTAATTGCTGCCCTTGTTATTTTAGGAGCAAATCAAACAATTACTGCACAAACAAAAACAGCACATGTAGATGTAAGTGAAATTATGACAAAAATGCCTGCAATGTTAGATGCTCAAAAACAATTAGACAAATTGAGTACTACGTATGATGCTGATTACAAAAAAATGGTTGAAGAATACCAAGCTAAATTAAAAAAGTACGAAGCAGAAGCAGCAACAGTTACTGAAGTTATAAACACAGAACGTTCTAAAGAAGTTCAGGACATGCAAAAAAGAATTGTTGACTACAGAGACAATGCTCAAAAAGAATTGCAACAAAAAGAATCTGATATCGTAAAACCATTAATGGAAAAAGTAAGAGCTTCGATCCAAAAAGTGGGTAAAGCAAAAGGATATCAATATGTTTTAGACGGTTCAACTCTTTTACTGGCTGATGGTCCAAACTTGACTATGGATGTAAAAAAAGATTTAGGTTTCTAAAAAAAAGAACAAAATTCAAAAAAACTGCTCACCTTATATTAGGACAGAGCAGTTTTTTTGTTTAACAAATATTCTAGGAAATTAAAATTTCAGCGCGTAACTTTGTTTCTATGAACAACAACGATCAACCTATAGGGATTTTTGACTCAGGAATAGGTGGCACCTCCATCTGGAAAGCAATTCACAAACTACTTCCAAACGAAAAAACCATATACCTTGCCGATAGCAGGAATGCACCTTACGGACAAAAAACAAAAGAGGAAATTGTTGCATTAAGCATGAAAAATACCGAATTCCTGCTTGATATGAAATGTAAATTAATTGTAGTTGCCTGCAATACGGCAACAACTAATGCCATTCAAGAATTAAGATCTAAATATAATGTTCCTTTCATAGGAATAGAACCTGCGATAAAACCAGCAGTCACTCATTCAAAAACACAAATAATAGGAATTCTGGCTACACAAGGCACACTAAACAGTGAACTTTTCAATAAAACCACTGAAAAGTACCAAGACACTAAAATAATTGAGCAGGTGGGACATGGATTAGTGCAATTAATTGAAAATGGAGAGATCAACTCGCCCGAAATGACCACATTACTTCAAGCCTACCTGATTCCTATGATTAATGCCAATATTGATTATTTAGTATTAGGTTGCAGTCACTATCCGTATCTGATTCCTCAAATAAAAAAAATCCTTCCCAAACACATTCACATTATAGATTCCGGTGAAGCAGTTGCCAAACAAACTCAAAACATATTGCGGGAAAATATAGGTTTCGCATCATCACAAAACAACGAACCTATTTTTTATACCAACACCAATCCAAAAGTATTGACTGAAATTTTAGAAAACAAGTATACGGTAGAACAGGAAAATTTCTAAAACGGCTGAATATTACTCCTCCTTGAACCAACTGGAATACATAACATAATTATTCGAGATGCGTTCAATTTCTCCTGCAAAATCGGACTGATCTATATCCTTAACTTTTCTAGCGGGAACTCCTGCCCAGATTGTCCCTGAGCCTACAACAGTGTTCTGAGTAACAACAGCACCGGCAGCTACAATAGAATTACTTTCGATAACACAATTGTCCATTACTATCGCCCCCATTCCAATCAATACATTGTCATGAACCACACAACCATGAACGATTGCATTATGTCCAATAGAAACATTATTTCCTATGAGCGTAGGATGTTTTTTGTACGTACAATGAATAATAGCACCATCTTGAATATTGACTTTGTTTCCAATTTTAATACAATTAACATCGCCTCTGATAACAGCATTAAACCATACACTACAGTTGGTTCCAAAAGTAACATCCCCAATAATAGTGGCATTTTCAGCAACATAACAATCCTTCGGAATAGAAGGTGATTTACCGTTGACAGATTTTATTAGCATGATAAGATAAATTAGTTAATTGCCGGACAATTGCAATCATATTTTACAGGTTTACAAAATAAATCAATCCCAAGGGTAATTTGGTGGTAACCACCATTATCAAATTTCACCGCTCCAGACAATTGAGAATACGTATAAGCGACCATAAATTGATCAAAATTCACACCCACAATTGGTGTTATGTATTGCAGATTTTGTTTGGAAATTGTATTGCCATCAAGATATTCTGCACCATCAAAACTTCTTCGATAGGACAATCCACCCCAAACTCTACCAAAATCTAAATTTTTATATGCTTTCAAATTAAGGTCAATTGATTTCTCTTTTGTTTGATCCACCAATTGGAATAAAACAGAAGGCTCCCATAAGATTTGATCTGAATTACCAAAAACATACCCTGCACTGAATAAAAACTTCCTTAAGTTATCACTTTCATATTCCGTGTAAATATTTCTTCTCGTTTCAATTGCGTTTTTTACTGTCGCATGCGCGTAAAAATCTAAAAAATTATAGGATATTCCAAAGTCCACGTTAAAATAAGAATCTTTTTGCACCACGGTTCCGTCAATTATTGGATCAAAATCCCCTGACTGCAAAAAAGCGGTTTCATCTAATTGACTTTGTATCAATCCACCACTAATCCCGAAAGACAATTGATTTAAATCAATTTCATCTCTTGAAAACATAAGGTGATACGCATACGTCAATTTTATTCCTTTTTGAGAATGATACCCGTTTTTATCATTAAAAAGTATAAAACCCGCTCCTGCTTTTTCACCTACTTTACCATTAAAACTAAGTGTTTGTAATTCAGGTGCGTCCTTCTGATCGAACCATTGCTTACGACCGGTTAACCTAATTTTAGCACAATTTGCCGCTCCGGCCATAGAAGGATGTATCAAGTAATAATTGTCTGACAGATAATCTGAGTACACCGGTATTCCTTCCTGAGAAAAGGAATAATGTGACATCAAAAAAATAATGGCTAGAAATCTAATCTTATTATACATTCAAATACTTTTTAGTAAAACGGATGCGATCAAAAAACAATATAAATTATTAAAAAAAAGCAAAAGCCGAATCAAACACGTAAATTAAAGTTAATTTATTCATTAAAAAATCAAATATAGGTATTCGTAGAAAATAACTTTAGTAAATTTGTAAAAAATTCAAAACTGATGAACAAAGTTACCATAAAAGAGACCCAAAATCCAACGATATTAAAATTTGAATTTAACGATTTCATCACTCAAAATGAAAGTTTTGAATTCAAAAATATAGACGAGGCAAAAACATCCCCTTTAGCACAACAATTATTTTACCTGCCTTTCGTAAAAACAATTTATATCTCCGGGAATTTTATTGCCGTTGAAAAATATAATATTGTTGAATGGGATGATGTCAAAGATGCTGTGGCGCAACAAATAGAAAAATTTGTAAATGATGGCGGATTAATCATTACTATAGAAGAAAATAAGTCTAAAAAACAACCGGTGACCGTGTATGGCGAAACAACTCCTAATCCGTCAGCTTTGAAATTTGTAGTTAGCAAAATACTCACTAAAAACGCTATTGAATTCAAAAATATCGATCAAACTGGCGCTTCTCCATTGGCAAAAGAACTGTTCAAATTCCCTTACGTAAAAGAAATTTTTATTGATGAAAATTACATCTCCGTAACTAAATACGAAGTCAATGAATGGCAAGAAATTACCTTAGAACTAAGAAGTTTCATCAAGCAATACATAGAAAATGGCGGAACTGTTTTAGATGAAAATTATATTGCCACGGTAACTACAGAAGAAAAAATAAAAGTAAAAGAATTTGACACCCTGGATGTCACTTCGCAACAAATCATTAATATATTAGAAGAATATGTAAAACCCGCAGTACAAGCTGATGGTGGAAATATAGCCTTCGATTCCTATAACGAAGCCGACAAAACTGTAAAAGTGATTTTACAAGGTGCTTGTAGCGGATGTCCTTCTTCTACATTTACTTTAAAAAGCGGGATAGAAAACATGTTAAAAAGCATGTTAAATGACGAAAGCATCAAAGTAGAGGCAATAAATGCATAAAAAGGAAAAATAATTCAAAACATTGATTTAAATATAGTTACGTTAAAAAAATGTGTTTTAAATTGAAAATACATTTTAATATTTAACTTAACACCTAGAAATCAGGTCACTATCAAAAGTAATTGAAATTCTTTGCAGTTCTGAAACAAGTTGGCAAGATGGAGCTCGAAAAGAATAGCCAAAGCCTGAAAATCTGTAAAACACATGCGGTCCGTCTATGTCCATGACCAAAGCGCAACCATCAGTACTGGTGTTATAACAGAATTTAGAATAAATCTAAAATTAACTTTCGAACACGAATAGAGTAGCTAAAAAAATCAAAGCGTTTCATCAGAAGCGCTTTTTTTAGGAGCAATTTCCCGTCATCCGTTACAATCTTTTTCTTTTTAAAGAAAAAAGAAAAAGGATTTCCACTTCTACCGGGGCTAAAAAAATTCCCATGAATAAATTCCATTTTAAAACCAGTCCCTATTTATTACAACACCCCAAAAATCCAGTAAACCGAAAACTCTGATTTCAAAATCATTGGCACCAACCCTAGAAAAAGACAAGCCCAGGATTATAAACACCGCTAATTTCCCAGCCATTAACAACCAACCTGTATGGCACTAAGGCAGCAATGACAGAAATACAAAACTATCAAATTCTCTTTTTTACAGGCACGCATCTCAAACCAAGAAAAGCTGTCATCCTTGAGTCAAAACTATACCTGTTCAATGCCAAATACTGATTATCAACAAATTATTAATGATTTAATAAAGTAATCATAGAAAAAAATCACTACTATTGTAAGACCAATCAAATAGAAATACCATGGGACTAGCATCATTTTTTAAAAAATTATTTGGCTCAGCCAAAGAAACGACTAATGAATTAGCGAACAAAGCAGAAACTAGTTTTGATCACGCCAAAAAAACAGCGGCACCTTACTTAGAAAAAGCAGAGAATTTCGTAGCAGAAACATTTGAAAAAACAAAAGAAAGCGCAACACCTTATCTTGAAAAAGCAGGGGTTTTTGCTGAAGATACTTTTGAAAAAGCAAAAGAAACGGCAGCGCCAATTATAGAAAAAGCAGAACACTTTGCCAGCAATACTAGAGAAGTATTAAGCGAGTATTCAGCCAAAACCGGAGAAGCTCTTGGGGATTTAGTAAATAGTATAAAAGAAAAAACTGATGCAACTGCTGACAAAGCATCAGATATGGCCATTGAGGAAAAAACAAGCGTATCTGAAGTTATTGATACCCTAAAAGAAAAAGCAAGCGAAACTGCTGACAAAGCAGAAGACTTAGCCAGTGATGCAAAAACAACCGCTTCTGAAGTTGTTGACACTCTAAAAGAAAAGGCAAGTTCCCTTGCACATGATGGCGATGAAGAACTAAAACAGAGCAAAAAAGAAACCATAAATAAAATAGAAGAAGAAGATGCCGATTAATTTATTCGTATTTTTGTCTTTCAAACTTAACCTTCTCCTTTTGAGAAGGTTTTTTATTACATAAAAATGAATTTAGATCCAGACCAACTTTCTAGTTACGCTAATACTTTTTTAAAAGTATTGATAGATTATTCTCCAAAATTGATTTCTGCCTTTATAATTCTATTTGCTGGACTTTATATCATCCGCCTCATCAATAGATTCATAAGAAGAATAATGGTGAAAAGGAATCTAGACCCTACACTGACAAAATTTCTGGCAGATATTTTAGTTTGGGTCTTACGAATAATTTTATTTGTATCCTTTATTTCGAAACTAGGGATTGAAACATCTTCCTTTGTGGCCATTCTCGGTGCAATGGGACTTGCTGTAGGCTTATCTCTCCAAGGATCACTCTCCAATTTTGCAGGCGGCATGTTGATTATTCTCTTTAAACCCTTTAAGGTTGGCCATACAATTGAAGCCCAAGGGGTCATTGGAACTGTTAACGAGATACAAATATTTGTAACCAAATTAATCACCGCTAACAATCAAACTATTTTTATACCCAATGGATCTTTATCAAATGGAAATATCATAAATTATTCTTTACAAAGGATCAGAAGAGCTGATTTGACAATTGCTATTTCTTATGATACGGATATTAAAAAAGCGCGCGAAATGATAACGGCAGTTCTAAAGAACAATCCAAAAGTGCTTGAAACACCTGCTGCTGAAGTATCCGTAAAAAACCTCACCGACAGCGCCATCCAAATAGCGGTAAGACCTTGGGCTACAAATGAAGATTTTTGGGATGTTTATGCCGATACATTAGAAAACTGCAAACAAGCATTTGATACCGCGGGAATTATTATTCAGCCTTATGTTAAAGAGTCTTCAAAAAAGAATAACACGGAGAGTAATGAAATATAATAATAATAATAAAGAAATTAAGGGTTTGGCAGTACAGCCAAACCCTTAATTTCTTTATTAAAACCGCATTCCTACAATAAGAAAGGCAGAAGTTACGACACTATTATTTTAAAACTCAGATTCCACAAAAGCAATAACTATTTTTTTGAAGTCGTAATCAAAAAATCTTTCAAATAATAAGGCTCAAAGTACGCAACATCAACGGTGTCACTTACTTTGAATTTCTCATAACTCAAAGCGCTCATTTCTTTGGCAGAAGGATATTTAATCTCCTCTAAAAAAATATGATTTTTTTTAGTTAAAACCAGCTTGCATTTCTCGGCACAATCTCCAACAAAATAGATGGATTCCTGCAAATCTTCAAATGAATTCTCCGTAATTATTTCGGCAAGAACTTCTCGTTTTTTTACTAAATTCGGGTTAAAAACAGCACTATATACTTCCATTCTTCGCGCATCAATCATGGGAATAATCAATCCGCTGGAAACTGTAACCTGCGATGCCAACGCTTGCAAAGTATCAATAGCAATCAATGGGATGTTCAGTGCATAGCAAAGCCCTTTTGCTGCCGAAACCCCAATTCGCAATCCAGTATAAGAACCCGGTCCTTGACTTACGGCAACAGCGGATAAATCCTGAAACGTAATTCCGGCTTCTTTGATAATTTCCTCAATAAAAACATGCAATCGTTCCGCGTGGGAATATCCTTCTTCTGCTATTTCTTTGCAGAGAATCGTTTTTCCTCCTTTTGCAAGAGCTACCGAGCAATTTTTAGTGGCGGTTTCAATATTTAATAAGTAAGACAAGCCGTTTAAAGTTTAAAGTTTAAAGTTCCTCTCGAAACCTTTAATTTGTTTTATTTTTGAATTACAAAATTCGCATTATTTATCCTGTTTTTCGCTTTTATTTTTTCATAATTTCCTTATCTTTTTTCAGCATCACTTTATCTCCTGAATTCAGTTCCTTAGCGACTGTAGAGTATGGCCCGGTAATGACCACATCGCCTTTTTTAAGACCTGTCAAAACTTCAATATTAGTATCATCCTGAATTCCGGTTTTAATAACTCTAATTTTTGCTTTATCCCCTACTTTTACGAACACACATTCGTATTTTTTATCACTTTTAGGCGATGCTTCTTTTTGTTCTTCAGCTGGATCTGCCACTTTAATCTCTTTGACTGAAGCCGTATCTGACTTTATAACAACAGCACTTATAGGCACTGTCAGTATATTTGTTTTTGTATCGGTAATAATATCAACCGTTGCGGTCATTCCAGGTCTAAAAGGGGAATATGTTTCTGGTCTTCCTTTAAGTAAATCTTGATAAGATTCCTTCAAAATTCTAACTTTTACTTTAAAATTAGTGACCTGATCAGCTGTCAAGGCGGAACTGGCTGAATTAGAAATACTAGTTACCGTCCCTTTAAATTGTTTTTTTAAATAGGCATCTACCTCCACATTTGCTTCATCTCCTACTTTAATTTTTACAATATCATTTTCATTGACATCCACTTCCACTTCCATATTATTTAAATTGGCCACTCTTAAAATCTCCGTTCCGGTCATTTGTTGCGTACCCAAAACGCGCTCGCCCAGCTCTACATTCAGTACTGAAATGGTTCCGTCAGCGGGTGCATAAATGGTGGTACGCCCTAGATTATCTTTAGCCTCATTTACGGTTGCCGCAGCACTTTGAACATTAAAGTAAGCCGTTTGTTTTGATGCTTTAGCAACTTCATAAGAAGCAACTGCTTTATCCCAATCTGATTTTGAGATAATGCCTTTTTCAAATAATATTTTGTTTCTCTCGTAATTTGATTTGGATTCTTTAAAAGAGGCCTCCGCCTGACTCAAAGCAGCTCGTGTGCCTGATAAATTAGAAACGGAACGATTGTATCCTGAAGTATACAAATCCGGATTTATCTTGACCAATAAATCGCCTTTTTTAACGGCTTGTCCTTCTTTTACATTCAAAGAAATAATTTCGCCTGAAACCTCCGATGAAATTTTAACTTCAATTTCTGGTTGAATTTTCCCGGTAGCCGATACGGTTTCAATAATAGTTGAGGGATTGACCTGGGCGATTTCAATTTCTGTTCCCTCATCTTTATTTCCTATAACACCTGCTTTTGAAAGCGTTACTAACAATACAATAGCTGCTACTGAAACACCTAATACAATATAAATTGTTTTTTTTGACATGATAAATTAGTATTTGATAATTGGAATTCCAAAATAGAATTCTAGTATTTTGATTTTAAAAATATAATCGTATTTGGTTCTAATAATTTCTGATTGTGCATTCGTCAGTAAGGTTTGTGATTGATTAAAATCAAATGAATTCATCAAACCTACATCATATTTTTCTTTGGCATAATCGTAAGCGCCTTGTCTCGCCTCAAGTGCCACAACTGAGGATTCATAGGCATTTAGTGCGCCTTTAGCATCTGTAAAGGCAGTAAAAACATTACGCTGCAAATCTAAATCCTGCTGTTCCACTGCAATTTTTGACCGTTCTAAACTTACTTTTGAACGTTCTACATTGTTCCTCACCGAAAACCCATTGAATATCGGAATCGACAATTGTGCTCCAAAAGACTGTCCTTTATTACTATTAAACTGTTCGAAAAACGGAGCTGAATTTTTAGTGCCAATTAGATTCCTCATACTATCAAAGAAAGGGACATCAGCATAAGAAACTCTGCTATTAAAGCTGTAAAAACCTTGTAAAGTAGGTTGAAAAGCTCCTTTGGCAATCTCCAGATCTTTCTGTGCAATCTCCAGATTTGTTCTGGCAATTTTCAGTTCAGTTCTGTTTTCTAATGCTTTGTCATAAATAGCAGCTGGAGTTTGTACCATTATATTATTTTTATCTCTAATGTCAGTATCATCTACTACATCAAAATCTTCAAACTCTTTTAATTGCAACAACTGCGCTAAACTTAATTTAGAAATTAATAAAGCATTATCTGCAGCAATAACATTTTGATTGTTCAATGCTACTGTAGCTTTGATATCTAATAAATCCCCACGAGGAATTGAACCTGCTTTAACTAATTCTTCAGAGCGTACATATTGTTTTTCATTAATTTCCAACTGTTCTTTTTGTACTTTTAGATTTTCTTTATTAAAAAGAATCTGTAAGAAAGCGTTGGCAACATTCAGGGCAATATCCTCCTGCATTTTGAGTAATTGGTATTTAGCCGCCACAATTGAAAGATTAGCTCTTCGAAGTGTATTTTGATTTTGCAGTCCTTTATAAATATCCACTCCAACATTGGCTCCAGCCGAAGTAAACTGCGTCGTTTGGTTCTGCAAAAGCCCTGTTGTAATATCCTGATTCAAACCAATGTTCCAGGAATGTGATGCATTTGCATTTAAAGACGGCAGAAAATTTCCGATGGCTCCTTTTTTATCAATAAGAGCTGTTTTACTATCTAATTCAGATTGCTTGATGGAAATATTGTTTTGAATGGCATATTTCACGCATTCCTCGAGGGTCCATTTTTTGGATTGCGCCTGAATAGACAAACTGAACAGCGTGATAAAAACGAAACTGATATAACTATTTTTTTTCATATATTTTAGATGAAAGTGTAACAAAGGTACTACACATATTTAACATTTTTTAAAAAACTGAATTTCTTTTTTAAGTACAGATTTAGGGTTTCACTTCTTCGCTTTTTAAGACTTGATTCCAAACTTTAATCGTATCGGAAGCTTTAATTCCACTTTTGATTTCGACATAAATACCATCGCTGATACCCAAGATTAACTCCTTTCTTATAAATTCCTGCGTCCCCGTTTGAATCTCTACGTATGGTTTTTGTGTCTTCTTATCAAATTGAATCAGCGCCTCTTTCAGCGCCAATACCTTATCCACTTTTTCAAGTATAATTGACACATTTACTCTCAAACCAGCGCGAATAAAAGTGTTCTCACTATTGGCTAATGATGCTTTGATTTCAAATTGGATGGCACCATTTTCAGTTTTACCTTTTGGAGCAATGTATTGCAATACGGCGTCAAATTTTTTGTTCTCGATAGCGCCAATGGTAATTTCGATGGGTAATTTTTCTTTTATTTCGCCCACTTCTGACTCGTCAATTTTCCCCACAAATATCATTCGGCCTACATCTGCAACACTTGCAATTGTTGTCCCTTCATTGAAGTTATTACTTTCAACAACCTGATTCCCTACTTTTACGGGAACAGTATCTAAATTGTAATTCCCGGAATCTGCCTCATCCAGAATTCCAAGTATGTTTAATAGTGTTAATTTCCCTGAACCAGGGGAACCCATAATGGCCACTAGCTCGCCTTCCTTGATATTGAAATTAATCCCTTTTAAAACATGTAGATCAGAACTTCATATTTTATACGATTTGTACAGGTCTTTAATTTCAATCATAATCTGGCAATTTTAAAACACTATTTAATTAGTTTCAACAGTAAATTATACGGAAATAAAAAGGATGACTTCAAGGATTTTAACCATAAGACTTCGTTGCAGATAAAATGTTACACTTTAATCTTAAAAAAGAATAGTTTTATTAATTTTACCGCTTTAAACCCGAATTAAATGCCAAAAACGCTATCAACCCTGCTTACACTCTGTTCTATAATTTTATTTTTTAGCTGTTCGTCAACAAATCAAATTGAAGCTTTGAAACCTGAGCCTGACGACGCAACACCATTAGTCTATGAAAATACTCCGTCCTTTATCAACTTGCCCATCAGTATCAAACTGAAAGAAATTCAAAACCAAACCAACACTCTAATGAACGGCTTGATTTACGAAGACAACAACATTAACGATGATGGCATTGAAATGAAAGTTTGGAAATTGGCACCAATAAGTATCGTGAATGACCCGGAGAACTCAGGAGAAAAAATAAAAACTATTTTACCCTTAAAAGCGGTTGTGAAATACCGAATTGGCACTAAAAAAATGGGTATTGAATTGTATGATACGCGGGAATTCAACCTGAATGGCGTGATCACTTTAGTAAGCGAAATTAGCTTAACCAATTGGAAACTGAATACCACAACACAACTGCAATCATTGGACTGGAATGAAAGCCCAACGATGCGTGTTTTTGGAAAAAATGTTCCAGTTACCTATTTAATCAATCCTGCCATCCAATTATTTAAATCGAAAATCGAAAATAAAATTGATGCCGCTATTGCGAAATCAATGGATTTCAAGCCGAATGTCTTGGCCGCTTTAGAAAAAATTTGCACCCCTTTTCAAATGAGTACTACTTATAACAGTTGGCTTCGTATTGTTCCTATTGAAATTTATTCTACAAATGCCCAACTAAAAAAAGACACTTTTGTGTTGCAAATGGGGATGAAATGCAACATGGAAACCATAATAGGACAAGAACCTGATACTAAATTTGATGCCTCAAAGATCATTTTAAAACCAGTTACTAAAATTCCAGAAGCCATCACTGCAAATATCATTGCTGTTTCGACCTATCAGGAGGCTTCAAAAATAATGACCAAGAATTTTGCAGGCCAGGAATTTAGCTCAGGATCAAAGAAAGTAAAAGTGCAAAATGTAGCAATTTGGCACAAAACCGGAAAAATGATTATTGCGCTAGAAATAACAGGATCTGTAAACGGAACACTCTATTTGTCCGGATTACCCAAATATAATGAACAAACAAAAGAGATCTATTTTGATCAATTGACCTATGCTTTGGATACCAAAAATAAATTGACGCGCACTGCTAGTTGGCTTGCACAAGGATTTGTATTGCGAAAAATGGAACAATCTTGCCGATATTCCTTGATACCAAATCTTGAAGAGGGTCAAAAAAATATACTGCCTTATCTAAAAAATTATTCTCCAATGCAAGGCGTGTTCATCAATGGAAAAATGGAAAACATTCAATTTCAAAGAATCCAATTGACAAATCAAGCCATCTTAGCCTTTATAAAAATAAAAGGAACCATCAATGTCGCTATAAACGGCCTGAAATAATTTTTCCATTTTAAAAAAAATGGAAAGTGCTGTTTAACTGGATTTGTTTTTTTTCATTCGATAAATAGCGTAACCAATCCCTGCAACCAGAAGATAAGGAATTACCATTAAATATACAATTCCGTCATTAACCGCTGCTGCTGTAGTGGTATTTCCTTCACTCGTCAATGCCGCGCGACACATCGCACATTGAGCCTTTACAGAAGACGAAAAAAGAAAACAAATTAGTACAAATATAGATACAGACCACTTTCTGATTATACTCTTGGTTTTTGAAATCTGACTTTTACTTTTAATATACATAATAAGGGGAAATCATTAAATAAACAATTACTCCGGTAACGGCGACATACAACCAGATTGGAAAAGTAATTTTGGAGATCTTTTTATGACTTTCAAAATTTTGTGCTAATGCTCTAACGTATGTAATCAAAACCATTGGAATAATCGCAATCGATAAAATAATATGCGTGATTAAAATCAATAAATAAACGATTCGTAATGATCCTATAGTTACTCTTTCAGAATCCTCTAATATAAGATTATGGTTAGAATCTCCAAAAATAGCAGAAACGGACGTCATGTGATAGGCAACATACATTACCAAGAAGGCGATAGACAATGCAATAGCTCCTGTCATCAACCTTTCGTGAAGTTTCCTTTTTCCGTTTTTAATTGCTACTACGGCTGCAACTAACAAAATCGCAGTAACCCCATTAGTAGTAGCATAAATGGGTGGCAAAAAAGAAAGAGGCGCTACATCATATCCCAAATCTTTTAATTTGACCCCAAAGAGTATAGCCACAACCACTGGTATTAATACCGATACCGCTATAATTAGCGTATTGTATTTTTTTTCTAAAGAACTGTTTTCCATTTACTCTTTTAATAAAATATTAATATCCTGTTGGATGTTCCTTACTCCTTTTTTATCTAAACCATCGTAATATAAAATTGGATTCCCAAAATCATCTTTTCTACAACGAATATTTCCATTCTTATCAATCAAGGCAAACAATCCTGAATGCTCGAATCCACCTGTTGCTTTATTATTTTCCCCAGCATAAAGATTAAATCCCTTATTGGCCAGATTAAAAATGTAGGCTTTATCCCCGGTCAAAAAATTCCAATTCGTAGATTTTACTCCTAAAAAGTCTGCATGCTCTTTTAATACTTCTGCAGTATCGTGCTCCGGATCTATAGTAATAGAAACGATCCCAAAATTAGGATTTCCAAAAAAACTTTTTTCAATAAGAAGCATACTTTCATTCATCTTTGGACAAATCGTAGGACACGTTGAAAAGAAAAACTCTAAAACATAGACCTTTCCTTTGTAGGTTTCATTCGTTATTTTTTTATTGTCTTGATTTGTCAATTCGAATTGTGGGGCTGGACCAATTTTAGTTAGCTTCTCACCTTCTATAACTGCTGGCCTCACACTGTCCAGACGGTCGCCCTGAACCACTTTGTCATTTTTAATTCTATCTACAATTTTTGGAATCGCATAGATGCCAAAAATCAAAATAATAAACGAAATACCGATATATGATTTATTCTTAAACATAAACTATAAATTTAAATTTTTCTACTGGCATTCTTATTTTTCTTCAGAGCAGCGCGATATTCATACAAAATGACTTTAAAATCATCCAGCATTTCATTGCTTAACTCAGCTGGGTGAAACGTATTATATCCCTCTTTGGTATCTTTTACTAATTTCCTCCCTCGAAGATTCCGTTCTTTATCGATGATATACACTTTGGGAGTCCCTAACTTTTGGTCAAGGTTCTCGATAAGTTTTAATTGCTTGTGATACGCTTGAATTTCTTCAGCTGAGGCAAACACAAAACGCCATTGCGCCATATCTGTAAAAGCGGACAAGGCATCAACTACTTTCTTCGCATCTGTCTCAGTCCCTGTAGGACAAATTACCACAAACTGGACATCTTTAAACTTATGATACGTTTGATAAATTTTCTGATTTAGGTTAAAAAGGTTCCCTCTGTTTATTAAAAGATCTGTCCCTGAAAACCCCAGAACGGTAACCTTATCATTTAAACTGATTTTTCCTCCGTCTAAAGTAGACCAATCTCCAAAATCAGCAGTTTTAGGGGTTACAATAGGAAGTTTTGTAAAACTGTTTACACCAGAAGCAAAAAAGAGGTACGCAACGATGGGTAAAATAAAAAGAACAAAAAGAACACTATTTTTTTTCATTGTGACAATGCTATTTATTAAAGTACAAAAATAAAAAAAGGCACGCAATGCGCACCCTTTTTTGAATTAATATCGTGTTAAAAATTCCATTTAATCGTGGAATTTTTAAAAACCTCATGAATATAATCTCCTTCTGTCAAAAGAATGAAAAGCAGGTAAATGATCAAGAAAATTAAAGGCAAAACAACTGCACTTCTTAAACTACTTTTTTCACCCTCCATGTGCATGAAGGCCCAAACTATATAGTACGCCTTATAAATTGTAAGGCCATAAAATATCCAGTTAAGCAAATTCATACCCATAAAATTATTCATGTGAAGAACTTCAGGTTTCAAAATCCCAAGAATAACTTCTATTATGGTAACGGCAGATAATATTCCGAAAACTTTCCAGATTCTGCCTATGTTAGATACGTGTACGTGTGACATGATAATTACTTTTTTTGAAAATTAAACAAGATAGAAAACGGTGAATACAAACACCCAAACTAAATCGACAAAATGCCAATAGAGCCCCACTTTTTCTACCATTTCGTAGCTTCCTCTTTTTTCATAGGTTCCAATTAATACATTAAAAAATATAATAATATTAATTATTATTCCTGAAATAACGTGAAAACCGTGAAAACCAGTGATAAAGAAAAAGAAATCAGCAAATAATTTACTTCCATATTCATTTCTGACCAGATTTGCGCCTTCCACAACATAATGTGCCTGACCCAATCTAGATACGGATTCTTCTCTAGAAAGAATTGTTTTCTGTTTGGTTGCGGTCATCACTTCTGTTCGAATCAAAAGTTCAGGATGTGCTTTGAAACCGGCTTGAACCTCGGCTACAGAATAGGAAGGCAATGATGGCTCACTCATAAACCATTTGGCTTTATTTGGAGTCAATTGCTCTCTTTCTTCGTGCAGATTGGCAGCAAAATCAGCCAAAGCTACACGATTTCCGTCTTTATCAACAAACTGAAGCAAACTACCTCCTTTTGTTTCAATAGCGCCGTATTCGCCTTTGATGAAATTTTTCCATTCCCAAGCTTGAGACCCTACGAAAATCAAACCTCCAATAATAGTTAAAAACATATAAAGGATTACTTTATTTTTTTTCATTTGATGCCCTGCGTCAACGGCCAAAACCATAGTCACAGATGAAAAGATCAAAATAAAAGTCATTAATGCTACATAATACATCGGAGCAGATACCCCGTGCATAAATGGAAAGTGTGTAAACACTTCATCAGCCAACGGCCATGTCTCAATAAATTTAAATCTAGAAAAACCATACGCGGCTAAAAATCCAGAGAACGTTAAAGCATCCGATACGATAAAAAACCACATCATCAATTTGCCATAACTTGCCCTCATTGGCTCATTGCCGCCTCCCCAAGTTTTCTCTTCACTATTTGCAGTAGTAACTGTCGCTTCCATAAAAATTATTCGTTAAAAAGTTCCCAAATTTACGTTTTTTTCTTATTTAAAGAAATATAAAAACAAAAACAAATAAACCCATAATAGATCCAAAAAGTGCCAGTACATTGCACCTAGTTCTATACCAAGGGTTTGAGATGAATTGTATTTTTGTTTAAAATGATTATAAATTATAATTAGTAGTGAAATCACACCACCAGCAAGGTGAATCAGGTGCACAACCGTTACAACATATAAAAAAGTAGTCGTTATTGAGCTTCCACTTCCCGTGAAATAATACCCGCTTTCGACTATTTCTCCAAAACCTGCAAACTGCAAAAAAACAAACAATATTCCTAATGCTAAAGTAGCTAAAAGAAACATTGTAGTTTGTGTTTGATTGTCTTTTTGAATCGCTTTTTTGGCTAGGTAAAAAGTCACACTACACCCTATAATTGCCGCAGTGCTATAGTAAAAAGCAATTGGCAATTGAAAATTCTTCAACCAGTCAGCTCTTGATTTACTCACTACAAAAGCACTCGTTAGTCCTGCAAACATCATAGTCATACTCACCATAGCAAACAACAAAATCAATTTATAGGATCTTGCCGTTCTTGATTTTTGCTCGGCTGCTGTCATTATCATTTCCATAATTTATCTTAAAAATTTATCAAATATATAGACTAATTGTAACAAAGTAATATAGGCTACACTAACTAACATCAAAGTTTTAGCCGCTTTTGCGGTTCGTAATTTATACAATCGAACGGCATAAAAAAGCATCCAAATACCCAGTAAAAATACAACAATTGCTGCAATTGGCGTGATAAAAAAACGTCCCGTATACCCTAAAACCGGCAATAAGGAAGCCAAAATAAGCCACACTGTATACAGAATAACCTGCAAAGCGGTTCCTTTGTCTTTCTTTCCCGTTGGTAACATAAAGAACCCTGCTTTTTCATAATCTTCGTATAGAAACCAACCAATAGCCCAAAAATGTGGAAATTGCCAAAAAAACTGAATCAAAAACAAGGTTCCTGCCTCTATTCCAAATTCTCCCGTTGCCGCTACCCACCCCAACATAAAAGGAATTGCACCCGGAAATGCCCCCACAAAAACGGACAATGAAGTCATTGTTTTTAATGGCGTATAAACACTTGTGTATAAAAATATGGAAATAGCACCAAACATGGCCGTCTTCGGGTTGATCGTATAAAGCATCGCAATTCCTATAACGGTAAGCAAACTTGCTACCAGCAATGCAGTGCGTTGAGACATTCTTCCCGTTGGAACCGGACGATTTTTGGTCCTGTCCATCAAAGCATCTAAATCTTTTTCAATTACCTGATTAAAGACATTCGAAGCGCCCACCATACAATACCCGCCTACAGCTAATTTGAACAACACCGCCCAATCTAAAGAGTGCAAATCATAAATCCCAAGCATAAATCCTGCAATAGATGAAAATACGACACTAACGGCTAAACGAGCCTTAGTGATTTCGCGGAAATCGATATAAATAGATTTTAATGAAAGGGTACTTTGTGTTGTGCTCAATGCTAAAGATGATTTGCTTTGTAAAAACTTTTGCAAAAGTAGGGTATCAAAAGGGATTTGACAAAAAACAATTCATAAAAAACTTTTTTAAAATGAAAATGAAAACTAATAGTCAAAATACCAGTTAAAAATATCAGCTCTTAATCCTAAAGTTAGCCAATTAGTGCTCTGATTGAAAGCTGTTTCCGTATTTTTCGAAGGGTCGAAACTCCTGTAAATATAGCTTCCAAAAAACTTTAGGTTGGTTGCCGGATTGACTAAATATCCCCCTTGAAAGTCCGCAATAAAAACAGCTGTTTTATTTCCTTGACCCACTTTTACACCACTGTCAAACGGCCTGTTTTCATCATAATCCTTGTAAATATTTCCTCCATAATTAAAAACATCTTCTGTTGTACCAAAATCCAGGCCTCGAGTTCCCATAGTAACTTTTGCGTCAGCAAAATACCTTCCTTTGTGGTATCGGGCAATTGCAATAAATTCCTTAAAATTTCCGCCCCACTGATGTCCTATACTTTGATTATTATGTCCATAATTTGTGATTGGAGCACTATGAGAATATACATACGGACGAACATGATTGTACTCTAACTGCAATAGTAAATTATCTACTTTGAAAGCATCAAAATATTTAATTCCAAGTTGGTATCCGTATTTATTTTTCCAGCTGTTATCCCGTTTTTTTACATCACCAAGCGAAAATTCATCGAGAACAAACTGTCCGTATAAGTTAATCTGGTTGCTCCATTTGTATTTATAAGTCAATCCTAAAAGCGCATTTCCGGTTCTTGCTGACGAAGCAAATTCGACCGCACGATAAAAAATTATGGGATTCACAAAACTCATGTCAAATCCTCTCTCATTGGTATTTGTCCAAATCACAGATTCGAAGAAACCTAGATTCAGCCTGTTCGAAACATTCCAACTCAAATAATGGTTGGCCATAAACTTCGTAGCGTAGGTTCTTTCCAGCGTAGCGTCCGGGCGAACGTCTTTAAGCCACATATAAGTATTGGTATATTTTATTTTCCAAAAATTAGTATTCAATTTAAAATAAGGATAGGGACTGGCGCCATCACTTTCTAACAAAGAGCGATAACCATCCCCAATAAAATTTCTTCCGTAACCCAATTGCATATCAATATGTTTGCTGGGCGCAAAAGTCAAATTGGCTTCGGCCAAAGGAAAATCATACGAATCCGTTTTGAAATCTTTTGCAATTCCGATTCCCGGAATAATCGCAGGATTACCTCCATCCGGTTTGATTGACTCAGCATACCGATTGTAATAATCCGCAAAACGACCCTGACTTTCAAAAATGGTTGTGGTAAAATTGAGTTGTTTTCCTATACCACCACGAAAATTTATCCCCCGTGTATTTACATAAGTATAAGAAGCCTCCGTTTGGGTAGCCTTCCCAAGCTGCAGGTCAAAAATAGGATTAACTGTAAACCAATAGCCTTCCCCTTGAATTGCAACTGTACTCTCATTCCATAGTTTTCTGGCCCACCAGCCGGAAACATTCTTTTTCAGCTTTTCATTGGCTCCTTTTAAGTCATAATATTTTGACACCTCCGTGTATGTATATGGTTTTGATGCCGTATGATTATTGCTCCCCACTTGATTTAACGAAGCATCAAATTGAGCATAATAACTGTGTGAAAAGGGCACATTCAAATGGCTATCAAATTCAGGGTTATTAAATTTTTTATACACGATGCTATCCAGTTCTGTTACCTTTTTATTGCTACTAGGCAGGAATTCGGCTTTCGCCAAAGCTTCAGCAACAACTTCTTTCCTGTTTTTTAAAGGAATTGCAATCGTCATTGTAAACTTATTATAGGTGGGGTTGCCGTTGTAGGTTGAGGGTTGAATTTTAGGCAATTTTGCAAAAACTCTTTTGGTTTCCTTTATCAGGTCTTGCGCTATGGCATCTACATAAATCACTTTAAATACCCCCGTATTATCTACTTCAAAGAGCACTTTTACCGCTCCTTGAAAATCATTTTGGACTAGGTGCTCTGGAATTTCAAAGTTTTGAAAAACAAAATCCTGAACCTGATTATAGAAACACGTTTCTAATGTTTTGGATTGCAAGTTTACACAATCTGGAAAAACAGGAAATCGTTCGGCTGAATTTCCTGACTCTTGCAGTAAACTATTAATCTGCTGAGCGTTTGTATAGAAAGAAGACAGGAACAAAAGCATTACAAACACTGTTTTTTTTACCTCAATTTCCTTTATAAATCTAATATTCATTGTGTGAATTTTGACCGTTAGCAATCATTCTAGCTCCCGAAGTTCCTATTCGTCTTACGCCTAATCGGATCATTTCAACAGCTTCCTCATACGTCCGCACTCCTCCGGCAGCTTTTACCGGTAAAGGCGACGCATTTTCGAGCATCATTTTTATAGCAGGAATCGTAGCGCCATTGGGCAGATTATTTTCCGTTTTATAAAATCCGGTTGAAGACTTCACAAAAATCGTAGCGAACAACTCTTGCTGAAAATTAGAAACAATAACATTTTTAATCAAACTTGATAATTGGATGATTTCTTTATCATTGAGCGCTGCAACTTCAATAATCCACTTTACAACTTTCTTTTTGGCCAATCCCAATTGCGTACACTTTAGAATTTCATCTTTGACCAAGTCAATTTCACCATTTTTGAAGGCTTCATAATTACAAACAAAATCCAGATCATCAGCCCCATTATCTATAGCCTGTCCGGCCTCAATCAACTTCTGTTCAATTGAAGATTTGCCCTGCGGAAAATCAATTACAGTTCCTATTTCCAGATTTGAATGTGCCGAAAGAATCATTTTTCTAGCTAAAGGAACCATCTCGGGACGTATCATAATGAGTTTAAAGCGTTCCTCAATGGCTTCCTGAATAAATCCCTGAGCCACAAGCGTATTTTCTTCATGACTGAGACCCGCTTGTACCGCAGTTTTCAAATAGGTTGAGTCTAAATATTGCTTGATATCCATAGCGATTTTGATTTCATAATTATAGTGAACTCTGACTGACAAAAATACATTTTATATGCACATGAGCTTAGTGCTAGATCGTACAATTTAATTATTTTTGATACTACAACTGATACTTTCACTACCTTAAAAATAGTAAAAATCCTGTTCCGTAAAACCGCAACTCTTCTAGTGCCTAAAACATAAAATCCCACAAGAAGTGGGACTTTATCTTTATGTTTTTATTTCTTAAACAGCACCGCGATTGCTACTGCCAGCACCGCTCCGGATGTATTTGCTGAAACATCATATATGTCTGCATGTCTGGAAAGGGTAAACAACTCTTGTGAAATCTCGATTACTATTCCAAAAAAAAAGGAAAACAAAAAAGAAAACACTAACGGTTTTAAACTATTCGAACTGCTTATCTGTTTTTTTAAAAACAAATAACAAAATGACGTTAGTACAAAATGAAAAAAAGCATGGACATATTTATCTATATTGGACACATTCCCAAGAGGGACATTGTTCAATTGTATTAAACAAAAAAAGGCAATAATTCCAGCCCATACAATAGCTGCCCACAAAAATAGTTGCTTATGCACCAATAATTTCTTTATACGAATCACTCGAAAGAAGCGAATCAAATTCAGCAACATTAGTTACTTTAATTTTTACCATCCATCCGGCGCCATAAGGATCTGAGTTTACACTTTCCGGAGTGTTCTCTAGTGCGTCATTAAAAGCGATAATTTCTCCTGAGAGAGGAAGAAACAAATCAGAAACCGTTTTAACCGCTTCCACAGTCCCAAAAACCTCATCTTTCTCTAAAGTCTGATCTAAAGTTTCCACCTCAACATACACGATATCCCCTAATTCTTTTTGCGCAAAATCAGTGATTCCTACTGTTGCAATATCCCCTTCAAGGCTTACCCATTCGTGATCTTTTGTGTACTTTAAATTTGCTGGTATGTTCATATTATTGTAATTGATAATTATTAAATGATAATTTGAATTTTATGTGACAAATGTAGCAATCTCAATTCAAATCTGGTTTAGATTTAAAGAAAATTAATTCCCAAAATTATACCGAAGTGTAAACCCGGAACGAACATTTGTCAGTGGAAAAGAAGTCGAGATTACTGCTTTAGAAAAAGAATGATCGTAATAGAAAATAGCCGTAAGGTTTTTACTAAAGGAATAATCAGCTTTTACGGTAAGTGACCACAAATTTTGACCGCCTGCCAGCTGATTGTTGTTATAATCCAAGTACCTTACAATGGTTTGATTGTTCCGATAGGACAAATCTGCTTTCAAATTAATATCGCTTTTTATTATTCCTGTGGGATTATCCGCGAGTCTGGAAGAAAAAATAACATCTTTGAAACGGTAGCCTAGCCCCACCACATATTCAATACCCTTCACTTCAGTCAATAAATTATTATCAAAACTCATGGATAACGCTCTGTCTTTTTTGATTTCGGCCAATACTTTCAAGGAACTTTTCAGTTCAAAATCCATTCGCAACAACGGATTAAATTGCTCTACTAAATTGATATTAGACATGATGGTTTGATTAAAAAAATTACCACTTGCATCGATTCCTTCTGGTGCTTTGTCGTATTCAAAATTTGATCTGAATGCATTTATCGTATATGAAGCTCTGTAATTATGCTGCAGGGAGAATCGCTTGAAATTCTTTTTAAAAACTTCATAACGCATCAGTCCATTATATTTCACAGCCCAGTTTGGGATTGGAAAATTTCTAAAAATTCCCAGCGAAACAGCGGAAGCATCTCCCCCGGAATAAGCAGCTAAAAACGCTGGTAACAATACGGCCTGATTATTTTTTCCATAACCCAAAGGGAATCCTTCCGGATCCAGGTTACTCGGATTATTAATGTCGATGCCGCGCTGTGTTGCCAGTCGATTTGCCACAGTAAGCCTGTTTGATCTAAAGTCATCAAATGCAGCTGATATATTTTCATCACTACCCGAAAAGGAAGTTTTTATCAGAACGGTCGATATCGAGAAAATCCCGGCAGTGTAGGGAGATCTTGCGTTATAAACGCCATCGGTAACGTCATATTGTTCCGAAAAATTTTCAGAGTAGGCCCGGTCTAAAGTCAAATCAATTTTTAAATCCGGCAGTAAATCTACATTTGCTGTAGCTTTAAATAATTTATTTGTCACTCGGGAAAAATTTTGGTTGAAATCCGGATAATTGGTCAGCCATCCATTTTTTGCTGCTTCAAAGCGAACATCATCCTGACTTCCAAAAATAAATCCTAACGATGGTCTTGAAGAACCCAGAAACCCCACGCTTGGTGTGTATCCCGGCAAAACGGTACCGCTATTGTGTGTATAGGTCATCTGAATGTTTTTGACACTAGTCAACATCCCAATCAAACCATCTACAAATGGATTGTTTTTTGGAGCTTGGTTTGCATTCCTATTTACTATTTTTTCTCCCGGTTTTGGAGCAGTCATTCTAGGTTTAGGTACTGTCTTAGTACTGTTTTTGGCAAGTCCTAAATATTTATACAACAAATCCATATTGAATGTTGCATTCAAATTATTGGAATTTGCATTTTGAACGGTATTTCCCAGATTATAATTAGCGCCTTCAATTTGTATTTCTGACAAAGCATTAGAAGTACGCTGCCAGCTGTAATCACCGGTATAAGAATACGTTGCTTTTACAAAACTGAACAACGGAATTTTATTAATTGGAATTTCATAATTCAAAACCAGTTGTTGCATGTGTTGATTTGGATCTCCCATGTCCCAATAACTATCCCAAATTGTAAACGTATCAATAGGCTCATTATTCTCGTTCAAATAGCTTTTTACAATATTGCTGGATGAAGCGGTATAGTTTAATTTCAGTGATTTTGTCAAATTATAATTAAATCCATATTGGTAATTAAAAGCAAAATTTCTGCGATACAACGGATCAAGTCCTATGCCTTCTACCTCAACCTGTCTGAATTGCTGACGGTTGTATTGTCTAATAATATTGCTGTTAAACGAAATATTTGAAGGCAAATAATTAAAATTAAAATCACTCAGTAACTTCCAATAATTACTGTTTTTCATGAACTTAGTTTTCTTGAACGGCTCCACTGATTTAGGCTGAAATGTGTACGCATAATCTACAGAAGAGTTTACCTGTTGATCCACATAATCTTCGATTTCAAAATCATGTCTTTCTACTTCATTAAAAGATTGCGAAAAAGTAAAGTTTTCCGGGTCGTAAACATGCTGTTTTTGTTCCGGACCACGTTCTTTTCTAACCCCGATAAAGTTTATACTTTTGCGTTTTGTATAATCAATAGCTCTACTGGCAATATTATCTCTTTGATTTTGATCCGTGGTTTTATCCAGTAACTGTTTTAGTTTTATATCTTGATTAAAAGGATCGTATTCCGGCGTTATTGTTTCTTCGCCTATAGCGTAATTAAAAGGCAGGTTAATCTGCCATTTTGGAGGCAGTAATTTTCCTAAATTCACATTAGCAACAATAGTATACTGTTGCGTATCTTCTCTGCTTCTTTCATTTGGGCCTTGTTCCAATGCTCCAAAACCAATAGTGCTTTTTCTACCGGAAGCTGAAACAGTGGCGAAATCAGCTAAATTTGAATCAATATTCAACACTGCGGCCATTCCGCCTTTGTTATCCATATCGGCCAGGCGAAGTTCATTAAACCAAACTTCTCCTTTAATATCGTTGCGGGCATCATTGTTTTTTACCCCAACCATTAAGGTTCGCACTAACCCAAAATTAGGATTCCCCTTAACTCCTATTCTTAATTTATTTATTTTATTGCCCAGGGAGGAATCCAATTCATCTTCATTTTGATAATAAATCCCATCTAATGGCAGTGTGGCAGGATCGATACTCATAGCCAGAATCTTCAATTGCGTTAATAAAGCAAGTGACAAATCAATTTCATTCTCTGCGGGCCAAACTGTTTCGGCACTCAAAGGTGAGCAATCAGAATTAGATGCTGATGATGGCGTGGTGACTTTTAAAGGAATTTCAATTTGGTAAAAATTCTGGGTAAAATCATTTCCAAAACGAATGAAACCTACCATTTGATTTTCTTGAAGTGCAATTTCGTTTGGTAAAGATTCTGCATGCAAAAACATTTTTAATTTCTTGAATTGGCGCATATCAATACTAACGTTTTTAAAAACGGCTCTGGAGTCTAATGGTTCCAGTCCGTTTCCGGATACCCGCAAGGCTAATGATTGTTCGTTTTGATTAATTACCGTGTTGTTATTAAACAGTTGTTCACGCGTTACGCCCGGTGGAGTAATGTAATTAACAGGACATCTTTGGTTGTTTTCCTGAACATTTACGGCTAAAACATCTAAATTAGTATTGTCATCGTCTATGTTAGTATCATTAAAATCAAGGGTATTGGTATAGCGTCTCCATTCTCCTCGAACTAAATCCAAGGCTCCAAAACGAACCGTTACTTGATCTTCAAAACCGGTCATAAACATTCTCATGAAACGAATAGATCTAAAATCGGAAATATTTCCTATTGTGTTTTCAGGTTGCGAAACCGGAATTTTAAACTGCAGCCATCGGGCCTCTGTATTTGAACCATCGGGCAAGGTCACTTGCGTATTTCTAATATCCGTAATGTAATTTTGTCCCACGGCCATATTGGGCTGGACAGTAATGCTGTATTCATAATACGCATTAATGGTATTCATCGTATTATCCTTATTGATATCCTCGACATCAGGAAGAGTGGTAGACCCTCTGTTAGGATCATTGATATCTACTGTTGAGTTGCCATCAGTACCGTTGTACATTTTGTATCGATCAATAATGCCGCCTGATGCATTCAAGTAAAAAGTATAGTCATCTGCCGCTGGATCCAGCTCAGAAGCAAAATTAGTATATACTGATCCTTCATTAGCATTAGACAAACCATCTAAACCAATGTCTTGATTTTTTCTATTATCAACATTTGTGTCAAAAGCATAAATCAATGATTGAGAAGCCGGGACATCGCCCCATATTGGCTGTGGATTTGCCACTATCTGATCCGGTCCTAATCCGTTTTCATATTGTTTTCTTCCATCTTTCAGGACATCCTCTGATATCTCTCCTAAGTTGAAGTATATTTTACCCGTATTTGTTTGTGCTGCCTGACCATTTCCTACGTACGGATCTAAAATCCAAAACTGGATGTATTCCACATTTCCTTGTTCGAAATTAGTCGAATTTAATGCTCGCATGATTCCACCAAAATTGTCTTTGGCATTTGCACCAACATTTAGGCTGTTGTTATATGGCCCCCGTTCTAAAGGATAATAACTTAAATCTAATGTGTTTATCACTTGTGATTGTCCTTGAGCGATATCTGTCAGGGGATACAATTCCTGACTAAAAATTCTTCTGGTGGTATTGAAGGAAAGGTCTTCATTAGAAACACCGGATGGTTTTTGTGTATAAAATATCGGATCTATAGAATACCATGATAATTTGGCTCTTTTAAACCCGTAACTTAAGTCATTGGCACTGGCATTAAAATCATACGTACTAGTTGTGTTTTTTTCTGGGGTTGATGCAAGACTCCAAGAATATGGGCTTCGCATATCAATAGTAGATTGAGTTCCTTCAAAATCATCTACATAAATCGTAGATTCACCCTGAAATTGATCTGCTTTAGGCGAATCCGGTTTCAAGAAAGCAACCTCGCCTCGTATAGAAAGATTAGAAGGCACATCCGTATCCAGATTGGGTAATTTATTTACCAATCGAGTCAAGAATGGCACTTCGGTTGAAAAATTAGTATTAAATCCAAAAATAGTATTGTTGACCGATTCCTGTCCAAAACTCGATTTTTGAGTAAATGGCCTTTCGCTCATTTTCAAAAAAGTGGCTCCAACCACAAAATTATCAGCAATTTTATGCTCTACATTTACACCCATAAACCGTCTGGTTTGCTGGCCAAAAACAGAGTTGTTTTCCAATGACACCTCAATAGGCGTATTAGAGGCCTGAAGTGAAGCATCTAAAATCTGTACGCGACCCAATTGATAATTGACACTGTAGTCAATTCCTTCTACCAGAACCCTTCCTGCTGCGGTCACTACAACAGAACCTCTAGGAACATTAAAAGCGCCAATTGGTATTCCATCACCACCTGTAGATTTGTATTTCCCTCTTAATAAGAACTTATTTTTCTCACTATCCTGCAAAGCCCCTGATTGGGTGTTGCGGTACATATTGCGGAACACATATTTTTTCTGATTCTCATTATAAGAACTTACATTGTTATAATTTTCTATTAAAGCGGGGTTTGCTAATTTAGAAAACAATAATTCTCCAAACGGTTCTTTTGTGGTAAAAATAATTCTTCCGTTCTGAGCATCTATAGTCAGCCCTGGCATAAAGTCAAAAAAACCATCACCTCCGGCTTGCGGATCATTATTGAAATTTAATTTGTCTAAATTAAAAACTTTCAACAATGGTGTGCTGGTAATAGTATAATCTTTTGAGGGAATTTCATTTTTATTGTTAGCATCCGGAAAAGGACTTCCAGGTACTTCCGTAATATAGTTTAGAGGCGAAGGATCCGTGTAGAGAATATTAAATCTGAAATCTTCTTGTTTCAATTGATAGCCTCCTTGAATCTGATAGATGTTTTTCATCATCAGGTTCCAAATAGGGTTTCTAACGTTAGTCAAATTACTTTTCAGCATTTTCAATATCAAACTTTGCGAGATAACCGCTTGATTTGAGGAACCATTCCCCGTAACCACCGTTGCATCTACTCCATCATTACCAAATTCCCCCACTTGATAGACCTGATCGCCTATGGTATATTGATACGCCACTGCCAGAACCTCATCATTTGCCAGTCGTTGTTGCAATGAAATATATCCTAATTGTGAATTAAAAGTATATTCATTTGGATTCAGTTTTCGAGCATTTTCTAGTTTAGAATAATCCTGTGCTTCACTTACTGTCACATTAAAACCGGAGTTTGCCGTTACAATTTCACGTATATTGGGATTCAGCAAACCTCCTCCTGTAGTAATTTGTGCAGGATCATAATCATTATTTGAATTGTCAGCAGGAGAATCTAAGGGATTATTAAAAATACCTGTTGATGGATCTAAAACAACTACTTCGTTGTCTGCCAAACCCGATAATTGTCCTTCCCCTAAATCCTGAAGTGCAATAATATTTCTAAGGTTATTATTCGTGGTCGTGACACGGTTTTGCTTATTGGTTACCCAAATTTCGATTCGGGAGATCTGAACTCTACTGTCAATAAAAGGATAATTTGCCAGGGATTTATCATACCTGTTTCTGAAATATTGGGATAAGAAAAAATGCCTGTCACTATCATAATCTAAGGCAAACATCTCAAAATCTTCAATTGTGCCTCCACCTTGAGCGATTAAACTTTTAGTCTGCGATTTTTGTTCCGAAAAAACACCGGTGACTGTTGTTTTCCCAAACTGTAATTGTGTTTTTACACCAAATAGACTTTGTGCTCCACGGATCAAGGAACTATTCAATGGCATGCTGACATTACCCACTTCTATTTTTTGAATAATATCGTCCTCTGATGGTGCATATTCCAGCTTGATCAGGTTTTGAAAAGCAAATGTTGACTGCGTATCATAATTTACATTTACATTGAGCCGAGTCCCTACCTTTCCCATCAAACTCATGCTAATTCTTTGATCAAAATCAAATGAAGTAGTAGTCCTGTTTCTCGGGGAAAATGAGGGATTGTCTTGTTTGGTATACCGCATTCCTAAATCCATTTCAACAGATCCGGTAGGTTTTACATCAATGGTATTGCTACCAAAAATAGATTCAAAAAGCCCTGATTTTACGTAATATCGAGGTAATAAATCTCTTTTAGCAATTTCACTTCCTTCCTTTTTTCCATCAATAGCGTCTACTTTTTTCTTGAAATAATCCCGCATGGATTCCTTCAAAACAAGATTTTCATACTCTTTTGGTGTTAAAATAATAGGGTAATTAATAGAAAAACCATCCACGGAATTTGTATAGATGTACCTGTCAGTTACAGGATCATAGGTATATGCCGAAAGGACACTTTGAGGATTTTTTAACTGTACCTTCCCTATAGAAAATCCGGTTTTTACGGTATCCTGAACTGCCTGAGTTACTTGTGCATTTGACATAAAACCACAAAATAAAACAAGTGAAAAAATACAAATTTTATGCATACAACTCGTGTTTCTTGAATCCCTTTTTATAGATTTTTCAATGCTTTTTTGATGATTGTTTCCACTGTGGCGTCCGGATCTTCTTTAACAATTTTTTCTATAATTTTTTCCGAAGTTTTTCGTACAAAACCTAAAACTTCCAAAGCTGATAACGCTTCATCTCGATTTGTATTGTTCTGTGACATAGAAACTTCATCTAAGTCGTATAATTTTAATACTTTCTCTTTTAGATCCAGTATGACTCTTTGTGCTGTTTTACTTCCAATTCCTTTTATAGACTGAACAGTAATTACATCCGCAGTCGCAATTGCTTGTATGATTTGTTTAGGATCTAGCGAGGAAAGCATTGTTCTTGCTATGCTCGCTCCTATTCCTGAAACGGACAATAACATTTTGAATATTTCTCTTTCTGACTTTTCCATAAAACCAAAAAGTGTATGCGCATCTTCTTTTATCTGAAGATACGTATACACTTTTATAAAATCTGTACTAGGAAGTAACGAATAGGTATGTAAGGAAATATTTACGTGGTAACCTACGCCACCACAATCAATAATTATGTGAGTGGGTGATTTCTCAACTAGTTTCCCTTGTAAGTGTGCTATCATGAATTAACAATATGTTAACAAATATAACAAAATTAGCATACTATTTTAGTAAATTCATTAATTTAACTTTGTTAGCTTCTTGACGCTTTTCTGAATTTAATTTATTTTTTCTTTTGTTTTTCCTGAGCATCAATCACAGCAATAGCTGCCATGTTTACCATCTCCTCAACACTGGCTCCCAATTGAAATATGTGAACAGGTTTTCCCATCCCTAACATGATTGGCCCAATAGAATCTACTTTATTTAGTTCTTTCAACAGTTTATAGGTGATATTAGCCGATTCCAAATTGGGAAAAATAAGGGTGTTTACTTTTTTGCCTGCCAATTTAGAAAACGGAAATTTCTCTTTCAGCATTTCTGGATTAAGGGCAAAATCAGCCTGAAGTTCTCCATCAATAATCATTTCCGGATGATTTTCATGCAAATAAGCAACCGCTTGTCTTACTTTAGTGGCACTTTCATTTGAGGAAGATCCAAAATTAGAATAGGAAATCATGGCAATGACTGGCTCTACTCCAAACATTCTGGCGGTTTTAGCTGTCATAACTGCAATTTTTGCCAAATCATCTGCTGATGGATTAATATTTATAGCCGTATCAGATAAAAACATTGGTCCACGAGCCGTCATCATCATATTAGTTGTAGCCACCAGCGAAGCCCCAGGTGCTTTCTCGATAAGCTGTAAAATAGGTTTTACCACCGTAGGATAGCTTCTGGAATATCCTGTTACCAATGCATCAGCTTCGCCTTCATTGACCATCATAGCCGCAAAATAATTTCTTTCGCGCATCAGCTTCTGAGCATCTAATAATGAGATTCCTCGTCTTTGTCTGGAGGTCCAGTATGTCGTGGCAAACTTATTTCTTCGACCTTCTTCTTCAGTGATTTTCGGATCAATAATTTCAACATCGGCATCAAAGCCAATTTCTGCTTTCAATTCTAAAATAATTTCTTTATTCCCCAATAAAACTGGAAAACCTATTCCTTCTTCCAATACTATCTGGGCTGCTTTCAAAACATCTAAGTGATCTGCTTCGGCAAAAACGATTTTTTTAGGATCCATTTTAGCTCTATTGGTAATCAATCGAACCATTTTATTATCATTCCCTAAACGCTCTAAAAGTTCCTCTTCATACTTGACCCAATCCGTTATAGGATTCAATGCAACCCCAGAATCCATTGCTGCTTTAGCTACCGCCGGAGCAACAACTATAATCAATCTTGGGTCAAAAGGAGAAGGTATAATATAATCCCGTCCAAATGTTAACTTTTTAGCCCCGTAAGCGATATTCACTTGTTCAGGAACGGACTCTTTCGCTAAAGCTGCCAGCGCTTTGACTGCAGCCATTTTCATGGCTTCATTTATTTTGGTCGCACGCACGTCTAAGGCACCCCTAAAAATATAAGGGAATCCAAGAACATTATTCACTTGATTAGGATAATCAGACCTTCCAGTAGCCATAATCACATCTTTTCGAGTTGCAATGGCTAAATTATAATCAATCTCCGGATCTGGATTTGCCATAGCGAAAACGATAGGATTTACAGCCATTCCCTGTAACATTTTAGGGGTCATAATATCTCCTGATGATAACCCTAAAAAGACATCAGCACCAACTAAAGCTTCTTCAAGACTGATAGGTAAAATGTCTTTGGCATATTTTAATTGTAAATCAGACAATTTCGGATTGTCTTTGGTCAACAATCCTTTGCTGTTATACATTAGGATATTTTCTAGTTTTACACCCAGTAAAATATATAAATTTGCACAAGCAAGAGCGGCTGAACCTGCTCCTGAAACTACCAATTTTACATCTTCTACATTTTTGCCGGCCAGCTCAAGGGCATTTAGCAATGCTGCCGAAGAAATGATGGCTGTACCATGCTGATCATCGTGCATCACGGGTATATTAAGCTCTTCTACAAGCCGTCTTTCTATTTCGAAAGATTCCGGTGCTTTGATATCTTCCAGATTAATGCCCCCAAAAGTTGGCGCTATGTTCTTTACCGTCTGGATGAATTCTTCTATATCTTTTGTCCCAATTTCAATATCAAATACGTCGATATTGGCGAAAATTTTAAACAACAACCCTTTTCCTTCCATTACTGGTTTTGACGCTTCCGGACCAATGTCTCCCAATCCTAAAACTGCAGTTCCATTAGTAATCACTGCAACTAAATTTCCTTTTGCAGTATATTTATAAACATTGTTTACGTCTTTAGCAATTTCTAAACACGGCTCAGCTACACCAGGAGAATAGGCCAAAGATAAATCTCTTTGTGTTGCATATTTCTTGGTGGGAACTACTTGAATTTTACCAGGAGTCGGCTTTGCGTGGTATAATAATGCTTCTCTTCTTTTACTATTCTTTTCCATTGTTTTTAGATTTTATTCTAGCGCGTAAAGATAGGGGTCTAGATTTAAAAAGAGAGGACTTTTCTCCCATTCTTTTGCATAAAAAGGTCTGATTTGATTCCAAAAAAAAAGCTACACGTAATGCAGCTTTAAATAATTATTATTTTTTTGAATCTTTTTTATTGGGTAATGTAGGAGTTTAAATGTTGAATAGTCTCTTTTTGGATCTCGATTATAGCCTTTACCACATCACTTATTGAGATAATTCCAATTACAATTTCATTTTCCAAAACGGGCAGGTGACGCACTCTTTTGGCACTCATCAACTCCATGCAGTACTCCAAATTATCCGATGGACTTACTGTAACCACATCCGTCTCCATGATTTCATAAACAAAGGCTTTTTTTGAAGATTTTGCTTTCAGAACAATTTTCCGAGCATAATCTCTTTCAGACAGCACACCTTTCAAAATTGTATCTTCAATAATAAGAATTGCTCCGATGTTTTTTTCACTCATCACTGACAATGCTTCGTAAACAGTGTTAGTGGAAAGTATGGAATACACTTCCTTCCCTTTAGTACTTAAAATTTGATTAACTGTCATAATTGATTCATTTAGTGAATCATAAAGTTAAAAAAAATATGCATTCAAACAACAAAAACTTTTTTTTAAGCTCTAAAATATAGCATCAGGAGAAACCAACGCTCCTAATTTAGCTTTTAATTCTTCATTCAAAATTTGTAATCCATATTGATAGGACGCATTCACCCAGCCGAAACCTTCCTTTGCGATGTAATCAAATTCAGTCCCTACATTACCATATTCGGCAAAAACTTTATGGGAACTGATTTCCAAATCAAATTTTTCCGGGATTGTTCCATTATAATCCACTGCATTTCTAGTAATTAACCACAACCATCGGTACACCATTTCTTGTGCTTTATCTAGATAATTATAGTTAATCAATCCTTCCCACAGCAACATTTGGTGCGGTGCCCAACCAAAAGGATAATCCCATTGTCGTTGCGGCACCTCTTTTGAAGCATTAGCAATACTAGCCTTAGTGCTTCCTGTAATTCCACCTGTTTTCACAAATTGCGGCAAAGCAATTTCCACTAATTTTTTGGCCTGATTATCATCACATAACCCAGCCCACAAAGGAAAAAATGTTGTCGCCGCTTCAAACGGGAACTGCTTATGGCTCACAAAATCATAATCAAAATACATACCTGCGTCCTCGTTCCAGCACAATTCATTCATTTTATCTTTACGGGAAAGTGCTTTTTGCTCCCATTCTTCTGAAGTGTAAAGGATCTCGCCACTTTGAAAAGCATTACTAAAATATTCTTTTATCAAGTAAGCGACATCTTTTTCATATTTGTAAAGAAAACTATTGACATCTACTGAATTCAAATTAGTACACGTATTTATCAGGCGGTTTGTTGTATCATGCCCGCTTTCTCTCATGCTTCGATCATGAACAAAATAAATGTCCAGTTCGTCATCAACAAGCGTTCGCTGTAAATATTGTTTTTCAAATTCTCGAATAGGTAAATTGTATTTTTTAGCATACGGCTCTAAAACATCATCAAAATGCCCCGGTTCTACTTCAAATGGCATTCCAATTCCATCGGCTTTATACCTGTTTAAACCTGTTGGGGTCAAGCGATTTCCTTGCACCATCCAAACTGTATTGTATTCCAAAATGACCGTTTCCAAATGGCTTCTTAACCAGTCTACACTTGGCGTTTTCTTTTTTGCAATTTCGATTAGCAAAGAAGAATACAAAGGCGGTTGTGTTCTGGTCAAATAATAACTTCTATTCGCATTCAGAATTTTACCATACTGTATAATTTGGTATTTAAAATTTTCAGCAATTGCGATTGCTTTGTCTAATTGACCATCTATTAACAAGCCAACGCCAATAAAATAGCTGTCCCAACCATACATTTCGTTGAATCTTCCACCAGGAACCACAAAAGGCACACCTTGCAGACTGTATAATTTTTGTTCCAGAGCCAAAGCCAGAATTCCTGGTTTTTCATTTAAAGTTTCCACATATTCCACCGAATAATTCTCAGGCAGAATTTCAACTTTAAAATTTGGCAATTCTTTTTCTAATTCTTGAAAATAAGCAACTCCCGTTTTGTCTTTGGCAGCAACATAAAGTGTTGCCACATCACTGGACGTTTTTTCATCTTCAATAATTTGTTTCAACCCTTTTTTATCAATGGTACGAGTCAGTTCCTCCCAATAATCATCCTTGATTTTTCTTGAAATTCGGTGAACTGGATTCTCTTGAATGCGACTCAAATCGACTTCACCCAATACTGAATTCGCTTCCTTAAGCTGCGCTAATTCCTGTAATAAATTGGACAAATGATATGTACCTATGATAGCCACTTCCTGTTTGGTGTTTTCGTCAACCAAAACAAATTTTTTAGGCCCATTGTCGTCTTTCGTAATTTTTTTATCCTGATCTGTATCCTCTTGAAGTAATAGTTCCTGGAATACTTTGTCTATGTTGAGTATGAATTTCATTGTTTAGCGGTAAGTTTTTTTAAAATAAAGAAAGAAACAAGCAGTAATGACATTGGAATTAAAGTGTAATAAAAGGCGTTTTCAGGGCCTTCATTTTTAAATAAGTAACCAATAACTCTAGAGCCCAAAGTACCACCAAGTGCTGAGAAAACCACAATTAAACCAGTCATAGAACTGTGTAATTTTTTTGGCAAGGCACTTAAAACTACTGAATTTAAAAGCGGATAAATCGGTGCAATAAAAAGTCCTACTAACGGAAATGCAAATCCTATCAAAGGAATATCGCTTAATGAATTGATTTCTTTGACATTCAATCCAACTGTTTTAGGAAGTACAAAAATCACAATGAGCATAGCTGCTATAATACAAAAACTGAGTACCCAAATCCAATTGACTCTTTTAGTAATTACCCCAGCAACAAGTCGGCCTACAGCCAATGAAATAGCCAAAATACTCGCCATCATGATACTGATATTCTCCGGAAGATGCAACACCTTATTATTGAAAGTAGGCAACCAAGACATAATTCCCTGCTCAATCATTACAAATAGGAATGCGCTGATTACAAAAACGATGGTTAACAGTTTCGCAAATAATTTGAACATTTGTTTGAAGTCATCAGCTAGATCAACGCCCGGAATTTCAATTTTATTTTCGAATTTGATAAAAAATAAAAAACCAAAAGACAATAACGAAATACCGGCCAATAACCAATACACGTTCAACCAAGCATCTGGATTCGCATCTGAATTAAAAGCCGGAAACAAGAAATACGCTAATGCAATTCCTATCATAAACACGCCTTCAATGCTACTCATCAAACTATTGTGTTCGTGTTGATTGGTTGTTATGGTTCCAATAAGTGAATACACCGATACTTTTATCAATGCAAAAGAAACGCCCACGGTAGCAAAAAGCAATTTGGCCGTTCCAAAAGAATTTCCATAATACATACTGACGCAAGCTGCTGAAACCAAAGCCAAACCAATAAGCATAGCTTTCTTATATCCAATTCTGGGTAAAAACGAAGCGATTAAAAACGAAACTATAGCAATGGGCAAATCCTTGTATGCTTCCAAAACACTGGCTTGAAATTCATCTACACCATAATTTTTTTGCGCCTTTAATATCACAATTCCCACGCTGTTCAGCAGAATTGCAAATACAAAGTAGTTGAGATACATGGCTAATTTTATAGTGCTTTTTTTCATGTTTTATCTATTATAACAATTAATTTTTATTCAAAGACATTACAAATCGGAATTTAAATATTCCTGAATATCTATTCCTTCTGGCAATCTGCCTACATTCTGAAGTTTCAATACTGCCAGTTTCTGTGCAATAGTTATTGTTTCTTCAAAGTTTTTATTCAACAATTGTGCATATAAAAAACCCGTCCAGAAAGCGTCTCCTGCTCCTGTGGTGTCTTTAATATCTTCTACCGGCAATGCTTTTTGATGAAACCTTCCATAGTCAACATTAGACAATACTACGCCATCTTTCCCTTTTGTCAAACAAATCGTTGAAGCGCCCAAGCTATGAAAATAATCAAAAATAAAATTTTCGGTTTTTTCTTCCGCAAAAAGACGGTAACAGTCATCTTCGCTTAATTTTACCAAAGGATTTGTTGACAAATAATCCTTTAAAACCTCACTTGCCTCTTCCCGATCAGGCCAAATTCTCTCCGAAAAATTAATATCAATACTCGTTTGTAATCCTAATGCTTTCGCTCGTTTGGCACTTTCCACAATAGTGGTCCGAGCTGGATTTTTGCTTAAAGCAAAACAAGTCGTATGGAAAATTTTAGCACTTTCCAGTAAATCATTCGGTATTTGACTTTGCTCAATCTGACAATCTGCTTCTCTGTACGGAATAAAATCCGGCGTACTTGTCGATTTTGAAACAAATATTACAGACGTCGGATGACTTTCTGATATTCTAATTTGTGACGTAATGACATGATTTGCTTTTAACTTTCGAACAATATATTCGCCTAAACCATCTTCTCCACAGGTGGCCACTAATACTGATTTCAGACCCAAACGCGCAGCATTTACGGCCAAATTTGTTGGCGAACCGCCCAGAAAACGATGGTAATCTTTGGTTCTATTTATAGACGTATTCATTTCATGACCAATAAAATCAATCAAAACTTCGCCTGCACATAATATGTCTATTGACTTTTTCACTTAAACTAAAAATTTAAAATTTGTATGTACACTTTGGTGCAACAGCACCGTTGCTGCGCCACTCCAAGCGCAAAAAGGAACGCCGTTTGGCTCTTTGGTTTCGCTATTAAAATTTTCGTAGAAACTAAAATTTTCAATAGCGTTGGCTTCATTTATAGCCGTTAAAAGCGCCTCTGCTTCCTTATTATTTCCTTTCGAAAGCAAAGCCAGACCATAAAAGCCATTGACCATGGACCAACTTCCACCGTTATGAAACTCATTAGGGTAATTTCTGAACTCGTATTTGCAATTGTTTTTAAGCAAATTCCAGTCTAAATCAGTTTCTTGTATTGGTGGCCAAAAAGCAGGTAACAACTGCAATTTCATTTCGTTTTTGAGTGCAATTGAATATTCTAAAATTGAATTTTGAAAATCTTCGGAACCAATGTTTAAGTACAAAGCCAACGAATTTGCAAAAGCATCAAACTGTGTTTTGTAACCAGCCGGTGAAAAAGAACACGGCATGTATTTTTGGAAGTTCAATTCATTATATGCACGTTCGTGGTATTTTTCACCAACTGAATTTGGAGTAAAATTAATTTCTAGTTGCGCTGTTATTGTTTCAATCTTTACGGTAATATCCTCGTCATGTGCAAAATGATTGTAACTTTTTAAGGCCCAAATTCGGAGTAATTGATCGTACAAAACATAGCCGTCCGTAATATATTCATCCGCCCAATTTCCTGATAATGG
Source organism: Flavobacterium sp. LB2P53 (assembly GCF_003970305.1). NCBI lineage: Bacteria > Pseudomonadati > Bacteroidota > Flavobacteriia > Flavobacteriales > Flavobacteriaceae > Flavobacterium > Flavobacterium sp. LB2P53. The sequence continues at coordinate 401,817 of NZ_RYDG01000001.1, forward strand.
CACATACAAAAGGCCTTTATTGTTAAATTCCCAGGATTCCAGGAGCGCAAAACACTTTTCAATTTCAGTATCGTATTTTGCTACAAAAGTAATGTCCTTTGTATAATACGCATATTGGCAGATCCCAATTACAAACCAAGTCACGGCGTCGACTCTTCCTGCCAATCCGCCATAACTAACCTCAACTTGCTCGCCAATTGTCATCACGTTAGACGGAATAGTGCCATTTTGATGTTGATTACTAGCTAATGTTTCTAATGTGTTACGGAATGTTTCGATCAATTTTTTATCTCCAGAGGCCAAAGCCGCCAATCCACAAATCACTCCATCTCGGGCCCAGACTCTTTTATAGTTGGAAATATTTTGAGCACTGGCTAGAAATCCTTCAGAAGAAGACACTTTCTCAAGCAACTCCATTGCTTTTGTATAATTCAAATCACTGTTCATATTATTGTCTTGAAACATTTTTACTTTTAATCAAAAGAGTACAAAAAGCACCGATTAGCATCAGAACCCCAGCAAAAGTAATGGCTTGGCGAGCATCATTATCTAAGAAATTCTTTAAAATATAACCAAAAGAGAGATTTTGGATAATCATTGGAATAACAATCATCATATTAATAATACCCATGTACACTCCATAGCGCTCTTTTGGAATAACAGCAACGACCATCAAATATGGTATTCCCATCATACTGGCCCAAGCAATTCCGTAACCAATAATTACTGCAAAAAATATGTATTGATTTTGCACCATTGGAAACCATAAAAAAGAAACGGCTCCAAATAAAAGACAGACAAAATGAATCATTTTTGCACCGTATTTTTTAGCTAATATTGCCAAATAAAAGGCAATTGAAAAAGTAACTATAAATCCAAAAGCACCAATTAATCCGTTCCATTCTACCGCTTTTTCATAGCCCATTGTATTCATCGGAGTTACATTCCACACGGACAAAGCAATACTTTTCGAATTATTTTGCCAATAGCACATCATGGCATACCATTGAAACAAATACACCAGAAACAGTTGCCACATGACCGTTGGCATTTCTAAAACTGCTTTATAAATATCGATAAAAGGCGAAAAAATATTTAGAGGTTCTGCTTTTAAGATAGCTAATTCTTCTGCTGTTGGCGGGATTTCTGTAGTTTTACCCATACTCCACCAAATGGAAGTTACTGAAAGAATTGCTCCTAAAAAAAAGGAGGCATAAATCCACGTTGGTAGCGATCCTGTATATCCTACAAAAATAATTGGAAACAGAAAAAGGGAAATATAAGCCAGAAACTGTCCGAAACCAGTAAAAAAACTTTGCGCCTGGAAACCTGTTGGTTGTTGTTCTTCATCCAGCGTATCCGCAATAAAAGCCCGATACGGTTCCATAGCAGTATTGTTACCAACATCCAGAATCCAAAGCAAACCTGCAGCCATCCATAAGGAACTGCTAAATGGGAATAGAAATAAGGCGATACTACAAATTATGGCTCCGATAAAAAAGTACGGTTTGCGCCTTCCCCACCTTGGATGCCACGTTTTATCACTCATCGCGCCAATAATGGGTTGAATCAATAAGCCCGTTAAGGGTCCGGCAAGATTTAAAATAGGAATTTGATCCGGACTTGCATGTAAAAAATCATAAATAGGATTTACGGCACTTTGTTGCAAGCCAAAACTGTATTGTATGCCGAAAAAACCAACATTCATATTGATTATCTGCCAAAATTTTAATTTTACTTTAAAGCTCATTTTGGTTGGTTGATTTGTTAATTTTATCTAAAAATAATTTTAATATTGCCAATTAAAAACAGATTAAAAACAAAAACGTTTTCGGAAGACCCGAAAACGTTTTCGATTATTTTAAATCAACGACAATCAACCTTTATTTTGAAGCAAAAGGAATGATGATTTTTGTTTCCCATTCTGATTCTACACCCCCATTAAAAGGATTGTCCATGTAATGTTCCAAAACGGTATTTTCTAATTTAAGGTTGTGATTTTTTGCATAATCAATCAAGGCAAACCAACCTCTGTCTGAAGTTCTGAAATTACCATAGTAAGTCGCTTTTAATCCTTTGCGTGCAGGTAAGGTTTTAAATTTAACCACTTCATTTTCAATGACTTTTGTCTTTTTATTAATTGGAAAACAATAATTAAAATCGATTATTTCTTTATCCAAATCCCATTTTGTAATTTCTACATACGGCTTTCCAACTATTTCTATTTTGTTTTGAAATAAAAATCCGGTAATTACAGCGTCATTCGCAATCATATTTTGTGCTTTTTCCTGTAAAACACTTTTTAAACTAATATAGGCCACAAATGTTTCTTCGGAGGAACCTTCCCCGTCAATTCTGACCTTGAAATTTTTTAGATGTTCTGTTAAACCATTTTTAAAATTCGTTATTTTCTTGATTTGATCCTCTTTGAAACTCGTATTAAAAAAAGGAACGGTTATTTTATTGTACCAACTATGATTCAAATCGTGTATTCCAACACTTACTTTTGTAACTGAATCGTTTACAAACTTAATATCCCAAGTATATTCCATTTGGGCAGCTCCTTTTTTCATTTCTTGTTTGATAAAATCAAAATTTCTTTTTTCGAGAATAGTGTAATTTTCTTTTTCATTTTCCAATTGAAGGATCGACCATTCCTGAATCCCTTGAAATACGGTTCCTGTAGCAGCTTTTACTTTAAAAGAAATACAATAATCGGCCTGCTTTAGAAAAAAATACCAAACTAAAAACAAGGACAACACAACGCTTAATACTACTATACTTTTTTTTCTAACTGTCATTATTTTTTACTCATTTTTAATGTATTATTAATGTAATGTCCTATATTATTGCCTTGTACAACACCATTCTCAATAGCGGCTCTGTAATGAATTCCTCCATACAACCTACTTATTGAAGCTTCTGCCGCAGCTTGCTTGAATGATTTAAAAGGTCTTTTAGGCAACCCAAAAGAAACTTCTGAGTCATCGATATAACTAAAATTATCTCCAAAAATCGAGGTTAGAATAATTGCCGAACACGACGAAACCACAGAGTGTCCACTTACATATTCCGGAAAAGGAGGTGTTTGTAATTGTGGTCTCCAGTTTTCATCTATGTTTTGATTGATATACGTTTCAGGACGCACAACATTACTCCTATACTTTTCATCCCAACAACTAATGAAGCTCTCAAAAATTCCGATAGATGTTATAGTGTAAGCAAAAACAGTAGTTTCAAAATCTGATTTCGATTTTTTTAAGGCTATTTTAGTGATATTAATCCAATGTGCATCCGGTGTATTTTTCTTCTTTGCAAACATCATGTGTCCCTGTATGACTGTAGCATAGGGATTACAATCCCAAAAGGAAGCTATAGCCGATTCCTCAGGAATTGGTTTGCTTGGATTTTTTTCGACTTCAATTAATTTTTCAGAAATTAAATTTCCGACATCATAGGTTTCTTTTGCCTCTTTATAAAAAGCAGAATTTTTATCCGTAGAATAAGGATAAGGTGGGATGGCTTTAAATTGAGAGGCTGAATCCATAACTAAAGTTCTTATTTCGCCCCAATGCGGCTCCACACCATCCATATAAGAGGGTGGCGTTGGCTGCCATCGACCGGGTTGATCTGCATACACTGAAAACTTAGAAAAAGTACGCGTTTGTTTATAATTATCTTTCCCCATCCACATTTTTATTCTGTCTACCACTCTTAAAGCGTACGCTTTGGAAACATCAAATTCTTTTTGATTTTCAGCGCTCCATTTTTCATACAAACTATCTCTATATTTTTCTATAGCTTCCTCAGAAAAAATCAATTCTTTACTCACTTCAATATGGGCAATAAGCGCCGCCAAATTTTTATTCACTCCACTTTTAGGATCTAGTTTAGGAATAGAATCCAGACCTTTTAACTGCCCTTGTAAACTTTCGTATTTCGTGCTGTTTTGTGCCATAATCTCGTAAGCGGCAACATTGGGATAAACATAAATTCTACTCGCTACTGGCGGCGAAAATATGTCATGAACCATAATTCCTGTTACTGTATCAACTGCAGCACAAAAATCAGCTGATGATACTTTAATTGGCATCTCTTTGCCACAAGAGGTCAAAAAGAGCATTATAAGTCCTAAAAGATAAATTTTAGAGTTCATTTTACTAGGTTTAAGTGTGTTTTTTTTATTAAATTAGTTCTTAGCTGAAGGCATTTCGTACAGCTCTGCCTTTTTATTATTGATGGTAATTAGTAAATATCTTTTGCCTTTAAAATTGATAATCCCCAGATGCTTAACTGCTTTTTGAGTCAAATCAATTCCTATTTGATGTCCTAGCAAGATGGTTTTTTCGTTCTTGATCAAAGCACCGGAAAACCCATCAAATCTACTGTGGTATGGAGTCACTCCAAAATAATTTCCCGCAGCAAAAACTTCTTCCCTAGCATCTGAATCAAAATTAGATTTCACAAAACTGGTGATAGGTGCTACTTGCATTTTATTCGAAAAGGGCATAAAAGTAAAGGTTCCCTTATCGTTTCTTAAATAACCGGATTTTAAATTATGAACTTCAAATAATTTTCCTGTCGCAAGCATTTTTGGATCAAAAACTTCCTCGAGAGTTTTTCCTGCAAATGATTTGTAACTATTGAACTTCTTTTTTAGCATGCCACTGAATTGCTCTACTAATTCGTCCAGGCCTAAAGTGGTGTAATATTTTGCGTTTTTTTCTATTGCCACAATAGTTTCAAAAGATCCGTTCGCATCAAAATCTCCGTAATACATTTTCATTGGAAATTCCTGCGAGGCTTTAAATTTAGAATTCATTCCCCAATTACCAACCAAATAATCTTCGTCACCGTCCTGATCAATATCAAAAGAAAGTATTGACTGCCATAGTCCATTGCTTTTTTCAGGAAAAACAGTTGTTGTCACATCCGTGAATTTACCGTTTTTATTCGCAAAAAAAGTAGGCTTCATCCATTCACCTACCACAATTAAATCTGTTTGACCGTCTTTATTGAAGTCTGTAAAAATGACATCCGTAACCATTCCTATTTTTTCAAAAGTTTTGTTTTGAACAATAGTGAATACGCCTTTATTGTTGTTCAATAAATAACAATCGGGCATACTTCCAAATCTATTATTTACGGAATTATTGGCTACAAAAATATCTAAATCACCATCTTTGTCGTAATCAAAAGCCTTGACAACGGATGCGTTTTGAGCCAGCTTAGGCAAGGTTGCTTTTAGAAATTGATTGTCTTTGCTTAGATATAGCCGGTCTTCCAGATTGGATGCATTTTCGCCCCCACCAGAAACCACTACTAAATCATTCCTTTTATCTGCATTGAAATCCCCGATCACTGCTGAAGCATCTTCATAAACAGAATCCTTTTCGATGGCAGCAAAACCTTTCTTGGTAAATCCATTTTGATTTTGAAAGTAGATTGTCGCTTTTTTATCTTTGGAACCACCAAAGAAGACATCCTCTTTTCCATCTCCATTTAAATCCCCTACTGCAGTAGCCGGACCGCGGTCAGAACGTTGATATGGAATCAGTTTTTGAACTAAGAAATCAATATAATCATTTTCCTTATGTATAAAATCAATACCCAATCCTGTTTCCACCTTTTTGAAAATGGGCAAAACAGCAGGGTGTAATTTCCTGTAATCAAACGCTTTTCTGTTTGTCTTTGCTTTTACAGTGAGGGTTTGATTCGTTTTTAAATTCTTCAGAGTTTGATAGGTTTTATCCGGCCAAATTACCACTAAGGAATCTATTTTAGTCGTTTTTCCGTATCCAAAATGAATTATTGGCTCTGATGAGGACTGAAATCCTCTGGTAGTTTGCAGTTCTTTGAATTGTTTTTTTCCTTTGGCATAGGAAATCACTTTGGCTCCAATCCCAAAGGTGTTTTTTCCTATAAACCGCAATTTCAATTTCAGGTAGTTTGCTTTTCCGTCCGTTTTATTAATGTAGACGGTAGCGATACTATTTGTATTATTAGTAATCACGTCTAAATCACCATCATTATCAATATCGGCATAACCACTTCCGTTTGAAATAATAGAGTCGTTTTCTATCCAATCTGCTGATCTGTTTTTATAATGCAAATCAGAAGATCCTTGAAAAATATAATTTGTTACATTTCCTTTTGGCATTCGCTTCAACGCCTCTTTGTCCAATAACTTGGTAGTACTAATTTTACTCTTGATCTGATCATTTGAATAATATTTGACATAATCTAAATCATTAGGTCGTTTAGGAATACCATTAAAAACAAAAATATCCTGCTCCCCATCTTGGTCATAATCGCCAAACAAGGTACTCCAGCTCCAGTCCGTAGCGGAAAGTCCACTTAATAAAGCCGTTTCTGTAAAATGATTACCGGCTTGGTTTAATTGCAACATATTCCTGGCATACTGATAATGATAGCCTAATTTTTCGGTTCTCATTTTTAGCATTTGAGGATTATCATCTCCCAAGGAAGATTTTAATACTTTTTCATCTTCAGGAAGCATATCAAGGCTGAAGATATCAGGGAAACCATCATGGTTCACATCCGCGACATCCAGCCCCATAGAGAACCTGCTAGTGTGTCCAAAGTACTGTTTTAAGCTTTCCGTAAAAGTTCCGTCTCCGTTATTCAGATAATAATAATCATCTTCATGAAAATCATTTCCCACATAAATATCCGGATACCCATCTAAATTAAAATCAGAAACGGCTAATCCTAAACCATAGCCATTGGCACCTCCAAAAATTCCTGCCTGCTCGCTAACATCTACAAATTTTCCATTGTCATTGCGGAATAATTTATCCCCGCATTCGTAACTTCTTTTATTTCTTGTAGCGGCATTTCCAAAAGACAATTCGGAGTGAACCGCATGATTCAACAAATACATGTCTAAATCCCCGTCCAGATCATAATCAAAAAATGCTGCCGAAGAGCTGTAATTATCAAGATCTAATCCGTATTCAGCCGCACTTTCGGTAAATGTATTGTCTTTATTATTGATAAACAGTTCATTCTGTCCCTCGAAACCATTAATTCCTACTACGGCACATACGTAAATATCTAAATATCCGTCACCATTTACATCGGCCATCACCGTTCCGGCATTCCAATCACTTTGCCCCTCTACTCCAGCTTTAGCGGAAATATCTTCAAATTTATTGTTGCCTTTATTCAGGTACAATTTATTTTTACCTTGATTAGAAGTAAAATAGATATCGACCAAACCATCGTTATTGACGTCGCCAAGCGCTACACCACCGCCATTATAGTAATAAAGGTAATCTAAAATGGAAATGTTTTTGGACTCTAATAATTGATTATTGAATGTAACATTACTTTCCTCCGAAGACAATTTTTCAAACAACTGCCCTTCTTTTTTGGAACACCCCATAAATAGAAGTGATGCGAGTCCTATTCTAATAAAATTATTCATTGGGTCTAAATAGTTTAGGGGTATTATCATTTACAACGGCTAGTATTGAAATCGTATTGTTTTTGTCTTTGATCACCGTAAGTTGTTTTACTTCGCCTTTTATGAAAAAACCAGATTTATCATAAGGAGTCCATGAGAAAGTGCCTTTTTTATTTCCTAAGAGGACACTCCCAAAATTAGCATCTAATCTGGAAAACTGAGGTTTAAATTCATATTGATTTCCTCCTAAGATCAGGTCTAGTATTCCGTCATTATTTACATCCATCACACAAATAGTGTTTACGCTGGAGAACTGCACTTCTTTTGGAAGCATTTGTATTTCAAATTTTCCATTGCCTTTATTAATGGCAATCACGGTTTCTTGAATAGCAACGGTTTTCTGAATAGAATTAGTGACGATCTCCGGAGTGAAAAGTTCCTGAAACGTTTTCTTAGAATAATCGGCATAACTTAAATTTTTCTTCTTTATAGAAGGAATTTGCCTTGCTAATTCTTGTTTTAAATGGATTGGCAAATCCTTTCCATTAACGGATCGGGTGGCTATTTGCTCAATGGTTCCGTTGTTGTCAAAATCATTGGTAAATAATTTCAACGGATTTCCTTTGGTTGGTTTATAAGGCATATTGGTCCCTCTATTGCCCAGAATTAAATCTTTTTTTCCATCTTTATTTAGGTCAACACAAGCCACAGCATTCCAAAAACCAGTGTATCCACTGAGGTTCGTTTTGTATGCTGTCAATCGTCTTCCTGTGTTTTTGAAAATCATTGGTGCAGTCCAATCACCAACCAGAATTAAATCTTTTTTAGCATCGTTATCAATATCTTCCCAAACGGCATCGGTTATCATTCCCACCGTATTTATTTTGAAAGCTTTTTTATCTGTTACATTCACAAAATTACCTTTTCCGTCGTTTTCTAATAGTAGATGTTTTGGATCTATACCATATACGCCAGGAACACTTCGGCTTCCAATAAACACATCAATATCACCATCATCATCAAAATCACAGGGTGCAATTACGGAAACATTATTGTTCGTTGTTGGGATATTGGTTTTGCTTTTTACAAAAAATCCGTTTCCATCATTCAAATACAAGCGGTTTTTATAATTGGCCTGATCTGATTTCTCATTTCCTCCTGAACCAACTAATAAATCGACGTGTCCATCATTATTGGCATCAAAAAAACTAGCGGCAGTATCTTCAAAACCGGCATCTGACTCCAAGTCTTTTTGAGCCAAAAGAGTGAAATTACCATTTCCTTTGTTCACATATATTTTTCCGGCTTGTCCTTTGGCTCCGCCAATAAAAACATCTTCATTTCCGTCACCGTTAATATCAGCCACCGCAAGTGCAGGTCCTTCTTGTGAAAGCATTTTAGAAATTAATCCTTCATGATCAAAATCGACATAATTATTTTCTTTGTGGGCTAAAAACGGTGCTTCCTTTTCAGAAAACAATGGCTTGAGCACCTTGTTTTTTGGAACATAATCCAATTTAGCTGTCGCAATATTTAAATTCATCGTGGTATTATTTACCACTTTTTTAATCATTTCAAACTTTCCATTTGTCCAAATTACCTGCAAAGAGTCAATTTTTTTGGTACCTATTCCAAAAGTCATCACATAATCTACCGAAGACTGAAATCCTCTGGAAGGAATTAATTCTTGTCTGAGAATTTCTTTGCCTGAGAACAACTCCACGACACTTCCTACCGCAAATGTATTTTGTCCTCCGCCTTTTAGTTTTACTTTTATGAAATGATTATTTTTGTTTTTTTCGGAATTATTTCGATAAATAAAAGCCTCCATATTAACGTTATTGACAATTAAATCGAGGTCTCCATCGTTATCTAAATCGCCGTACGCTGCCCCATTAGAAAAACTTGGTGTATCTAATCCCCATTTCAAAGCTTCATTCGTAAAGGTCAGATTTTTGTTATTCTTGAAGGCATAATTAGGTATTGGAGTGCTTGGCATTTTACTGATAATGGTTTGAATTTCTTCTTTTTTGCCCGTAACGACCATTTTCTGCATGAATTCGTTGGCAAAGAAATCTACAAAATCCTGATTGGTTAAATCGTTATAAATTCCGTTACAAACATAAATATCTTTGTATCCGTCGTTATCCATATCAAATAATAATGCGCCCCAACTCCAATCCGTTTTAGCAACGCCAGCATGATTTGCTATTTCAAGAAATTGATTATTCCCATTATTAATTTGCAGGGTGTTCTGCATATATTGCGTATAAAAATCGAGATTTACTTTTCGGGTAAATAAATCATAATTTTCAAAATTAGTAGTCGTTTTTAAGCGTTCGTCCGGTTCCGGTAACATATCGGTTACAAAAATATCGGCTTTCCCGTCATTGTTTACATCGGCCATGTCAGCACCCATAGAAGATTGACTGATATGAGACGTCCATCCCTGAATTTGTTCGGTAAAGGTTCCGTTTTTATTGTTTATGTATAAATAATCTCTTTCATAAAAATCATTAGAAATATAAATATCCGGATACAAATCTCCGTTTACATCTCCTACGGTAACGCCCAAACCAAAGCCAATCAGACTTCCATAAATACCTGCTTCTTTACTGACATCAACAAATTTTCCGTTGTCATTGCGCATTAATTTATCGCCTCCTCCTTTTAGGATTTCAGCCACATCCCAGTCTTTGTCTCTTAAATCTCTTTTGTTAGAATAATTAAGACTACTTACCGGTATAAAACTATTATTTAGAATATAAACATCTAGATCGCCATCTTTATCGTAATCAAAAAAAGCGGCATGAGTTGTTATGCCCGTATCCGCAAGATTGTATTCAGCTGCCTTTTCCGTGAAAGTATTGTCACCATTATTAATAAAAAGTTCGTTTTGTTGCAAGTCACCCATGCTGTTTCCGGCATTACAGACATAAATATCCAGAAACCCATCAGCATTGATATCGACCATCACGACACCAGTTGACCAGGTTTTAGTTCCTTCGATTCTGGCTTTTTTAGAAATATCTTCAAATTTAAAATTTCCTTTATTTAAGTAGAGTTTATTATCGCCCAGATTTGAAGTAAAATACACATCTGATAGACCATCATTATTGATATCACCAATAGCGACACCACCACCATTATAAAAATTCCTGTACTTGAATATGTTCATATCCGAACCATTCTTCACTTCATTGATAAAATTAATTCCGGTTTGGGAGGCATCTAATTTAGAGAACAAAGTATCGTTGTTTCCAGGGTTATCTTTAGAACAGTTAGAAAAAATAATTATTAAAGGAATAAATAAAAAAATACGATTAAACATATTTACAAACTATTTGATTAGGTAATTAGAAATGCCTAATTTATATAATAAACATTATATAAAAAAATTAAAAATAGATAAAATAGAGGCTTTACAGTTAAAAAAACGTTCCTTATTTCTATAATTATTTGAAGACTACTTTTAACATTGATTAAGAACTCAAGATTAAATTAAAACACATTTTGCTGCATTATGTAAAAAATAAAGAGGGTACTAAATACCCTCTTTATAACTAACTCAAAAATAATTGATTTTAAATAACTTTTTAGTAGCCTGGGTTTTGAACTACATTAGGATTAAACAATGCATCCGCTGGAATTGGATATAATGCGTATTTACTATCTGAAGTAGTTGGTTTCAACTCTCTTGGAGCTAAAAATTTACCAAAACGGATCATATCATTTCTTCTCCAACCTTCATACCATAATTCTTTCCCTCTTTCTAAGTAAACGGCATCTAAAGTTGCTGCACTTGCACTTGCCGTCAATTTGGCTCTAATCTTTATTTGATCGATTATTACTTTAGCTGTTGCTGCTCCACCTGTACCACCTCTTAAGGCAGCTTCAGCTTTCATCAACAAGGCATCAGAATAACGCATTAAAACATAATCGTTAGCAGGATTTCCTAAATTAGCATTGTCTGGCTCGTATTTTTGAGTACGTATACCCGCGGTTTCTAAGGTAGCTCCACTTGTAATCATTGTAACTGCTGAAGTATAAAACAAAGGTCTACCAGTTCTATCTTTTAAAGGCGTTACCCCTCCCGGAGCGAACATTTGACCCGCTTGAAACCCAATTGGATTACCAAAATTAGCAATGATCGAAGAGGAAGTATGTTGTCTGCGATCATCCGCAGCATCAAACCTATTGTAATATTCTGCTACCGTAGCAAAACCATTCCAACCATCTGGAGTTTGATTGTAGTGCATACTCATTCTCCATCTGGACTGAATTCCTCCACCTGTACCAAGTACATTTTTAGAAGAAAATAAAATCTCTCCTGATGTATTGTTTGTCGGTGCAAAATTACTCCAGTATTCTGATACTAATGAACTGTTTATCGCATTAACATGAGTGATAACTTTATTCATGTCAGCGGCATCAAAAGTATAAGGACCTGAGGCGTTATCCGCATTAAAAACTGCTTTATTCAAATATAGTTTTGCTAATAGAAAATTACCGGCATCTTTATTTGCAATACTTGCGTCATTGGCAACACGTGCTGGCAAATCTGCCAAAACAGCTTCTAATTCAGTAATAACAAATGCCGTAGCTTCTTTTCTAGAATAGAATTTTGGGCTTTCTGTAATAAGAGACCCTGCCTCTCTATAAGGTGCCTGTCCAAATAAATCAATTACGTTATAATAATAAAAGGCTCTTAAAAAACGAGCTTGCGTCTTTTGTTGTGCAGTTGCCGTGTTATTAATAACCAAATTACAATTGTAAACATTTGTCAACAATGAATTCCATGCATTTCTAATTTCAACATTGTCCGATCCCCAAGTATGAACGTGAAATTGTCTCCATTTCGCATTATCATCCCAGTCTCCTCCTCTGGTAGGTCCTACCAATCCATCACCAGACATTTCGTTCATGGTAAACATTTTGTCTTGGTCCTGAAAACCTCTTAATCCTTCATAAGCAGATTGTAAAAAATTTCCTGTATTTACATTACCACCAGCGCCATCAGCAGTGACATACCCGTCTAATACTTCTTCTTCTAAATTTGTACAACTCACTCCGCATGCAATTGTACCTATAAAAAAGATGCTTTTTATAATATTTATTCTTTTCATTTTTTGTTAATTAAAATGTTACATTAAGTCCAATAGCAATACTTTTTTCTCTTGGATAGGATAAATAATCCATACCTGCAGAAGGCACTCCATTTAAAGCTTTATCAGTATCTACTTCCGGGTCAAATCCAGAATATCCAGTGATAACGAACAAGTTTTGTCCACTTACAAAGAAACGCGCTGATTTAATTTTTAATTTTTCTAAAACATCTCCTTTAATAGTATACCCTACTGTTAAATTCCCCATTCTTAAGAAATCACCACTTTCTAAATATTTTGTCGATGGTGAGTTTGGATCTGACTGAACCTGAGGAGTAGCTGCTGCCTCGGGAGTTACGTTTCTTCCTCCGATTAATGCTCCTTTAAAGAAATAAGCATTAGCCGTGTTATTATATAAATAATGACCAAAAGCACCATAAAAAGAAGCTCCTACATCAAATCCTTTATAAGAAAAATTAGTAGAGAATCCTAAATTTATTTTTGGTAACGGTTGTTTATCTAATAATTTTTTATCTGCATTACCTAAACCTGTATCAGATCCATCAGCTGCAGCATATATTGAATTACCTGAAGCGTCATACCCACGGAAATCATATAAAAAATAAGTGTATAATGGGTAACCATCTTTGATGATTTCAGCATTAGCCCCAGACAAACCTTGACCATTGATTCCACCTGCTAATAAGGACACTGAACCAAAGTTTTTAATTTCATTGTCTAAGAAAGCTACATTCCCTGAAATATCCCAGGCCATGTCCTCTGAATCAATAACTTTATAACTCAAAGCAGCTTCAAAACCTTTGTTAATTAAATTCCCAGGCAAGTTAACACTTCTGTTCGATCCAGGTCCTGGTTGAGCGGTAGCTTGCGGTACAGGAGCAATTAAATCCTTAGTATCTCTGTTAAAATAATCTAAGGAACCTGTTAAGCGATTTTTCAAGAAGGTAAAATCAGTCCCTATACCATAAGAGGTAGTTGTTTCCCAACGCAATAAATTATTGGCTCCAGATATGGTATTTGGCGAACCACCATTTCCATAATTGGCTTTCGAAACCGCAGAATTCACAGCAAATTCCTGATTTCCGGTGATACCATAATTTCCTCTAATTTTAAAGTCATTCACCGCACCGTCTTTACTGCTTATCAATTTGTACGCTGCACCTACGGAGGGGAAATAACCCCATTTATTATCTGCACCCAGTTTAGTGGATCCGTCAGCACGAACTGTACCAGTAAGAATCAAATCTTTATACACAACAAATTCAGCTCTTGCAAAGTACGATTGTAATTCCGTTTTATTTCTAAAAGACGACGCTCTAAATTCCGCTTGAATACCGCCTTGAATATTGTCTATTAAATTTGTTTGTTCTTTAACATACCCATGACCTCTTGCACTACTACCATCTACATCATAGGAATAATAGGAATAGCCTACTAATCCATTTACAGATAAATTATCACTAAAATCATTAGTATATGTAAGTGTATGTTCTAATGTTTTATTAAATTTAGTTAAATCCGCAATTTCAGCAAAACCTCTTTTGGTAATACCACCATTAGCAGCATCACTTTTTACAAGATCTTGACTATTAATTTGGATTGTAGGAGCTATTTGTCTTTTTCTTATTGATGTTGACGTTTCAATACCGAATAAAATTTGATATTTTAAATGATTCGTTATCTTTAACGTAGCATTAATATTTCCTAATATCTTGTTCGTATTTGTGTAATCTTTATAGGCATTTAATAACTGCACCGGATTTAAATAATCATTCCCAACAAAAGTATAATCTCCATTGGCCTGATAAATTGGCAAAGTCGGGTTCCAGTAAAGGGCACTACCAATTAAATTTCCTATAAAGCCCGCATTATTACTTAATAAAGTTGTTTCATCCTTTATTGCAGCATACAACAATCTTGATTCTACTTTTAAGGCTTTATTGAAAAATTCATTCGTGTTTGCGAAAGATGCTGTATATTTATCAATCCCAGTATTTTTCACAATTCCATCTGTGACATTGGCTCCAAATGAAAGTCTGGTATTTGAGTTGTCCGTTGAACTACTAAATGCAATATCATGATTATTAGAAAAACCACCACGCAAAATAGCATCTTCCCAATTGTAAGACCTAGATCCTCTGTCTGTCCCACCAGCAGCAACAAATTCATCCCCGTTAAGTAACTTAAAATCACCTGACATTTTACTAAAACTAACAGATGTATTGTACGATAACTGAGGGATTTTTGATTTCCCCTTTTTAGTTGTGATAACAATAACACCATTCGCACCACGAGAACCATAAATAGCCGTAGAAGAGGCGTCTTTTAAGATACTCATACTCTCGATATCATTTTGATTCACAAAATTTAATGGATTTTTAGCCGAGGAAGCCCCTAAATCAGCAATTTCAGAACCTCCGGAAGAAACGTTTCCTCCGTCAAGCGGAACTCCATCAATAACGATTAATGGTCCGTTCCCGGATCGTATAGATGAATTCCCTCTAATTCTGATAGAAACTCCTGCACCTGGCTCTCCACTAGATTGCGTTACCTGAACTCCAGATACTTTTCCTCTTAATAATTCCGCAGGCGATGTTGCCGCTATATTATCAAAATCTTCAGAAGTAATGATGTCTACTGCTCCAGTTGCATCTTTCTTTTTAACCGTTCCGTAACCAATGACGATTACTTCGTTCAGTTCTGCAGAATCTTCTTTTAAGACTACACTAATAGTGCTCTTACCTGCTACATTTACCTCTTGAGATTTAAGACCAATGTAACTGAATACTAAAACTGCATTTGAGCCTACATTTTTGATCGTAAATTTTCCATCGAAATCAGTTTGCGCTCCATTTGTTGTTCCTTTAACTAAGACAGAAGCCCCTGGAAGCGGACCGCTGCCATCAGATACTGTACCAGACACATCTTGCGAATAAGTCAAGCTTGTACACAGCATCGTTAGAAACACCATCAAGCCTTTAATTAGACTATTTTTCATACGTAATAAATAAGTTGGTTAATAATTTTTTTTATTGGTTTGTTTAAATATTAACATCAAACATAATTATAAATTTATGATAATATTAAGATATTACTAAACTATAACGTTTTCGTTACGCCGAAAACGTTTTCGATTTTAAAATTAATACTTTAAAAAATTAATACTAAAATTATACTAAACACAAAAAAAAGATACTAAAAAATATATTATTATAATTTAGTGGCTTTTTCACTTCAAATCAATTGTATATTACTCAATAGAAAAGCTTTTTACAAACTAAGATTACGAATTACTCATCATAATGAAGTTTTTTATACCAAATCGATAATCCAAAATAAGCCGCGTCAAATGTCTAAAAATAGTACGCCATAAATACCCTATTTAATTTTCACTCACTGTTTCAACGGCTAAAAATATCATATTTACAAGACGTATTATAACTAAATTGTATTCTCCTTTAAAATATAAATTTGGAATAAATTACATAATTAAACCATTTATCACTTCATCCTATTTATTTTATCTAAATAATCAGTCCTAAAATAGTAAAAGCAATCATGCAGCTTTTTCTGTCGAAAATTTAAATTGAATAAAACCCAATGGCTTCTAAAAACAAAAAACCACGAATACTATAACAATCTTCAAAATAAATTGCTTGTATATTCGCGGCAAAAATTATTTAAAGTAACCCGTTGGGTGTAATTACACCCAACGGGTTACTTTATTATTTGATAACAATTGTTTTATTATCCACGCCCACTCCAATAATCTTAAGTGATTTCCATTGTTTTGGCAGCAGTCCCTTGTTGTATTTCAATCCCATATCCGTTTGTTCCACTCCGCCAAAACCATAAATAACGGCTTGAAGCATTGCTCCGGCTCCAGTAGCAAAATAAGGGTTATTACTATTGGCTGATTCCGAAAATACGCCAAAAGGAGGCCGACTGTTAGGTAAATACGATTTCACAAAATAACTATAGGCTTTATCTCTATCGCCCAATCGAGCATATAGAACCGATAAAACTCCGGAAGCCATAGCTGGACCATCTTTTTTGTCAATTTTTTCGGCGTAATATTCCAAATCTCTTTTTATTTGTTCTTTGTCAGTGATTGTATGCAAAGGATATGCTAATAAGTTGACATCTGCCTGTTTGATCATTTGTCCTTGATATCCTTTATAATTTTGAGTAATCCCATCCTTTTTATGAATCACTAATTTCTCTGATACTGCTATCCATTCTGGATTGATCGGCTCATTTAAAAGTGTCGCTGCTTTAATCGTATTTTTCAAAGACTCGATCGCTGATGCATTGGTAAAAGCATTGTCATCTACATGTTGCGCATACTCATCGGCACCAACTACATTCAAAATAGAAAAACTTCCGTCTTGATTTTTAACTACTCTGCTAACCCAGAAATCGGCTGTTTCTTTAAGAACCGCCCATTCTTTTTTCAACCAAGAAGTGTCTTGTGTATAGGCGTAATAATTCCAAAAAGCTATCGAAACATCTGCTGTGATGTGCTGTTCAAAAATACCTGTCAAGGCCCAAGTTGGTGTTGCTTCTTCTCCTGTATCATCAGATTCCCAAGGATACATTGCTCCTTTGTACCCATAAATAAAGGCTTTTTGTTTTGCTTTTTGCAAACGATCTGACCGGTAATCCAAACATGATTTTGCCATATCAGGTTGCAGTGCCAAGAGCGTTGGATACATCCAAAGTTCCGTATCCCAAAAAATATGTCCGTTATAGCCTTGAGACGACAACCCCATAGGCGCAATACTTTGTCTGGTTCCTGGACGTATATAAGAATACAAGTTATACAATGCAAAACGCACCCGTTGTTGCGCATCCAGATCGCCTTCAATTTGTATGTCACCCGTTTTCCATAATTCAGCCCAAGCTTGTTTGTGACGGTTCAATAATTTATCAATTCCTTCCTGAAGGGCATAAATAGGTTGTCTTTCGGATTCGTTCAAAGGATCCGTAACATCCTTGGAAGTGCAAATTCCTCCTGCAACCGCAAAACGGTATTTTTGGCCTTTGATCAATTTTTTAGTAAACCCAACTTCATTTCCGGTTTGTTTTAAGGTTTCGCTTTCATCATCAAAAAGAAAAGTTGTTGAAGCGGCCACTGTATATTTACCGGTTAGCGTTTTAGCTGTAGTACCAAAAACCGGCATTAAATACTGATTATCCTTTAAGACCCGAAACTGACTTTTTGCCTCTTTCAGTTCATCAGGAACAACCATGTAATTGTTAGCGGTAATTTCTATATCCTTAATAGGAGTAATTTCGACAATTGCCATCGCTGAAAAAGGAACAGCTCTATTAGCCAAAATCGTGTAATTAATTGTGGCCAAATCTTTAAACGAAAAGGAAGTGGTACTCGTTCCTTCTTTCATTGAAACCACTTGACTCCAATTATCGATATTGTCTGATTTGATTTCTTGCTTATTGATATTCAAATGCAGATTTAAAAACTCAATTCCGCGTACTATTCTGCTGATCCCATTTTCAGGACTTCCGTCATACACACCATTCAGGATAATTTCTTTTGTTTTGAGAGGTGTGTCGTCAGTAACGATTCCTATTTGACCATTGGCCATGGCAACTCCAAAATAATTCTCTCTGGAATTAGCATATAAGTGCCACTCGTCTGATTGGGCTTGACCACAAACCACAGTACTAACTAAGAGCATGAACACCAATGTTTTAACTGTTAAATTCATCATATAATTTTTTAATAATATCTTCAAACATATATAAATTATTCGTAAAAACATTAAATAGCTCAATATAGTATATGGAATACAAATCGAAAACGTTTTCGACTAATCGAAAACGTTTTTGATCGGTCCCAAATGAACAATTACAAAATATAATTCTATTTTTATGAGGATACTATACTAATTAATCCTTTTTTTAATGAAGTTCACAAATAAAATCACCTATTTTTTTATACTATTTGCAGTCTCTTTAATTCTATTTTCCTGCATAAAAGAAACTAAAAATGATGTTATCACCATTGATGCTTCTGGAAAATTAGCAGTAGATTCCTCTAAAAAATACAAAGAACCTTTTAGACCGCAATTTCATTTTTCTCCGGAAAAAAAATGGATGAATGATCCTAACGGAATGGTTTTCTATAAAGGGATTTATCATTTATTTTACCAATATTACCCAGATGATATCGTTTGGGGACCAATGCATTGGGGACACGCCACAAGTACAGATTTAATCCATTGGACACACCAAAAAATCGCTTTGTTTCCTGACAAATTAGGAATGATATTTTCAGGAAGTGCCGTTGTAGATTTAAAAAATACTACTGGTTTGGGAACAAAAGAAAATCCACCAATGATTGCCATTTTTACCTATCACGACATGGCAGGCGAAAAAGCGGGCAAAAGAAATTATCAAACGCAAGGATTGGCATATAGCTTAGACGAAGGCGAAACTTGGCTCAAATACAATGGAAATCCAATCATAGGAAATGTTGATCAGAAAGATTTTAGAGATCCTAAAATGTTCTGGAATACCGATACTAATCTTTGGAATATGGTATTAGTAGCAGGAGATCATGCACAATTTTATACTTCCAAAAATTTAATTAATTGGAAATTTGAAAGTGAATTTGGTAAAAATATAGGAGCTCATGGCGGTGTTTGGGAATGTCCTGATCTTTTCAAATTAAAAATTGCCGGTTCCAATGAAGAAAAATGGGTTCTACTCATTAGCATCAATCCCGGTGCACCACTTGGTGGTTCAGGAACACAATATTTCATTGGTGATTTTGATGGAAAAAGTTTTAAAACCACCCAAAAAAACATCAAATGGATTGACAATGGTACTGATAACTATGCCGGAGTCACGTACAATAATACGCCAGAAAACAAACGGATATTCATAGGCTGGATGAGCAATTGGCTGTATGCCAGAAATACGCCTACCAAAAACTGGAGAAGCGCCATGACGTTGCCAAGAGAACTTTCGCTTGCAAAAATCAATGGCGATTATGTCCTAAAAAACGTTCCTGTGGAACAATTCAAAAAACAAGAGACCATAGCCTTTTCTAAAGATGAAATTATCCTAAAAGCGAATCAAAAAACTACATTTAATTACCAATATTTAAATCAATCAGCAGTACAATTTAATGCTAAAAATAAAAATTTAAAATTGGTTTTTTCCAATGATGTAAAGGATTCTTTGGTCATGAATTACGATGCGAAACGAAAGACTTTTTCTGTTGACAGAAGACATTCCGGCGTAGTCAATTTTGAAAAAAGTTTTGGAGAAGAAATACACAACACCAAAATTCCAAATATAATTTCTGAGGCTATTGATTATCAAATCATAGTAGATTGGTCCTCAATAGAAATTTTCCTCAACGGTGGCGTTTACAGTTTCACAGAACAAATTTTCCCTAACAAACCATATACCAAACTAACCATTCAATCCGATGAAAATCAAGAAATTAAAAATTTTAGTATTGCTGAAATAAAAGGAATCTGGTAATAAAATTCATTTATAATAACCAAAACCACTAACTAAAAAAAACAGAATAATGAATAACAAAAAAATACTCTATTGGTCCATTATCGTTGCCTTTGCAGGATTTCTATTTGGATTTGACACCGTCGTAATTTCAGGAGCAGATAAACAATTGCAACAACTATGGGGTTCTTCTGATTTGTTTCATGGATTAGTAGTGATGTCATCCGCATTATGGGGAACGGTTATTGGCGCTATTTTTGGTGCGTTTCCAACGAATATTTTAGGTCGGAAAAAGACTCTAATAATTATAGGATTACTGTTTTTGGTTTCTTCCATTGGAACTGCATTCGCAAATGATCCCATTTTCTTTTCCGTTTTTAGATTTCTTGGCGGAATTGGTATTGGCGCTTCAACCATTGCTGCTCCAACCTATGTTTCTGAAATTGCTCCTGCAAAAGACCGTGGAAAACTGGTTGCTTTGTACCAATTCAATATTGTTTTTGGAATTTTAATCGCCTTTACATCCAACTACTATTTGCAAGATATAGGAGAAAATGCCTGGCGATGGATGTTAGGAATACAAGCGTTTCCATCTTTCATTTACACACTTCTGGTATTTGGAATCCCGGAAAGTCCGCGTTGGATTTTAGAATACAAAAAAGACAGACAAAAAGCAGTCGCTATTTTGAAACAAATCAATAGTGACGCAGCAGTAGAAGCGGAAATTGCTGCTATAGAAAAAGAAACTATTCAGGAGGGGAAAAACGAATCTATTTTCATGGCTAAATATAGAAAACCATTGCTCTTAGCGTTTTTTATTGCCTTTTTCAATCAGCTTTCCGGAATTAATGCTTTTTTATATTATGCGCCTCGAATTTTTGAATTGGCAGGATTAGAAAAATCTGCCTCTTTTTTGAGTAGTATCGGAATTGGGATAATCAATTTAATATTTACCATGATTGGAATCTCGCTAATAGATAAATATGGCCGAAAAACGCTCATGTATTTGGGTTCGGTAGGATACATTATTTCTCTAGGATTAGTGACAACCGCCTTTTATTTTGAATGGAAAGGAATGGCTGTTCCGTTATTTTTCTTTTTGTTTATAGCCTCACACGCCATAGGTCAAGGAGCCGTCATTTGGGTATTTATCTCTGAATTGTTCCCGAATAAACTTCGAGCTGCCGGAACCTCTTTTGGCACTTCTGTACATTGGATTTTAGCAGCATTAATCCCATCATTCATTCCGTTTTTGTTTAAAGAGATTGGAACAACAACCGTTTTTGCCGTCTTCTGCATAATGATGGTTTTCCAATTGCTTTGGGTATTTACAAAAATGCCGGAAACCAAAGGGAGAACATTAGAAGAACTATCTGAAAGTTTGTCAAAAAAAGAATAATTATGACCAAAAAAATAATCTGTTTCGGGGAAGTTTTATTTGACGTTTTCCCAACGCACCAAAAAATCGGAGGAGCGCCATTGAACGTGGCGCTGCGTTTAGCATCACTTGGCATTGATGCTCAAATAATAAGCCGAGTAGGAAATGATGAAATTGGAAAAGAACTCCTTGCCTTTGTTAAAAAAAATGGAGTTGTTACCGATACGATTCAAGTAGATAAAAACGCTTCTACCGGACAAGTTATTGTTCAATTAAATGAGAAAGGAGCTGCTTCATACACAATCAATTATCCGGTTGCTTGGGACAAAATTATATGTATTCCGGAAGACGAAATAATGGTCAAGAAAGCAGATGCACTAGTTTTTGGGAGTCTTGCATGTAGAGATTCTGTTTCGCACGATTCCCTATTAGAAATAATTAACTATGCAAAATATGCCGTTTTCGATGTTAATTTACGTGCTCCTTTTTACACTAAGGAACTACTGATTAATTTGATGATGCAGTCAGATTTTATAAAATTTAATGATGAGGAATTGTATGAAATAAGTGCTTTTATGAATTCACCATACCATTCATTAGAGCAAAATATTCTATTTATTGCTACACAAACGAATACAAAACACATTTGCGTTACAAAAGGAAATCATGGTGCGGTGTTGTATTACAATGAAAAAATGTACTACAATAGTGGCTATAAAATAGATGTTGTAGATACCGTGGGTTCCGGAGATTCTTTTTTAGCCGGATTGCTTTCTAAACTATTAAAGGATGCCGATCCCCAAGAAGCAATTGATTTCGCTTGTGCAATAGGAGCCATTGTAGCCAAAAATGAAGGAGCCAATCCCAAAATTTCAAATAATGAAATTAGTGCCTTTATGAATCCATGCTAGTTTAGCGAAACTGATTTTTAACAATTACAACAACCCAAAAAAAACCCATGCATCTGTAAATCAATCATGAAAAGATTGATTTACAGAAATTTTTTGGGATAACAAAAAAGTTATTGTGCTTTTTTTTAGGGTTTTAAACAAAAGTATTGAACTTTGAAAAATCCCATTATCAACGAAATAGCCACTCAATTACGGATTTCTAAAACCCACGTTTCAGAGTCATTGAAGGAATGCCGAAATCTATTAAAGAAAACAATTCCCTTCTGGTTTTAAGTACATTAAGATCGGAACACGTATAAATGAAAGAACGTCAACCTAGGATGTTCCCGCCTTTACTAAAAATGGCAGATCCAATTAGTTTATGTAACGAATGTGTAATAATTTGTTTTATTATTAAAAAATTACAGAAATAAGATAAAAATCAATACCTTGGTAAGGAATATTTGAACTTATAGTCTTTTTTATACCTATGTCAAAGACTGAAAAAGGACGCACAGCAAAGTTACTATAAACACCTTTTCTTAAAATTAAATACGTAGAAATTCGATTCATGAAAGACATTACTCTTAAGGAAATTGCAACAAAACTGGGAATTTCAATAACGACTGTTTCAAAAGCGCTTAAAAATTACCCTGATGTTAGTGAAAAAACTAAAAAAGCAGTAATTGAACTTGCCCAGCAATTACACTACACTCCTAATAGTTTTGCTGTAAATTTAAGAACAAAAGAATCAAAAACCATTGGTCTAATTATTCCTGAAGTTGTACATCATTTCTTTTCGAATGTGGTCAATGCTATCATCAACGAAGCTGAAAAAAACGGCTATTTAGTAATCATTTTACAATCAAATGAGACACTGGCTTTAGAAAAAAAACAAGTAGAACTGCTTATAAACAAAAGAGTTGACGGAATCATCATGTCCTTATCAAATGAGTCCAATAATGATGATCATATAAAAGAAATAATGAATAGAAATATTCCTTTTGTTATGTTTGACAAAATAGCAAAGCTTTCTAAATGCTCGAAAGTAATAATTGATGACCAAAAAGCGGCCTTTAATGCAGTGCAACACTTAATCGACACTGGTTGTAGAAAAATAGCACACATTAGAGGGCCATTGAATCCACAAAATTCAATAGATCGGTATATTGGATATAAAAAAGCATTAGAGAAAAATAACATTCCTTTTGACACAAAATTAGTTTTTGCATGTGAAAATGTGACTTTTGAAGAAGGAAGATATTTTGCTAAACAGATTATTCAAGAGCATGCTGATATAGACGGCATTTTTGCTATAACAGATCTGGTAGCAGTGGGAGTATTAGACTATTTTAATGAAAACAAAATCAATGTCCCGGAACAAGTAGCGGTAATTGGTTTTAGCAATTGGTTTATATCGCAAGTACTGACTCCAAAACTTAGTACTGTAGATCAGCCAAGCCATGAAATGGGAATTGAATCTTTTAACTTATTGTTAGAAGAAATGAATTGTCATAAAGAAGGAATTCCTTTTACTCCAAGAACTGTTGAATTAGAAACAAGCATTATTGTTAGAGAATCTTCTACAAAATTCAAATAAATTAAGTTTCAAAATTTCGTTACTGTAAAAAATCAATATTCCTTTTTAATCCTTGAAACTTGGCTCTTTTAATTGGTGAGTTTTTAAAAACAGCTTTAAATGTTTCTTCAGTAATTTCTATCCAATCTTTTTTGGACAAGGACAGTAATTCTGGATTTGGGTTAAATAAAGGTTCATTATGTGCTTTTGAAAACTTGTTCCAAGGACAAACATCCTGACACACATCGCATCCAAAAGCCCATTCATCAAATTTACCTTTCATCTCCTGAGGGATATTTTCTTTTAATTCAATTGTAAAATAGGAAATGCATTTGCTGCCATCTACTACATAAGGCGCAACTATTGCCGCTGTAGGGCACGCATCTATACAAGCTGTACACGTACCACAATGATCGGTTGTAGGATTGTCATAGTCTAAATCTAAATCGATAATGAGTTCCGCGATAAAGTAAAAAGAACCTACTTTTTGTGTCAATAAATTACTGTTTTTGCCTATCCAACCCAAACCACTTTTGGCAGCCCAAGCTTTGTCAAGGACTGGAGCAGAATCTACAAAGGCCCGACCAGAAACATCTCCGATTGTAGATTGAATAGAAAATAAAAATTCTTTGAGTTTTTCCTTGATCACAAAATGATAATCCTGACCGTACGCATATTTTGAAATCTTATAAGAATCTGTATTTTGCAGGTCTTCTGGATAATAATTTAACAACAGTGAAACTACACTTTTAGCATCCTCAACGAGTAAAGTTGGATTTAAACGCTTGTCAAAATGGTTTTCCATATAGTACATTTGGCCATTTCTATTGTTCTCCAACCAGTTTTCTAACCGCGGTGCTTCTTGTTCCAAGAAACCAGCTTTAGCTATTCCACAGGATAAAAATCCGAGACGTTTCGCTTCAGATTTGATAAATTGCGTGTATGTCGCTTTTGTATTAATAGTTAAAAAATAGAAGTTAATAAACGGGATTCCAAGACCTGATAGCATCGGCGTCTCCCGATTAACAAAAACTACGGCTGAAAAAGCCTTGTTTTTCTATATCGGAAATACAGCGGAAAGCGGGAAACAGCTCCTAAAAATCAGAATAAACCGCCCTGATTGTTTGTTTTTAATTTCCCTAAATGTTGATATGCTTTATCGGTAACTTCTCTACCTCTTGGCGTACGCATAATAAAACCTTCCTGAATCAAAAATGGTTCATAGACTTCCTCGATTGTTTCACTGCTTTCAGATACGGCTGTCGCCAAAGTAGATAAACCTACAGGTCCGCCTTTGAATTTATCGATGATTGTATTTAGTATTTTATTATCCATCTCGTCCAGGCCATGAGCATCTACATTAAGTGCTTTTAAGGCGTAACGGGCAATTTCTATATCGATAGTGCCATTCCCTTTTATCTGGGCAAAATCACGCACACGCCGTAACAATGCGTTCGCGATGCGAGGAGTTCCACGACTACGACCAGCTATTTCTATAGCTGCCTCCATGGATATAGGCATTTTAAATATAGTAGCACTTCTTTCTACGATTGTGGTGAGTAACTCAGTGGTATAATATTGTAAGCGGGAAGAAATTCCAAAACGCGCTCTCATAGGAGCGGTTAATAAACCAGAACGCGTGGTGGCTCCAATTAAGGTAAATGGATTTAGATTGATTTGGACGGTTCTTGCATTAGGTCCAGATTCAATCATGATATCAATCTTAAAATCCTCCATAGCAGAATACAAATATTCTTCTACTATTGGACTCAAACGATGAATTTCATCAATAAATAAAACGTCTCTTTCTTCTAGATTAGTCAGTAAACCGGCTAAATCTCCAGGTTTGTCTAAAACCGGACCGGAAGTAATTTTGATTCCCACTTGCAATTCATTGGCAAGAATATTGGCTAATGTTGTTTTTCCTAAGCCAGGTGGACCATGAAACAGCGTGTGATCAAGTGCTTCATTTCGTTGATTTGCAGCCTGAACAAAAACTTTCAGATTTTCTAATATTTGGTCTTGTCCTGCAAAATCATCAAAAGAAAGTGGTCTCAATTTTTTTTCAAGATCTAGCTCTTCTGAATTGTAACCATTTGCTGTTGGGTCTAAATTTTCATTCATATAACAAAGATAGCAAAGCAATATTGAATTATAAATTTAAATTTAAAATGCTATAAATAAAAAAGCAATACTATCAAGCAATCTATTTCAGTATGTTATTTTTTTATTCATTCAAACAAAATCCAGACACCACAATGGTTGTAGAATGCACTGCATTAACAATTGAACCCTTCTATAAATACAGTGATTACACACTTACAAAAGGGATGAAAATTGAGTAATGTCCTAAAAAAAGCCTCTACTTTCGCGAGGCTTTTTTTATATTTTAGTGATGTAAAACTTCTTCACCTTCTTTCATTGGAACATTTTGAGGTACAAAATCTACATCATGAGCTGGATTACTGTAGTCATAAGGCCAACGATGAACCTCAGGAATTTCTCCTGGCCAGTTCCCATGAATATGTTCCACAGGTGCAGTCCACTCTAATGTATTTGATTTCCAAGGATTCATTACTGATTTTTTACCGTAGAAGATACTACTGAAAAAATTGTACAAGAAAACCAATTGAAAGGCACCACCAATTAAAGCAAATATTGTGATCAAAACGTTAACATTTTGTAAATCATCAAATAACGGAAAGTTGGTGTTAGTATAGTAACGTCTTGGCAGACCCGCTAGTCCAATAAAGTGCATCGGAAAGAAAACTCCATAGGCACAAATTGCAGTTACCCAAAAGTGTACATATCCAAGATTCTTGTTTAACATTCTTCCAAATAATCTTGGAAACCAGTGATAAATACCTGCAAACATTCCATAAAGTGCAGAAATTCCCATTACCAAGTGAAAGTGAGCTACAACAAAATAAGTATCGTGTACATTAATATCAAGTGTACTATCCCCAAGAATAATCCCTGTTAAACCACCTGTAATAAATGTAGAAACCAATCCAATAGAAAACAGCATAGCCGGATTCAATTGTAAATTTCCTTTCCACAATGTTGTAATATAATTAAACGCTTTTACCGCTGAAGGTATCGCAATTAACAATGTTGTAAATGTAAATACAGATCCTAAAAACGGATTCATACCGGAGACAAACATATGATGCCCCCACACTATCGTCGATAAGAATGCAATTGCAATAATTGACATAATCATTGCTCTGTAACCAAAAATTGGTTTACGAGAATTTGTAGCAATCACTTCAGAAGTAATACCCAAAGCAGGTAATAAAACTATATAAACTTCAGGGTGACCTAAAAACCAGAATAAATGCTCAAACAATACTGGAGAACCTCCTTGATAATGCAACACTTCCCCTGCAATATAAATATCAGATAAGAAAAATGAAGTACCAAAGCTTCTATCAAAAATCAATAATAAAGCAGCTGATAAAAGAACAGGAAAAGATACTATACCAATAATAGCAGTCACAAAGAAAGCCCATATAGTAAGTGGTAATCGAGTCATAGACATTCCCTTAGTCCTTAAGTTAATTACCGTAACAACATAGTTCAAAGATCCCATTAAAGAAGATGCAATAAAAATAGCCATTGAAATTAACCATAATGTCATACCCATACCTGAACCAGGAATAGCTTGTGGTAAAGCACTTAAGGGAGGATATATCGTCCATCCTGAAGAAGCAGGACCAGCCTCAACAAAAAGGGAACTAATCATGATTACACTAGATAAGAAAAACAACCAATACGAAATCATATTCATAAAACCGGATGCCATATCTCGCGCTCCAATTTGAAGTGGAATCAATAAGTTACTAAAAGTACCACTCAGGGCAGCCGTTAAAACAAAGAAAACCATTATTGTTCCATGAATAGTAACCAATGCTAAGTAAATATCATTAGCCATGACTCCATTAGGAGCAAATTTATCCCCTAGTAAAATATTAAATATTCGGAAAGATTCTTCCGGCCATGCTAATTGCATTCTAAAAAGCATAGACATCCCAACACCAATAATCCCCATAATGATACCCGTAATTAGGTATTGTTTGGCAATCATCTTATGATCAATACTAAAAATATATTTAGTAATAAAAGTGTCTTTATGGTGATGTTCGTGTTCGTGATCTATTGCGTGATCGTGACCTTCTGCTGACATATATGTTTACTTTAAATTTTTTTTATAATATTATTTCATTGCCGTTACAGCAGCAGCAGTATCAGTACTTGCTCCAGTATCTACAGGAGCTGGCGTAGCTAAAGCTGCTTTAACTTCATTAACGATAGTAGCCTTCTCTTTCAACCAAGCTTTATAGTCTTCAGGAGTATCTACAATGATCTTCATTTGCATGTTGTAATGAGATGTACCACAAATTTTATTACAAAGTAACAGATAATCAAAAGTATAAGGATCTAAAGCTGCCTCTCCTTTTGCCACCAAACCAACACTTTTCTTAGCCCTTAAAGCATTAATATTTGCAACTTTTTCAACCATATAAGGCAATTCTCTGTATTCTACAGTGGTATAAACAGGCTCAAAAGCGAACTCAGTTACCATACCAGGAACACAATTCATTTGCGCTCTAAAGTGAGGCATGTAAGCAGAATGTAAAACGTCTTGAGAACGCATTTTGAAATGAATTTTCTTCCCTTTTGGAATATGCAATTCTGTTACCAATATATCATCTTGAGAATATGGATCCGATAAATCAACTCCTACAGCATTTGCACCTTCGATAAACCTTACATTTGCTTTTCCAAGTACGTTATCCTCTCCTGAATATCTGGCTTTCCAGTTAAACTGTTGCGCATATAATTCGATTACGATTGTATCTTCATCTTCATCAACAAACATAATATTATTCCAAGCATACAATCCATAAAGTATTAATCCTGCCAAAACTACTGCAGGAATAACGCTCCAAATAGCTTCTAATTTATTATTATCGGCAAAATAAAGTGCCTTTTGATCTTTTTTTCCTCTGTATTTGAAAGCAAAATAATGCAATAAAACCTGAGTAATAGCTTGCACAATAAAGATAAGAATCCAAGTTATGTTCATCAAATAATCCACTTGTTCACCATGAGCAGAAGCAGATGTATGAAGGACTAAAGGTCCCCAAGCAAACAAACCATATATTGAAAAAATATAAATAAAGGCCAAAAAACCAAACATTAAATAACCTTGAACGTTATTGTCATTATCTGTAGCTACTTCAGAGCTATCGGAATTGGATCCAACTTGCGTCAGATCGAATATTTTAGTCAATTGCCACAAAGCAACAGCTAATAAAGCTAAAACTATAATTACCAACAAACTTGTCATCTGTTTTTTTCTTTAAATATTAATAATGGAAATGTTTACTTTCTTCAATAAATGGATTTCTTTTTGGCAACAAAGGAACTTTTGTCAATGCTGTAAAAACAACATAAATAAATAATCCAAGGAAGAAAAGAACAGAAGCTATCTCTGAAACCCCAATGAACCATCTGTCTCCAACAGTTCCTGGCATAATCATGTTGAAAAAGTCTATATAATGTCCAACCAAAATAACGGCACCTGCCATGACTAAAACCCATGTAATTCTTTTAAAATCAGTATTAACTAAGATCAACAAAGGAAATACAAAATTCATAACCACAGCACCAAAGAACGGAATATTATATAATTCGATTCTAGTTATATAATAAGTTACCTCTTCCGGAATATTAGCATACCAAATAAGCATATATTGTGAAAACCATAAATAAGTCCAAAATATACTAAAACCGAACATGAATTTTGCTAAATCATGAATATGACTCGTATTAACGTGCTCTAAAAAACCTCTAGATTTCAAATACAAAGTAACTAATGCTATCGTGGTGATTCCACTAACAAAGAAACTTGAAAAAACATACCACCCAAATAAAGTACTAAACCAATGTGGATCGATAGACATAATCCAGTCCCAGGACATTATCGATTCTGTAACAATAAAGAAAACTAAGAAGACAGCCGATAATTTAAAGTTTTTCTTGTAAAATAAATCATCACTAGCATCATCTTGCGCTAAACAATATTTTCTAGAAAAATAGTGATACAAATTCCAACCAGTCAAAAATATAGCTGCCCTAATAATCCAAAAAGGAAAATTTAAATACCCCGCTTTATTCGCAATTAATTTATCCGTAGCAACAACTTCAGGATCTAACCATATAAAAAGATGATTAAGATGAAGACCACATAACAATAATACTATAAAAAAGACAACAGACCCTACTGGTAAATAAGACGTTATACCCTGCATAACTCTAAACAAAACAGGCGACCAACCAGCCTGAGCTACTTGTTGAATAGCATAAAAAGCTAAAACACCCAAAGACACCAACATAAAGAATATACAGGCAACATAAAAAGCAGCCCATGGCTTATTTTGCAACTGATGCAAAACATGATTCAAATGTTCCGCATGTTTCACTTCTTCACTAATTTCATGTTCACCCTTTTTTACAGCTACTTCGGTGTGTAACGAATTCTCATGAACTTCATTAATAACTTCTGAAGTGCTGTCCGTAGGCGATACTATTGCATTGCCCTCTTTTGTACTTTGAGCTTCCTCGTGCCCGTTAGAAACAACATGCTCTTCAACAGGTTTTGAAGTTTCATGTTTAACTTCTCCATGACTACCATGGCTTTCAGCAGCAAGAAGAGTTTCAACTTCTTGAATATCCTTTGGTGCACTCCAAAAACCATATCCAATCCCTAATACGCCTATGGCCATTAAGAGGAAAGAAAAAGTTTTTAATTTACTTGAAAATGTATACATATCTATTACGATCAGTTTGTTCAACAATTATAATTCGCTTTTTAGTTTTAGAACATAGTCAGTAACCAACCAACGTTCATGGGCACTCAACTGGTTTGCATGCGAGCCCATAGAATTCAAACCATACGTTATTACATGATAAATACTTCCCTCAGTAATAACTCTATCTTTATAACTAGGAACACCCAGAAATTTTTCTCTTTCTACCAGTTTACCTTTACCGTTTCCAGAAGCACCGTGGCAACTGATACAATAAATTTCAAAAAGTTCTTTTGCCTTTTCAGGTTCTCTACTTAAGGAGTCTAAAGGAGATTTAAGATTCACTTTAGCTAACTCATATCCAGCCGTAGAGTTTTCGTATTCAAAAGGCTCAAACCCTCGGTTTATGGATCCTTGAGCAGGAAGTTGTCCTTCTTTACCATTTTTAAATGCATTTGATTCAGAATAAGTTTCATACCCTACTGACTCATACATATTTGGAAAATACTGATAGTTTGGTGCCGCATTATTATGGCAGGAGGAAACTAAAATAGTTATACCAAATAAAAGTGTTATTTTATATACGCTTTTCATATCTATAATTAATGCTTTTCTATTACTTTAACTTCTACAGCTCCCGTGCTTTGGAAAAAAGAAACTAATTCCTCTTCATTATTGTTTACAGCAACTTCCATTAAAAAATGGTCATCTGTGGTTCTTACATCAGGATTTTCCGCTTCTTTGAAAGGCCATAATTTACTTCTCATATAAAAAGTAATAACCATTAAGTGAGCAGAAAAGAACACTGTAAGTTCAAACATAATTGGAACAAAAGCTGGCATATTTTCAATATAACTGAAACTTGGCTTTCCACCAATATCCTGAGGCCAATCTTGAATCATTATATAATTCATCATGGCTGTTGCTACCGAAATACCTACGCAACCATACAGGAAAGCACAAATCGCTAATCTCGTTGGTGCAATTCCCATAGCTTTATCCAAACCGTGTACAGGGAATGGAGTAAAAACTTCTTCAATATGATGATGGGCTGCTCGGGTTTTTTTAACCGCATCCATCAAAATATCATCGTCATTATAAATGGCGTATATTACTTTATTACTCATGGTGTGAATCTTTATTTGCTTCTCTTTCTCTTTTGTAATTATCTCCGGTTCCTTTTAAAATTGTTTTCACCTCTGCCTGAGCTATCACAGGAAATGTTCTGGAATAGAGTAAAAACAGTACGAAGAAGAATCCTATAGTTCCAATAAAAATTCCAATATCAACAAATGTAGGAGAGAACATTGTCCATGAAGATGGCAAATAATCCCTGTGCAATGAAGTTACAATGATTACAAATCTTTCAAACCACATTCCAATATTCACTACAATTGAAATTATAAAGGAAAACATAATACTTGTTCTTAATTTTTTAAACCACATGAATTGTGGAGAAAAAACATTGCAAGTCATCATAGACCAATAAGCCCACCAGTACGGTCCAGTAGCTCTGTTTAAAAAGGCATATTGTTCATACTCTACACCGGAATACCATGCAACAAATAATTCCGTAATATAAGCAACACCTACAATTGAACCTGTAATCATGATTACGATATTCATCAATTCAATGTGTTGAACTGTGATATAAGCTTCTAAATTTGAAACTTTTCTCATAATAATCAGCAACGTATTTACCATTGCAAACCCTGAGAAAACTGCTCCAGCAACAAAGTAAGGCGGAAAAATTGTAGTATGCCAGCCAGGAATAACTGACGTGGCAAAATCCATTGATACAATTGTGTGCACCGAAAGCACAAGCGGAGTTGCTAAACCTGCAAGAACTAAAGAAACTTCTTCAAATCGTTGCCAGTCTTTTGCTCTACCGCTCCAACCAAAACTCAATATAGAATATACTCTTTTATTAAAAGGAGTTATTGCTCTGTCACGCAACATGGCAAAATCAGGTAATAAACCAGTCCACCAAAATACTAATGAAACAGAAAGATAGGTAGAAATTGCAAATACATCCCAAAGTAATGGTGAGTTAAAATTCACCCAAAGAGAACCAAATTGATTCGGAATTGGTAAAACCCAATAGGCTAACCATGGACGACCCATGTGAATAATTGGAAATAAACCTGCCTGGATAACAGAGAAAATTGTCATTGCTTCAGCAGAACGGTTAATAGCCATTCTCCAACGCTGACGGAAAAGCAATAATACTGCCGAAATTAAAGTTCCAGCATGACCAATACCAACCCACCAAACAAAGTTCGTGATATCCCAAGCCCATCCAACAGTTTTATTTAACCCCCATGTTCCAATACCTGTAGAAACAGTGTAAATTATACAGCCTAAACCCCAAAGGAAGGCTATTAATGCAATTGAAAATACAATCCACCAATGTTTATTTGCTTTACCTTCAACAGGTGCTGCTACATCTACAGTTACATCATGATAAGTTTTATCACCTATAACTAAGGGTTTTCTAATGGTTGCTTCGTAGTGAGACGACATAATCCTTTATATTGATTCTTAATTAATTCTTTTTTTGTACTAAGTATTTCTAACTTTAACGTGATAAATCACATTAGGTTTTGTTCCAACATGCTCCAACAAATGATACATCCTTTCGTCAGCAACTAAGGCAGCCACTTCCGCATCTTTATCATTTATATCTCCAAATTTCATTGCTCCATTAGAACAAGCATTTGAACATGCCGTTTGGAATTCACCATCAATGATTACTCTTCCTTCGTTTTTAGCTTTCAAAATAGTTGCTTGTGTCATTTGAATACACATTGAACATTTTTCCATAACTCCACGAGAGCGAACATTAACATCCGGATTCAATACCATACGTCCTAAATCATCATTCATATGATAATCAAATTCACTGTTTTTGTTGTATAAAAACCAGTTAAAACGACGTACTTTATACGGACAGTTGTTAGCACAATAACGCGTACCAACGCATCTGTTATAAGCCATATGATTTTGACCTTGACGCGAGTGTGAAGTTGCCGCTACTGGACAAACTGTTTCACAGGGCGCATGGTTACAATGTTGACACATTACAGGCTGAAAGGAAACTTGAGGATTATCACCTGCCTTTTCCATTTCATTAAATGTAGATAATGAACTTGATAAACCTGCTATATTTTCTTTTCTTTCGTTATCACCTTCAAAAGTACTTTCGGAAGAATAATACCTGTCAATACGCAACCAGTGCATATCACGACTTCTTCTAATTTCAGCTTTCCCTACTACAGGAACGTTATTTTCAGCATGACATGCTATCACACAAGCACCACAACCGGTACATGAATTTAAATCTATAGAAAGATTAAAATGATGCCCGACAGAACGATCAAATGAAGACCACAAATCTACCTTAGTAGCCTCTACCTCCTTATGATCCAATGACACCATAGGTTGAGGATTCCAGATTTGAGCATCTTTTGTATTAAAAATTTCTAAAGATGTTTCTTTTATAATATCCCCTCTTCCCATCAATGTTTTCTGACCTTGAACACAAGCAAACTCATGTTCACCTTCAGCTTTTACCAAGGTTACTGATTGTACATTATTGAAACCTTTATATAAAGAATAGGCATTTAAACCCACCATCATTTCTTCCTTCAAAGCCGCTTTGCGACCGTACCCTAACGCCAAGCCAATAGTACCAACAGCCTGACCCGGTTGCACAATTACAGGAACATTTTCTAATTTAATTCCGTCTGCTGTGGTAATACTAGCATAACTTCCGTTTAACCCCCCATTAGCAACAATTTCATTCGAAAGATCATATTTCTTAGCATCAGCATTCGAAACCGTAAGATAATTATCCCAAGAAACTCTTGTAATTGGATCCGGAAATTCTTGTAACCAAGGGTTGTTTGCTTGTTGTCCATCCCCTAAACCAGTTTTGGTGTATAAAACAAGTTCTAGTCCTTCAGAAGCTTTTGATTGTGCCAAAGCAGTTGCAGCAGCACCATAATCAGCAGAACCTGCAGCTACAGTTGGTACAACACCCACATAAACACCATCATGCAACACTTTATTCCAAGAAGAACCTGCTATTATTGTCGAAGCATTCCCTTTAATATAATCGTAAAATGTACCAGTCATTCCATTTAAAGACAACAATACATCCTGAAATTGTTTGGTATTAAAAAGAGGACGGATCGTAGGCTGAGTAATCCCATAAGTTCCTTTGGTGAAACTTACATCATTCCATGATTCCAAATAATGAGGAACAGCTGCTGCAATTGTACTTACTAAAGCCGTTTCATCTTCTTTCAAAGAAAAAGATACTGATGTATTAACTTTCTTCATTGCTTCAACAAAAGAAGTGCTGTCTGGTAAAGTATAGACTGGATTAACACCACTCATAATCAACGTATGAACACTTCCTGCTTTCATATCATTAATTAATTGATTCACTTTTTCATTTGAACCTTTTCTGATTTGTCTTACACCAGAGGTAGTAAAAGCCTCACTGGCCAATGCTTGATTGACAGCCAAAACTACTAACTGAGCATTTTTATCTTGAATACCAGAAACTAAAACTCCTTTTGCACCAGCAGCTTTTAACTGCTGAGCCGCTTTAGTAACTTCAGCTTTAAATTTATCTTCTAAAGTTACGCCAACAGAAGAACCTGTTACCACATTATAAATATGAACTAACGCTTGCTTTTGATTAGCCGTAGACATTGGCAAACGTTTATCAGCTGCAGCACCCGAGAGTGTCATATTAGCTTCTAACTGAAAATGACGAGACATTTTTCCTGCTTTTGGCACTCTTCCTTGCGTATAACCCGAATCATAACCCCCGCCTTGCCAGTCTCCAAGAAAATCAGCTCCAACAGAAACGATAAGAGATGCTTTTGAAAAATCATAATTAACTAAAGCTCTTTCTCCATAAACAGTTTCAAAAGCATCTAATGCTTCCGAAGAAGAAACAGCATCGTAAACAACATGTTTCGCATTTGGATTTTTGGCAATAAATTCAGCAATAAGCTTTTCTGATGATGGACTCGCCAATGTATTAGTCAAAAGCACCACTTGCCCGCCTTTTGCAGCAGCAGCAACGATACTAGACTTTATTTTAGAATCAACAGCAGACCAAGCCGCATTTTTACCTTCTATCTTTGGCTCCTTCAAACGCATACTGTCGTATAACGAAAGAATAGAAGCATGAATTCTTGCATTAGCACTAAACGCAGCACCTTGAATAGTATTATTATCTATTTTAATAGGGCGCCCTTCGCGTGTTTTCACCAAAAGATTTGCAAAGTCAAAACCATCAAAAACTGACGTTGCATAATAATCGGCTACTCCGGGGATAATTTGTTCCGGCTGAAGCACGTAAGGAATAGACTTGTTAACCGGTCCTTCACAAGCCGCAAGCGTGGCTGCTGCTGTGCTAAAACCAACGTACTTTAAAAAATCACGACGTGATGTTGACGAAGATGACAAAGTACCATCATTTCCTAAAAATTCATCCGTAGGAATTTCTTCAACAAATTCGTTATTTCTAAGGGCCTCAACAACAGAACTATTTTGATCTAGCTCTTCAACACTTTTCCAGTATTTTTTGTTTGATGACATATATAAATATTAAAATCTTAATAATTTGATTAATAATGGCATTTACCACATTCTAAACCTCCCATTTGAGCCGCAGTCAACTTATCTACACCGTATTTCTTAGAAAGCTCCTCGTGAATCTTAGTATAATATTCATTGCCTTCCATTTTTACCTCAGTTTTCCTGTGACAATCAATACACCAACCCATTGTTAAAGGAGCGAATTGTTTTTGAATCTCATATTCTTGTACTGGACCGTGACAAGTTTGACATTCAATACCAGCCACCGTTACGTGTTGCGAGTGATTAAAATAAACAAAATCCGGCAAGTTATGAATACGAACCCATTTTACAGGCTGTGTTTTACCTGTGTACGTTTGAGTTGTTTGATCCCAACCAACTGCTGTATATAATTTCTGAATTTGCTCATCATAAAACGCCTTACTGTATTCAGGAGTAGCTGTTGTTTCAGCAACTTCAGCAATATTCTTATGACAATTCATACAAACATTCAATGAAGGAATTCCAGCATTCTTACTAACTCTTGCCGAGGAGTGACAATACTTACAGTTGATCTCATTATCTCCAGCATGTATTCTATGAGAATAATGAATCGGCTGAACTGGCGCATAATCCTGGTCAACACCAATTTGCATCAGATAACCATATACAAAATACGCACTCGCCAACAACAAAAATACAGAAGTAACCAATACTAAAAACTGATTTCTAACAAACGATTTCCAAATAGGTGTTGTTGGAGTTTTTGGAGCAACTTCAATACCATTTGCTTTTGCTACTTTAGTTAACACATTATTTACAAGAAACAACATTACCACAAGAACTAACATCACCAAGGACAAAGCCCCTAAAATAATATTATTCGAAACCCCACTGCCTGCATCAGCTGTTCCTGGAACCGCCTCAGTACCTGAAGCTACTGCAGGAGCCTCCGCTTTTGGCTCTGAAGTGTAAGCAATTATATCATCAATATCAGCATCCGATAATTGAGGAAAAGCAGACATTACGGCCTTGTTATTTTCCTCATAAACTTTTACAGCTTGAGCATCTCCTGATTTGATAAGATCTGAACTATTACGAACCCACTTATGAAGCCATGAAGCATCATATTTAGCACCCACGCCTCTAAGAGCCGGTCCTGTTGCTTTCGCATCAAGTTTGTGACATGCCGCACAGTTAGCATTAAAAAGCTCTTTACCCTTAACCGGATCAGCACTTTGTGAAGTAGCTGTAGCATCCGCAGTAACATCCGCTACTGCTGGAGTAGCTTCTTGAGCAAATGAAGTAAAGGAAACAGACAGCATTAAAGCTATGCTAAGAATTAATTTCCTTGAGATCGAATTATGGTTACCCACCTTTTTCATATAGTATAATGATTATCTACTAAAAATTGGCACAGTTTTTTCTAATTATTTTTATAAAAACTGATCCTTTATTTTAAACTTGCACAAAAATACGACTTAAGAACTACTCTCAAAACCTTAAAATAGTCTTAATTTCAATTTATATCTATTCTAAATAATATTCTGAGTTTAGTATGATTTATTAAATAGTACTTTTACACAAAAACAATCACATTATGAGAATTTTAGCCTCCAAAAAAGCTTTTTTTATCACTATTGCATTTTGTATATCTTATATACATGCAATTGCACAAGACAAAAACTTAACCGTTAATCAAGACCCTAAATTTGAACAATTACTAAATGAAAAGAGAAAAACAAATATTTCTAATGCTATAAATGACCAATATAAAATTCAAATATTTAGTGGCGAAAGTGAAAAAGCAAGAAACACTCTTAATCAATTTAGACAACAATTTCGAGATATTGACGGCACCATTATTTTTTTTACTCCAAACTACAAAGTTTGGGTTGGGAATTTCAAAACACGAATTGAAGCAGAACGAAATCTAATAGAGATCAAAAAAAGCTATTCCAATGTACATTTGATAAAGCCTAACAAATAAAACAGCATCAGTAATCATGCATCTCCTATTTTAAAAAAACCACTTCAAAAGTGGTTTTTTTGTTTTTATAATTGGATTAAAAAAAACCAAAGACAATTGAAAAATAGCAAAATTATCCTCTAATAAACTTAAAAAATATTCAAATTATATAAAATCAAGCTCTCTATTATTTGAAATAAGCAAAAAACTTTAAATCAGGATGACATAAACGAATAAGCTCAGTTCAACACAAACTCCTATCCCACTCTCGATTAAATAAAAAATCGCGTTTTACTAACTGAAATAAAAAAAAGTTGTCACTTTTCCTTAACAAATAAAAATCAGTGTTAAAACAAAAAACTTTTATTCAGCCATTAAAAAAGCTTTTCAAGACTAAACCTGTCTTTGTTTAAAACAAAAAAATCCCGACTAGTCGGGATTTTAATTAAAACAATATAATTCTATTTCAATTTCTTCTTAATTGCTACCTCATGGTAAGATTCAATAACATCTCTTTCTTCAATGTCATTATATCCCTTGATCTGAATTCCACAATCATAGCCTTTAGCAACCTCTTTAACATCATCTTTGAAACGTTTCAATGCTATCAGTTCACCTGTATGCACCACCACACCATCTCTAATGATTCTCATTTTAGCGCTTCTGGAAATTTTACCGTCCATTACCATACAACCCGCAATAGAACCTACTTTAGAGATTTTGAATATCTCTCTAATCTCCGCTGTACCCAGAATTTCTTCTTTCATTTCCGGAGCTAACATCCCTTCCATGGCATCTTTCAAGTCATCAATTGCAGCATAAATAATAGAATAGTAACGGATATCAATTTCTTCTTTATCTGCTAATTGTCTTGCGTTTCCAGCAGGACGAACATTAAATCCGATGATGATTGCATCAGATGCCGAAGCCAACATTACGTCAGTTTCTGTAATTGCACCAACCCCTTTATGAATAATATTAATTTGAATTTCTTCGGTAGATAATTTAGAGAACGAATCAGACAATGCTTCAACAGAACCATCCACATCTCCCTTAAGGATAATATTTAATTCTTTAAATTGACCCAATGCTATTCTACGTCCAATTTCATCCAATGTAATGTGTCGTTGTGTACGTACAGACTGCTCACGCATCAATTGAGAACGTTTTGAAGCAATTTGTTTGGCTTCTTTTTCATCTTCAAAAATATTGAACTTATCCCCTGCAGTGGCTGCTCCATCAAGACCCAGAACAGAAACCGGAGTTGAAGGTCCCGCAACTGTAACTATATTCCCTCTTTCATCATGCATGGCTTTTATCTTACCATGATGCTTCCCTGCTAACATATAATCACCAACTCGTAACGTTCCATGCTGTACTAATATGGTAGAAACATATCCTTTTCCTTTATCAAGAAATGCCTCAACCACTGTACCTTGAGCCGCTTTATTTGGATTTGATTTTAAATCTAAAAGTTCCGCTTCTAACAATACCTTCTCTAATAATTCTTTGACACCTGTACCAACTTTTGCAGAGATATCATGAGATTGAATTTTCCCACCCCAATCTTCTACTAGTAAATTCATACCCGCTAATCTTTCTTTTACTTTTTCAGGATTGGCATTAGGCTTGTCAATTTTATTAATGGCAAATATAATAGGAACGCCTGCTGCTTGAGCATGACTGATCGCTTCTTTCGTTTGTGGCATGATGTCATCATCCGCAGCAATCACAATAATTGCAATATCCGTAACTTGAGCACCACGCGCACGCATCGCTGTAAAAGCTTCGTGACCCGGTGTATCTAAGAATGCAATTTTTTGTCCGTTATCCAAAGTTACTCCGTAGGCACCAATATGTTGTGTAATTCCTCCAGACTCCCCTGCGATTACGTTTTCTTTACGAACGTAATCCAGTAACGATGTTTTACCGTGATCTACGTGACCCATTACCGTAACAATAGGCGCTCTGAATACTAAATCTTCTTCTCTATCTGCAACAACCTGAATTGCTTCTTCAATATCTACCGTGATAAATTCAACTTCATAACCAAACTCATCCGCAACGATTGTCAATGTTTCCGCATCAAGACGCTGATTCATGGTAACCATGATTCCAAGCGACATACAAGTTCCAATAACTTTTGTAATTGGCACATCCATCATGATGGCAATTTCACCAACGGTAACAAACTCAGTAACCTTAATCGTTTTGCTTCCTTCGTCTATGGCTCTTTGCTCGTCATCTGATTTTTGACGGTGCGTATCTCTTTTATCTCTTCTATATTTAGCTGCTTTAGATTTACCTCCTTTTCCTTGAAGTTTTTCTAAAGTCTCTCTAATTTGGTTTTTTACTTCTTCTTCCGTAGGCTCTACTTTAGCAACAATAGCAGGTCTGTTTCCTCTTACGAAACCAGGTCTTGCACTTCTGTTAGCATTAAATCCGCCACCACCAACATTTGGCGTAATCTTGTTAGGATTTGGCGCTCCCGGAACTCCTGGAACTGCAGGCGGCCTAGGAACTCCTGGTTTAGGAGCAATCCTTTTACGCTTGTTTTTATTTGCATTAGCCGCAGCCGATCCTGGAGCACCCGGTTTATTAGGAGTGATTTTAGGTTCTTCTTTTTTCTTTTTTGGTTTGTTGAATTGTGACAAATCAATGATCTGCCCTGTCAAAGTAGTTCCTGATAATTTTTGATATTGCGTTGTGATGGTTTCATCAACAGGCACGTCATCAGTTTTAGCAATTTCCGTTTTCACTACCTCTTTTGGTTCAGCAGGGACTGCTTTTACAGTCTCTTTTTTTACCTCTTTAATTCCAACAACCGGTTTTATCTCTTTTTTATCTGAAACAGGTTTTTCTTCTAAAGGTTTTTCTGGCGACAGTTTTTCTGTTGAAGCTTCTTTTTGAATTGCTTTCACCTCAGCTACTTTAGCAACTGGAGTCTCCACTTTTTCAACCGCTTTCACAGGAGTGACGATGGAAGGTTTTTTAGGATTAAGATCAATCTTACCTACCTGAACAGGACCCGCTATAACTGCTCTCGCTTTTATAACTTCTTGCTGTTTCAGACGCTCTTCCTCAATCTTACGTTTGTCTTCGATTTCTTTCTCTCGTTCTAAACGCAAAGCCTCTTTTTCTTTTCTTTTTTCTTCCCCAACTTCTTTCGAAGCTTCTTTATTCCCTTTGTCACCTGCAAACTGACCGCACAAGACATTGTATACATCATCAGAAATTTTTGTGTTTGGGTTTGCTTCAATAGCTATCCCTTTATCTTTTAGATAATCCACAGCTCTTTCCAAAGAAATATTCAATTCCCTTAAAACTTTGTTTATTCTAATAATTCTCTCTTCAGACATAAAACCTTTTTATTATTACCTTTTTTGTTATTCCTCACTTTACTCCCGACTCGATACCTACCGAGCAAGAATTAATTGTAAAATGGCATGTTTATCGTTGAAGACTCAATGACTAACTGTCAAATTCTTCTTTCAATATTCTCATTACATCCAGAATCGTTTCCTCTTCCAGGTCTGTTCTTCGTACTAAATCTTCTACATCTTGTTTTAAGATACTTTTTGCAGTATCCAATCCAATTTTTGCAAATTCTTCAATAACCCAGTCTTCAATTTCATCTGAAAACTCTGTTAATTCAACATCATCATCATCAGCGGTAGCACCAGCAACATCACCTTCACGAATAACGTCT
The DNA here is from genome assembly GCF_003970305.1 of Flavobacterium sp. LB2P53. Lineage (NCBI taxonomy): Bacteria > Pseudomonadati > Bacteroidota > Flavobacteriia > Flavobacteriales > Flavobacteriaceae > Flavobacterium > Flavobacterium sp. LB2P53. The sequence continues at coordinate 443,807 of NZ_RYDG01000001.1, forward strand.
AATTCATAGCCCGTTAATAAGCCCGCTAATTTGATATTGTGTCCCCCACGACCAATCGCTTTTGAAACTTCTTCAAGCTTCAAGAAAACCTCTGCTCTTTTAGTCTCTTCATTGATCTTGATCGAAGATACTTTTGCAGGGCTTAATGCTCTTGTGATAAACAATTGAATGTTGCTTGTATAATTGATAACATCTATATTCTCATTACCTAATTCACGCACGATTCCATGAATACGAGACCCTTTCATACCTACACAAGCCCCCACAGGATCTATTCTGTCGTCATAAGAATCAACAGCTACTTTTGCTTTTTCGCCGGGTATCCTAACCACTTTCTTTACCATGATTAAACCATCAAATACTTCCGGAATTTCTTGCTCAAACAATTTTTCCAAGAACTTCTCCGAAGTTCTAGACATAATAATTTGAGGTTTATTTCCCTTCAACTCAACGCTTTCAATTATCCCTCTGACATTATCTCCCTTGCGGAAAAAATCAGAAGGTATTTGTTTTTCTTTTGGCAAAATAATTTCATTGCCTTCATCATCAACTAAAATCACAACTCTTGGACGCACATGGTGCACTTCAGCGGTGTAAATATCTCCTATTAAATCTTTAAACTGCTTGTAAAGATTGGTGTTATCGTGTTCATGAATTTTAGAAATCAAATTCTGACGCAAAGCTAAAATTGCTCTTCTTCCTAAATCAATTAATTTAACTTCTTCAGAAACCTCTTCTCCAATTTCAAAATCAGGCTCTATTTTTCTAGCTTCAGTCAATGTAATTTCAAGGTGATCAAAATCCAAGTCTTCATCCGCAACAATTACTCTTCTTTGCCAAATCTCCATATCTCCTTTATCAGGATTTATAATGATATCGAAATTATCATCTGAACCGTATTTTTTTTTCAATGCATTTCTAAATACATCTTCTAAAATTGCCATAAGCGTTACACGATCAATAAGTTTATCATCTTTAAACTCTGAGAATGAATCGATCAATGCTAAATTTTCCATGCGAATTCTTTAATTAAAATGTTACTGTAACAATTGCTTCTTTAATGTCTCCATAAGGTAGTTTAAGTTCTTTTTGAACGGTCTCCTTCCCTTTACCAATCTTTTTTGGCTCTCTTGCTTCCCATGACAAAATTACAAAATCATCATTAGCTTCCACTAATTCCGCTTCAATTATTTCTGCTCCAGTCTTCACAATCAATGTACGCCCTATATTTTTCTTGTATTGTCTGATCAATTTCAATGGAGATCCTACTCCTACCGAAGCCACTTCTAAAGAAAAATCCTGCTCCTCACGGTCCAGGCTATTGTCTAGTGAACGGCTCACATCAATACAATCCTGAAGCGCTACTCCATTATCTCCATCCAAGGTCACAATAACCTTAAAAGCATCCGTGATAATCAGGTCTATCAAAAAAATTGACGGCTTCTCTAACAGGCCTTCTGCCAATAACGTGTTTACTTTCTCTTTAAATGTCATATGCTTATAAAAAGAGGGGACATTTAGTCCCCTCATTATCTAGATTTTAATAAATAACGGTGCAAATATAGTGTTTTTTTTTATAAACCAAAATAATCGATTGCTCTAAAATAATTTCTTATCTTTAATGAACAATTCAAAACAACAGTTTTACCATAATTTAACACGCTGTAATTATGAAACGTATTTTAGTCCCAACCGATTTTTCTGATCATGCCGGAAACGCTCTAAAAGTGGCTGCTGTAATTGCAAGAAAAAACAAGTGTGAAATATTCCTATTGCATTTGTTAGAACTCCCAAACCACATGAATGACTCTGTTACTGGAGCAGACATTACTCCGGCGCTTATGTTGTTCATCAAAAAAGTTAACGAAAACCTTCAAAAAATAAAAGAACAGCCCTATTTGAAAGGAATTCCGGTACATGTCTCTGTACAATTTGAAAAAGCTTTTAGCGGTATTTTATCCTTTAACAAAAAGAATAAAATTGATTTAATCGTTATGGGCTCTCATGGCACTTCAGGCATTGAAGAAATCATTATTGGCTCTAATACTGAAAAAGTGGTCCGACTCTCCGAAATTCCAGTTTTAGTTATAAAAAAAGATGTAGGTAAATTAAAATTTAAAAATTTCGTCTTTGCCTCTGATTTTTCAAAAGAAGCTAAAAAGCCTTTTAAAAAAATGATGGAGTTCGCGAAGATCTTTGATGCCAATTTGTTTTTAGTCATGATTTGCACTCCCAATAGTTTTAAGACCACTCTTGCTGCCGAAAAGGTGATGGGCGCTTTTATGGCTGAATTTGATCTTCCAAACTACTCCTCACATCTATTTAATGATGCAAATATTGAAAGTGGAATAATCAATTTTTCAAAAACAATAGATGCTGATTTAATTGGCCTTTGCACTCATGGCAGAACTGGTTTAGCGCATTTTTTTAACGGAAGCATCAGTGAGGACTTAGTAAACCACACCACCAGACCTGTTATCACTTTTAGAATTTAACTCCTTTTGGCTTTGCAAAAACAACTAACCAACTTCATTCTCTTATCTCGAAAATCCCAACAAACACTACTCAGAATTTTATCTATAAAAAAACCTCTCAGGAATTGAGAGGTTTTTTGTTGGTCTACAAGGACTCGAACCTTGAACGACTGCACCAAAAACAGTTGTGTTACCATTACACCATAGACCAGCATTGCTGCTAAGCGAGTGCAAATTTAAAATAAAATTTAGTTTGCACAAATTTTTTTTACCTTTTTATTAAAAAAAAATAACAAAAAATAAAATCAGCTGCAAAATATCTCAAAAGAGCTTTACAATCAATTGATTATTGAATTTCATTACTTTTCCAGAAAATAGTGTTAATGCTACTAGGGTTAAATAAAAAAACATTTTCTTTGTAACTTACATTTAAACTAAATTTTAGTACATGGACAAAGGAACATTCAACTTCAATAAATGGAACACAATTATTGGTTGGTTAACATTTGGAATCGCATTATTAACTTACACTTTAACTGTTGAGCCTACCATGAGTTTTTGGGATTGTGGCGAATACATTTCCACCGCAGCAAAACTTCAAGTTGGCCACCCTCCGGGAGCTCCTTTATACCAGATGATTGGCGCTTTTTTTGCCATGTTTGCATCAGATGATCAACACATTGCCTTAATGGTAAATATGATGTCCGTATTCTCGAGTGCCTTTACTATTTTATTCCTTTTTTGGTCTTCGTCCATTCTTCTAAAAAAATTGATTTCCCGATTTTCAGAGACTAACAGAAACAATGAAATCGTTATACTAGGAAGTTCATTTGTTGGTGCTTTAGCCTTCACTTTTTCAGATAGCTTTTGGTACAATGCTGTCGAGGCTGAGGTTTACGCCATGGCATCCTTGTTTATTGCCCTATTGTTTTGGCTGGGTTTACGCTGGGAGCAAGACATGAATACTCCAAGAGGAAATAAGTGGTTATTGATTATTTCTCTTGTTGTAGGACTTTCCTTTGGGGTTCACTTTATGGCATTACTAACAATTCCCGCAATAGGTTTTCTTTATTTTTTTAAAAACTATAAGGTAGTAACAGTTAAAAGTTTCCTTATTGCAAATGTTGTAGTAATTGCTATTTTGTTGTTTATTTTCAAATTGCTACTTCCTATGACCATGGGATTCTTTGGTAAAACAGAAGTTTTTATGGTCAATAGTTTAGGACTGCCGTTTGACTCGGGCACTGTGTTTGTTACAATAGCTTTGATTGCTTTCTTTTACTTTGGATTGAAATACACCAAACAAAAAGGCTTTGTGTTCTACAACACCATAATTCTTTGCATCCTTTTTATTTTAATTGGTTTCTCGACATGGATGATGCTACCCATTCGAGCAAATGCAAATACTGTAATCAATGAAAACAAACCGTCTGATGCCCGCGAAGTTTTAGCCTATTACAATAGAGAACAATATGGTGTAAATGCATTGTTCTATGGTCCACAATACACAGAGAATTTTGCCGGATTAGATGCCAATAATCCTTATTTAGACAAAGCACCCAATTATGAAAGAGATTATAAAACAGGGAAATATGTTATTGTCAATAATTATAAAAATGCTTCCCAAAATTCAGATGACAATCACAAAACCATTCTCCCAAGAATGTGGAGCGATGGACATATTGAAAATTACATGAATTTTACCAATCCGCCTCAATTCAAATTAAATCCTAATTATCCTTACGAGGATGATTTAGCAAAATACGGTATTGATGCCAGTCAGCTTAGTGAAGAAGATTATAATAAAGCGATTGCTCAACTCAAAAATGAAACTCAAAAAATAATTTCTGAATTCAGACAAGCCTACGCGCAAAAACAAATTGACAACGAAGGATATGTCACCTTCCTAAAAAGTTATGGCGACTATTTGATTGTTGAAAAACCAACAACTGCGGACAATCTAGGTTTTATGGTAGAGTATCAATTTGGATACATGTATTGGAGGTACTTGATGTGGAATTTTGTTGGCCGTCAAAATGATGTTCAGGGACGATACGACTATCTGGATGGCAACTGGCTCAGTGGTATAAAATTCATTGATGAATTGCATTTAGGAAGTCAGGACAACTTACCATCGGATGTATTGAACAACAAAGGTCGGAATGTATATTTCTTTTTGCCTTTTATTCTGGGCCTTATTGGACTTATGTATCATGCCAATAAGGATTTAAAAAGCTTTTATGTTTTGCTTGCCTTGTTTCTTTTTACGGGAATAGCCCTGAAAATTTATTTGAACGAAAGGCCTTTTGAACCTCGAGAAAGGGATTATGCATTGGTAGGCTCCTTTTATGTATTTGCCATCTGGATAGGCTTTGGTGTTTACGCCTTGTATGAAAGTGTCAAAAAACATCTCGCTCCAAAAATAGCTGGCCCTCTCCTTATCGCATTAAGTTTAGTAGTGGCACCAGTGCTTATGGCGTCACAAAACTGGGATGACCACGACCGTTCCGGCAAATATACCGCGTTGTCTATGGCAAAAGCATATCTTACTTCGTGTGACCCTAATGCCATCTTATTCACCATTGGAGACAATGACACTTTCCCGCTTTGGTACGCACAGGAAATTGAAAAAATAAGAACCGATGTCAAAATTGTAAACACCAGTTTATTCATGACGGACTGGTATATCGATCAAATGAAAACCAAAACATACGAATCAGACCCGGTACCGGTTTCGTTTACACACGAGGAGTATGTGGGAGACAAATTAGACTATGTGGCTCATATTCCAAAAATTGAAAGTCGCTGGGATATAAAAGATTTTATCGATTTTATTAAAAATCCTAAATCAACGGTAGGAATGCAAAACGGACAAACCATCCATTTTTACCCAACCAATAAGATTCGGATTCCCGTTGACAAAAATACGATCATACAAAACAAAGTAGTATCCCCTAAATACAATGACTCTATAGTGCCTTATATTGATATAGACATCAAAGGAAATGCCTTATATAAAAACAGATTGATGATGTTAGATATCATTGCTAATAACAATTGGAAAAGACCAATTTATTTTAGCAATGGGGCTTATGACGCTGAAGACTATTTATGGATGAAAGACTACCTTCAACTAGAAGGATTGGCGTATAAATTGGTTCCTATAAAAACTCCCTTCCCAAAAGATGGCAGCCCATTAAATATGGGTATGATTGATTCAGACAAACTATATAATAATGTTATGAAAATGGATTGGGGAAATAGCGAAAATCCATCCATCTATCACGATCCTGAGACAAGAAAGAACAGTATTAATTACCGTTCTTTCCTTTCTAGACTGATGAATCAGTTAATCCTAGAAGGACAGAAAGAAAAAGCCAAAAAAATCATTGATTTAGCTATGGCAAAAATGCCTTTGGACAGCTTTGGCTATTATTCATTAGTAGAACCTTTTGCGGGGGGCTATTATAAAACTGGCGAAAAAATAAAAGCCGAACAATTATTGGACCGATTAGTCTTTAAGTACCAAGAAAACCTCAACTATTATGGCAATCTTAAATCTTCTGAACAAAGCAGTATTGCAATTCCAATCATAACTGATATTGAGCGCTACAGAAGCCTCTTGCAAGTCATGAAAGAAAATGGCGATCTCGCATTTTACAATAAGAACAAAATTGTCTTCAATACGTACATCAAAATGTTTGAACGTTTTGGACGCGACAAAGAGTAATATTAAAGAGCCATTAAAAAAATAGCGACATTTTTCAATGTCGCTATTTTTTTAAATTTTAAAATGAAAAAAATGAAATTGTACTGGATAAAAACCAATTGGATTATAAAAAAAATATTCTCTAATTATAGTTGGGATGTCTCCAATACAGGAAATACTGTATACCTTACCTTTGATGACGGCCCCATTCCAGAAGTTACAGAATGGGTTTTGGTGGAATTAAAAAAATACGGAATCAAAGCCACTTTTTTCTGTATTGGAAATAATATCGAAAAAAATTCTGAAATATTCAAAAAGGTGATTCGGGAAGGCCACACCATAGGAAACCACACTTTCAACCACTTAAATGGCTGGCAAACAACTACTGATACGTACATCAAAAACACGAAACAAGCTCAAGAAGCGATTGAAAACCACACCCATCCAGACGCTAAACTTTTTCGCCCTCCGTATGGAAAAATAAAAAAATCGCAATCAAAAAAACTACAAAAACTAGGGTACAAAATAATTATGTGGGATGTCCTGAGTGCTGATTTTGATGCCACAATATCTAAAGAAAAATGCCTGAATAATGTGTTGTCAAATGTAAGACCGGGGAGTATTATTGTTTTTCACGACAGTATAAAAGCGTTCAAGAACCTACAATACGTGTTGCCAAAAACACTAGCTTATTTAAAAGAAAATAATTTTAAGTGCAACCCTTTATAAAAATATTACAATTGTTCCTGAACGAGACTAATTATCGTATTGGCGTCAAGTTCTCCGGACTGTCTCCAGATCATCTGACCTTGTTTATAGATCATCAACGTAGGCAACCCTTTGATCCGCAAAGCATCCGCTAATTCTTGATTTTTATCCACGTCAATCTTAATGACTTTCGCTTTATCGCCAAGGGCCGCCGCTACATCTCTGATCACAGGATGCATTAAAACGGAGGATTCATTCCACTCCGTATAAAAGTCAATTAATACCGGAATTTTAGTATTTATAAGTTCTCCAAATTTTGACATAAAACCAAAAATTTAATTTTTAAAATTCACTAAACAGAGATGTTAATTTTACAAATGTAGCATTTTAAACGAATTCTGCTACATTAGTGCCTTTTTTTAGTTCGATGACCGTTATTTCCGGCATGATTCCTACTCTTCCGGGAAAGGCATGAAAACCAAATCCCCTATTGACATAAACGTATCTTCCCATGTTTTCATATAAGCCGGCCCATTGTTTGTATACGTATTGCGCCAAACTCCATTTGAAATAACCGGGAATTTCGATTCCAAATTGCATTCCGTGTGTGTGTCCGGAAAGCGTAAGGTGGTAGTGTTTATCATCGTGCTGCACCACGTGCTCCCAATGGGAAGGGTCATGGCTCATCAAAATCTTGAAATCTTCTTTCTTTAACTGCCCCGAAGCCTTATTCAAATCTCCGGCCTGCTTGAAATTATGTCCCCAGTTTTCGACACCTACTAATGCTATTTTGGCATCTCCTTTCTCGATAAACGTATGCTCATTCAGCAATAAATCAAACCCAATTTCTCCGTATAAATTTTTTATTGCCTTAAAATTATCTGCTTTTGCGGCTTCACTTGGCCAGGTTACATATTCTCCGTAATCATGATTCCCCAAAACGGAATATTTGCCATATTCATGTTTCTTAATTCGGTTGAATGTTTCTATCCAAGGATGCATCTCTTTGGCGTGCGTATTGACAATATCTCCAGTAAACAGAATCATATCTGAATTTTGCTCATTTACCAAGTCAATCGCATAATTAATTTTTTCCGGGTCATCAAAGCTTCCACTATGAACATCGGATATTTGAGTAATTTTAAAACCATCAAAAGCATCCGGTAAATCCGGAAAAAAAATACGCTGCCTGATCACTTTGTAATTGTATTTCCCAATCGTGACTCCATATATCAAGGATAAAAACGGAACCGCCGCTAACCCTAATCCTATTTGACTGATAAACTTTCTTCTGGAATTAAGGAAATCAGTACTCTTGTCATAATCCACGAAAAAATTTAAGGCTCCAGCACCTACTCTAAAAATGTCTTCCCCTATTAAAATTAAGGCTAAAATTAATTTTGGAACATAAACAATAAGCAACAATCCCATACTAAACATGAATTGCTGGGTTTGTCCTACGCTACGGTCAAATTGCATTAAAGAATACACGATATATATTAAAACTAATAGGCTTATACCCTGAATTGAAAACAATATTAGTTTTGATTTTATCAAAGTTTTTAAGATCTGAAAAGTATACAGCTCAATAATAAGTAGAATTGAACACAAGAATACGACACGGAAAATCATTTTTAATCAAATTTTACACAAAATAACAAATTAAGAAAATAGTATGCGTTTTTATTAATCTAAATTTAACTAAAATTACATTAAATCAACTTGAAACAGCTTAGCTGAAATAGAAAAACTTAATTTTAAATAAAAAGCAAAACCGTTATCGTACAAATTATTCGTGCTTTATTTAATAAACAAGTTTAACAAATATAAAATCGCTGCACCTAAGCCCCTGTTTCTCCTATTTTATTTTAAAAAACATAGTGAAATTGATTTGAAGAAATATTTCATGCCTTTATCTGACAAGTTTTGTACTTTTGAAAACTTTACAAAAATTACAATTCATGTCACAACAAAAACGCCTGTTTCTTCTTGATGCCTATGCCTTAATCTTCAGAGGCTATTATGCTTTTATAAAAAATCCACGGATCAATTCTAAAGGAATGGATACATCCGCCATTATGGGTTTTATGAATTCATTGATGGATGTTATAAAAAGAGAAAAACCAGATCATTTAGCCGTTGCTTTTGACAATGGTGGCAGCCAGTTGAGAAATGACATCTTCCCGGAATACAAAGCCCATCGTGATGCTACTCCGGAAGCCATAAAAATTGCTATTCCTTATATCCAAGATTTACTGAAAGCCATGCATATTCCTATAATAGAAGTCAAAGGCTATGAGGCTGATGACCTAATTGGGACCATTGCCAAACAAGCCGAAAAACAAAATTATAAAGTTTTTATGGTCACCCCGGATAAGGATTTTGCACAACTTGTTTCTGAAAACATATTTATGTACAAACCTGCCCGAATGGGGAATGGAATAGAGATCTGGGGAATTCCTGAGGTTTTGGCAAAATTTGAAATTGAACGCCCGGATCAGGTAATCGATTTCCTTGGAATGATGGGTGATGCAGCGGATAATATTCCAGGACTTCCCGGAGTAGGCGAAGTCACTGCAAAGAAGTTTCTAAAAGAATTTGGAACCATGGAAAATCTTTTAGCTAATACGGATAAGCTGAAAGGAAAAATGAAAGAGAACATTGAGGCGAACAAGGAAAAAGGATTATTATCTAAAACCTTAGCCACAATTTTACTGGATTGTCCCGTTATTTTTGATGAAACGGACTATGAATTATCCACTCCTGATGTCGAAAAAACAGACGCACTGTTCAACGAGTTAGAATTCCGCCGAATGGCAGAGCAGTTTGACGCTATATTCAAAAAAGGAGCGACTGCGACCACCAATAACCCGGTTGATGAAACTAAATTATATAAAAAAACACAACCTAAAACTGAAGAACAGTTTGATCTTTTTGGAAGTGCCATTCAGGAAGATTCATCAGAAGAAACACGCCATCAATATTATAGTTCACTAGCAAACACAGAACATTCGTATCAGATAATCCAAGGGGATTTAGGGCTGAAGTTGCTGTTGCAAAATTTACAAAAACAAGCTTCAGTATGTTTTGACACCGAAACAACTGGTCTAGATGCTTTGCATGCCGAATTAGTGGGGATTTCGTTTTCTTTCGAAAAAGGAAAAGGATTCTATGTTCCTTTTCCGGAAAATCAAGAGGAAGCACAAGTTTTAATCGAGAAATTCATTCCTTTTTTCGAAAATGAAAACATCGAGAAAATTGGTCAGAATTTAAAATACGATTTAAAGATACTCTCTAATTACAAGGTTACCGTAAAAGGAAAACTATTCGATACCATGATTGCACATTATCTAATCAATCCGGATATGCGTCATAATATGGATATTTTGGCAGAAACATATTTAAAATATTCCCCGCAATCTATTGAAACTTTAATTGGGAAAAAAGGAAAAAACCAGAAATCAATGCGCGACGTTGAACTGGAAGAAATCAAAGAATATGCGGTTGAAGACGCTGATGTAACTTTGCAACTCAAGGAAATATTCACTTTAGAATTAGACAAAACCGGCACCAAAAAACTTTTTGAGGAAATCGAAATTCCATTGGTACCTGTTTTGGCCGCTATGGAAAAAGAAGGAATCCGCGTAGATGTCGATTTCTTGAAATCCCTGTCGAAAACCTTGGATGATGATATAAAGATATTGGAAGCAAATATTTATGAAACTGCCGGTGAAAAATTCAATCTCGCTTCCCCAAAACAACTGGGCGATGTATTATTTGACAAATTGAAAATTGGAGGAGCCAAACAAAAGAAAACCAAAACCGGTCAATACGCAACCGGAGAGGAAATCTTAAGCTATTTAGCCGCTGAAAACCCAATTGTAAAAGACATTCTGGATTGGCGACAATTGATAAAGCTACAAAACACGTATGTTGATGCTTTACCCAACCAAGTTGACAAAATCACGAACCGCATACACACCGATTATATGCAAACCGTTGCGGCAACAGGACGATTGAGTTCGAATAATCCCAACTTACAAAACATCCCGATTCGAACCGAACGTGGCCGACAAATCCGGAAAGCATTTGTGGCACGAGATGAAAATTACACATTGGTTTCTGCAGATTATTCCCAAATAGAATTGCGGGTAATTGCTGCATTAAGCGGTGAAGAAAACATGATCAAAGCCTTTCAGAATCACGAAGACATTCACAAATCTACTGCTTCAAAAGTCTTTAATGTTCCGCTGGAAGAAGTGACTCGCGAGCAACGAAGTCATGCCAAAACGGTCAATTTCGGAATTATATATGGTGTTTCGGCTTTTGGATTGAGCAATCAAACTAACTTATCTCGTAAAGAGAGCGCTGATTTGATTGAAGCGTATTACCAAACCTATCCAAGATTAAAGTCCTATATACAGAATCAAATAGATTTTGCAAGAGAGAATGGCTATGTACAAACAATACTGGGTCGTCGTCGTTATTTGAAAGATATTAATTCTCAAAACGCCATTGTTCGAGGTGGCGCAGAACGAAATGCGGTAAACGCACCAATTCAAGGCAGTGCTGCTGATATCATCAAAATTGCAATGATTAATATTCACGGAAAACTAACCTCTGAAAATTGGAAAAGTAAAATGTTGCTACAGGTTCATGATGAGCTTGTGTTTGATGTGCATAATGATGAACTCGAAAAAATCAAACCGATGATAAAATATGAAATGGAAAATGCTTTCAAGTTAAATGTTCCACTAGAAGTAGATCTTGGCACTGGCAAAGACTGGCTGGAAGCGCATTAATAACTGCTTGAAATATCCCAGAAAGATTGCATCTAATAGTACAATTAGTGCTTTATTGCGGCAGTATTTCACTATTTCATTCCTGATAAAACGAACAAAAACAACTTATGAAAATAGCAAGATGACTAGATTTTTTTTGTTTTAAAAAGAAAAGGGGGAACAGTAGAAATCGAGAGCCATCTCTAAAAAGCGAATTTATTTTTTTTTAATTCGCTTATTAACAAGCCAGTTACCTTTTTTATAATTGCCATCTATTGATTCTCAATTATATAAATACTATCTTTGCGCAAATTAAGGAATATTATGAATAATAAGCAAGGCAACAATAAAGGAAGTGGTGCTAGAACAAATAGTTCAAGACCAAGTTCTAACAAGCCAAAACCTGCGATGCAAAAACGGGCACAAGGGCCAAAAAAAGTTAAAATAAATACTAAAGTTGTAGCTGTCGATACGGATAAAGTAGAAAAAAAACCAAATCAAGCTCCTAAAAGACCAAAGGTAAAAGACGAAATCCGTTTGAATAAATACATCGCCAATTCTGGGGCATGCTCGCGTCGTGATGCGGATATTTACATTCAATCCGGAACTGTAAAAGTAAATGGAATTCCCGTTATCGAAATGGGATATATGGTAAAACCGGGAGACGTAGTAAATTTTGACGGCGCCACTTTGACACCGGAGAAAAAAGTATACATCTTATTGAACAAACCAAAAAACTTTACTACTGCGATGGACGAAGGTCAGGAATATCGTAATGTACTGGAACTGGTAAAAGGCTCTACAACAGCAAAAATTGGCGCTATTGGGAGAATGGACAAGAATACAACTGGTTTACTATTGTTTACGAATGATACGGATATGATTCGTAAATTTACGTTACCAAGTCAAAAATCATCTAAAATTTACCAAGTTTCATTAGATAAAAACTTGAAATTTGAGGATTTAGAAAAAATAAACAAAGGACTGACTCTTGACGGACACCGTGTTTTTGTGGAAGATGTAAGCTACATTGACGGAGAAGCGAAAAGTGAAATTGGATTACAGTTGAGATCCGCTAACGTGAAAGTGGTTCGTAATATTTTTGAACATTTCAGTTATGATGTGTTGCGTATTGACAGAGTTGCTTTTGCTGGTTTGACTAAAAAGAATTTACCAAGAGGAAACTGGAGATTGCTTACTGAACAAGAAATCATCAATTTGAAGAACGTTTAATATTTCTTTGAAATTATAAAATTAAATCCCTTTTGCGTAGCAAAACGGGATTTTTTTAATTAAAAATGCAAATTAAAATTAGTATGATGCCAGAAAAATTACAATCTATAGCTTTTAAATGGTTTGAAACTTTCAACAATAAAGAATTAGAAAAACTATTGTCTTTGTATGATGACGATGCTGTGCATTTTAGTCCAAAACTAAAAATATTCAAACCCGAAAGCAACGGTTTTGTCACCGGCAAAGAAGCCTTGCGAGAATGGTGGAAAGATACTTTTGAACGTTTGCCGAGTTTGAATTACAATGTAAAATCGCTTACCGCAAATGGTGACCGCGTTTTTATGGAATACATACGAACGGTAGCCGGTGAAGAAGATTTACTGGTAGCAGAAGTATTAGATATCAGAGAAGGTAAAATAATTGCTTCCAGAGTGTATCACGGATAAGCCTTTTTTGAAGGACAATAAAAAACCCTACAACACATTATTTGTATTGTAGGGTTTTTGCTTTAGAACAAAATTATTTTATCCTTTTATCTTTTTAAATACTTCTTCTTTTTTGTCCAAACCACGTTTTCTCAACAGCGGTTCAATACTTGGCTCCGCACCGCGGAAACGTTTGTACAAAACCATCGGATCTTCTGTCCCTCCTTTTTCCAAAACATTCTCACGGAATAATTTGGCTTTTTCAGGATTGAACAAAGTAGTTGTTTTGAACGCTTCAAAAGCATCCGTATCTAAAACTCCTGACCATATATAACTGTAATATCCGGAAGAATATCCTCCAGAAAATATATGACTGAAATACGTACTTCGGTATCTTGGAATAATAGATGGAATCAAACCAATTTTTGTCATTGCTGCTTTTTCGAAAGCGTTTGCATCAACGGTAATGTCTTTGGTTTGAGAATGGTATTCTAAATCCAATAAAGAAGCTGCTAGATATTCTGTTGTAGTAAAACCTTGGTCAAAAGTCCCTGCTTTTTTTAATTTATTCACCAATGTTTCTGGAATCACTTCCCCAGTTTTATAATGCTTTGCATACATTTTTAAGACCTCTGGTTCAGCTGCCCAATTCTCCATAATTTGAGAAGGAAGTTCTACAAAATCTCTTGGAACACTTGTTCCTGCTAAACTTTTATAGGTAACATTAGACAGCATTCCGTGTAAAGAATGTCCAAACTCGTGAAAGAAAGTCGTAACCTCATCAAATGTCAAAAGTGCTGGGGCATTCGCTGATGGTTTAGTAAAATTACAAACAATAGAAACTACTGGAGCCACGCGTTTTCCGTCAACCGTTTTTTGAGTTCTGTACGAGGTCATCCATGCACCGCCTCGTTTGGATTCACGCGGATGAAAGTCCATGTATAAAACACCCAAATGGGTTCCGTCTTTCTCAGTCACTTCCCAAACGGTAACATCTTCATGGTATTTTGGAACATCCGTCAATACTTTAAACTGAAGCCCGTAAAGCTTTTCGGTTACTTGAAAAACGCCTTTTCTAACATTTTCTAAACTGAAATACGGCTTTAATTCTTCTTCGTCTAAATCAAAACGTTCTTTTCTAATTTTCTCCGTGTAATACCTCCAGTCATACGGCTGTACGGCACCTTTAATTCCTTCTTTAGCCATCATTTTCTGAATATCGGCAGCTTCCGTTTTAGCAATTTCCAAAGCTGGTTTCCACAAATCATTCAATAGCTTATTCACATTTTCGGGAGTTTTAGCCATTGATTCTTCCAAGACATAATTAGAATGTGATTTATACCCTAATAATCGTGCTTTTTGCCCACGAAGATTTGCTAATGCTATTGCATTCTTTTTATTGTCAAATTCATTATCTTGATTACCTCTAGTCTGGTAGGCATTCCAAATTTGCTTGCGCAATTCTCGATTAGAACTGTATTGCAGAAATGGCATCACACTGGAATTAGAAAGGGTAAAAACCCATTTTCCTTCTTTGCCTTTTGCTTTGGCATCAACAGCAGCAGCATCAATTAATCCTTGTGGCAATCCGGACAAATCTTTTTTGGCATCAACAACCAACTCGTATGAATTAGTCTCCGCCAAAATATTCTGTCCATACTTTAAACTGGTCAGCGAAAGATCTCCGTTTATTTTACGCAATATTTCCTTGTCAGCATTTGATAAATTGGCTCCACTACGAACGAAATTTTTGTACGCATTATCCAAAATTTTAGCCTGTTCTAAATTCAGTCCCAAAGTTTCTTTTTTGTCCCAAAGCGTTTTTACTTTTGCGAATAATTTCTCGTTCAGGTAAATATTATCTCTGTGCGCGGAAAGATTTGGTGCCATTTCTTTGGCAATATTCTGAATCTCTTTATTGGTATTCGCCGAATTCAGATTAGAAAAAACCGTATTCACATTCGATAATAATTCCCCTGCATTTTCCATGGCAAGAATAGTATTCTCAAAAGTAGCGGGTTGCGTATTATTTGCAACAGCATTAACCTCCGCTTGATGGGTACTAATTCCCTCTAAAATCGCGGGCTTAAAATGTTCGTTTTTAATTTTATCGAAAGGCGGCACATTAAACGGCGTGTCGTAAGCCTGAAAAAATGGATTCATACTAGTGTTTTCTTGTTTTTCTTGTGCTTCAATTGTTAGCATATTTCCGATAACTAACAAAATAAAAAAGGATTTTTTTCTCATTTAGGTGTGATTAATTAAAAAAGTAAATTTAGCAGAAATCTACTAAAAACAAACTGTACGATGGCGCGTTAACTAAATTTTATGACAAATAAAGATGTTTTTACAAACGAAAAACTATTCTTACATTTGAATTTGAAAAAAAAACAATAAATTAGCTCAATCTATTACCAAATATAATTATGAAAAAAATAACCACTCTTTTACTTTCCGTAACCACTTCATTATTGCTACTTAATTGTAAATCGGAAGAAAAAAAACAAGACTTTAGCAGTCTGACAGAAAATTATTTTGACGACAAAAATGCTATGAATCCTCTGGATGCGACCCAAAGTGGTCAAAACCAATACAACGACCAACTGCAGTTTGAAATGACGGACAGTTTTAGAAAATCACAAGAAGCTTTCTTTGACAAATACCAAACTGCCTTAAAAGGATTTGCTATTGAAGACTTATCCGAAGAGGAAAAAAACAGTTACGAAATCATCAAATGGGAAGTTGAAATCGGGAAAGATTTATTAAAACAACCGACAAATTTGCTGCCGGTACATCAATTTTGGGGAACACATCTAACCATGGGACAATTTGCGGGAGGAACCGGTGCACAACCATTTAAGACAGAACAAGATTACACCAATTTCCTAAAAAGAATGGACAAATATGCTGCCTGGATCGATTCAGCAATGGTGTATATGAAAAAAGGAATGGCAAAAGGGGTTGTTTTACCAAAATCATTAACGGTAAAACTGATTCCACAATTTGCAGAAATGGCTACACCTAAAATCGAAGACAATTTGTTTTATTCTTCTATAATACTCCTGCCTACTACTTTTCCTGACAGAATCAAAAACGAGTTAACCGCAAAATATACCGCAACCATCAACAACAAATTGATTCCGCAATACAAGAAAATGGCCGATTTCCTGAATAAAGAATATCTTCCTGCTTCCAGAGCTACCAGCGGAATAGGAAGTTTGCCTTTTGGAAAAGAGTTATATGCCACGTATGTAAAACAATGGACCACTACTGATATGACTCCCGAACAAATTCACGAACTGGGATTAAAAGAAGTCGCACGATTGAACTCCGAAATGGAAAAGGTAAAAACGCAAGTAGGTTTCAAGGGCACTTTATTAGAATTCTTTGAGGTGGTTAGAAACAAAAAAGAATTAAAACCATTTACAAAACCAGAAGAGGTTATAGCCAATTTTCAAAGCATTTATACCCGAATCAAACCGAATGTAGATAAATTATTCGCACTCCAACCCAAGACGAAGTTTGAAATCAGAAGAACAGAAGCCTTTAGAGAAAAAACGGCTAGCGCCGAGTACAATCAAGGAACTGCTGATGGTTCGCGCCCAGGCATTTTCTATGTTCCGATACCTGATGTAGCGAATTATAATATGTACGGCGATGAAGATTTGTTTTTGCATGAAGCCGTTCCTGGGCACCATTTCCAAATATCCTTGCAGCAGGAAAACGAAAATCTTCCTGACTTCAGAAAATTCAATTGGTTTGGCGCTTATGGTGAGGGTTGGGCTTTGTACACGGAAAGCTTAGGAAAAGAACTGGGATTGTATCAAGATCCGTATCAATACTTTGGAATGCTGGGCAATGAAATGCACCGCGCAGTGCGACTAGTAGTTGACACTGGACTGCACTCCAAAGGCTGGACTAGAGCGCAAGCCATCCAATATTCATTAGCAAATGAGGCCGAAAGTGAAGCTAGTATTATTCCAGAAATAGAGCGGTATATGGCCATCCCTGGACAGGCTTTATCCTATAAAATTGGTCAGTTGAAGATTCTAGAATTACGTAAAAAAGCCGAAACAAAAATGGGTGCTAAATTTGATATTAAAAAATTCCATGAAAAAGTATTGGAATCCGGTGTAATGCCTTTAGCGATATTAGAAAATAAAATTAATGCTTGGATACCTAAATCTAACTAAAATGAAAAAAATAACCGTTAACGTCTTATTCCTGTTCTGCATTGTTTTAAATAGCTATTCTCAAGGACATCTTGATAAAATTGACCCATACTCAACTGGTGTATTATATCGAAGCACTGATTTAAACAATCCTGTTTTAGCAAAAACAGAAGGCACGCAGTACCTCAATAAAGACTTTCAATTAGCGGAAGTTTCTGATGTTCCAAAAAAATTAATGGTGCGATACAATGCCGTCACAGACACTCTAGAGATTCAAAGTGAGGGTGACCAATTCTTTTCGCTCACAAAAAAAGCTCCATATAATACCATCACTATGGTTTCTAACCAAAATAAATTAAAACTTTTAAATTACACAAATAAAGAAGGCGACGTTTATGGGTACCTATCTGAATTACATGGTACAAGCTATTTCGCCTTGTACCGAAGAGATAAAATTATACTCCAAAAAGCAACAGAGGCCAGAACAAGCTATCAGCAAGCTAAACCCGCAAAATTTGTTAAAACAAATGCAGAGTATTATCTAAGTTTAGAAAATAAAACAGCAAGACCAATGCCAAAGAACAAGAAAGAGCTTCAAGACTTGTTCCCAATGAAAAAAGAGGAAATTGCAGTTTACTTAAAAAAGAATACCTTTTCTTTGAAAGAGGAAAAGAGTATTATTGAAATTGCAAAATTTCTTTCTGCTTTATAGAAACTTCACTAAAAAACATAGAAATCCGGAGATATACCTGATGACTCGGATATGTGAGCGCAACGATAGTGGACTTGCTAACTTTCCTCTCTAACCCCGAGGTAAAGCCTCGAGGAATTCAACTGATTGAAGAATTTGATTATGGGCACGAGCGGGGAATTTTCTTTGTTATTTAATCTTTTTAAAATCGTAAATTTTATTTTTGTCTGTTATATAATAAATCAGTTTAGATACAGTATCGTTTTCAGTCATACGATAAGCATTTATTTTGAAATAGCTTTTATCTTTAATTTTATCATAGCTTGTTCCTAATGTATCAATTTGTTTGTTTATCCCTTTGTACATAGCACTTTCTGTTAAATCTGAGTCTATCAAGCCTGATGCTTTTTTATACATTTCATCATAAGAGTTTTTATAAGCATCTTTTCCTAAAACTTTTGAATTAGTAAATTTAAAAAGATCTAATTCAGTTTTAGTAATGTTTTGATTTTTTAATAAATCATTTTTAACTAAATCTATTTGCTCGTCATTTTTAGAGCAAGAAAAAAATGCTATTGTTAATGAGATAAATATTATTTTCTTCATAATTTTTTTGATTTAAGTTTTATCTATTGGGTTTATTTAATTTTCGTTTAGTTCGGAAAAACTGACCACCAACTCGAATAAAGATCAAACCCTATAAGACTTATCTTCCCTAAATTAGGTCGCTTTGTCTAATAAAAGTCAGTGTTCATTTATTTTCAAATATATAACTTAATACCGAAAATACTGATAAAAACGCATTAAGCTTTATATCTTCTTCAAAAGTAAATCCTTTTACTTTAGGGATTTTACGGGAAACCACATTCTCGTACTTTTTTTCACAAAATCCCTAGCTCGCTTTTGGAGGTACTACAATTCCATCATCTGGCATGCACTAGGCACAACGCAAATTGCATTTCTCAATTAGAGAAATACGTAAATAGTGGTGTTTACATCCAAAATCATTCGATAAAACAGCCTTATTTGATATCATGATTATTGCCTTTCAAAATATGAAAAACATGCAGCACATGAGGAAATATCGCATCCATAGATTCCTTTGCGCCATTGGTTGAACCTGGCAAAGCCAATACCAACGAATTCCCTAAAGTTCCCGCGACTGTTCTGGAAAGCATGGAATACGGCATGCGTTGTTGTCCATAATTGCGAATGGCCTCCTCGATTCCCGGAATTCGGGTTTCTAATAAAGGCTCCAGTGCTTGCGGGGTGACATCTCTTGGCGAAAGCCCGGTTCCTCCTGTAAAAATGATTAATTGATTTTCTTTGGCAAAAGCTTTAGTCCGCTCCTGAATCACATCAATTTCATCCGGTATGATTTCGTAATGCGTCGTTTCTACACCGCTAATTTCCAATTTTTCAACGATTATTTTTCCGGAACGATCTTGTTTATCTCCCGCAAAAATAGAATCGGAACAAACGAAAACCGCCGCTTTAATTGCGGATGGAAATCTATTTTTGAAAGACGATTTTCCGCCTTCCTTACTGATTAATTTAATGGTTGAAATCTCGATATTTTTGTCAATTGGTTTCAGCATGTCATACATCGTAAGCGCCACAATCGAAGCACCGTGCATCGCCTCTACCTCAACTCCGGTTTTGTAAACCGTTTTCACGTTGAAAATAATATCAATGCGTAATTCGTTAATTTCATATTCCACCGATGTAAATTCAATTGGAATAGGATGGCAATCCGGAATGGATAAATGCGTGTTTTTCACGGCAAATAAACCAGCCGTTTTAGCCATTTCCAGTACGTTTCCTTTGGGAACCAGATTATTTATAACGGCGTCAATTGTGGCTTGAAGACTCACAATTACTGTGGCCTTTGCGGTTGCTGTACGAAGCGTACTTATTTTATGTGTGATATCAACCATTTTTTTTTAAATGTTTAAAGTTTCAGGTTAAATCTGATAACGACTAATTATAGAAACTACGAACTACTTTTTAATTATTTTTGTACTTTAAAATGTTTAAGACAATCATTAAAGACAATCGCTATCGACAACGGACTTTATGACTTTCGCCTTTAAGACCTTCGACTCGGTTACTTTATGATATTTATACTACAACCTATTTTTATTCCCCGTAAAAGTACTGTTTTCAACTATTTCTTTATCAGAAACAGGTATATCTTCTACTTTCTTCTCTTGAAAATAAGCCGTTAGTTTTGAAGCATTTCGCACTACTTCTCCAATGACAATAATTGCAGGTGACGAAAGTTGGTGTTCTTGAACCAATTTCACAATAGAATTGATGGTTCCCACCACTTTTTTCTCCGTGTCTTTTGTTCCGTTCTGAATGATGGCAACCGGTAAATCATCGGTTCTGTTGTTTTGATAAATCGAAATAATTTCGTCTAATTTATTCATTCCCATCAAAATAACCACCGTTGCCGCGGATTGCGATGCCAAAGCCACATCTTTAGATAATTTATGATTCGAAGTAGTTCCGGTGATTACCCAAAAACTTTCGGCAATTTTTCGCTGTGTCAAACTGATTCCGTTAGACGCCGGGACACCTAAAGCCGATGAAATTCCGGGAACAATTGCGGTTTCCAAATCAAATTTTTCAGCATATTCAATCTCTTCGCTTCCTCTTCCAAAAACAAATGGATCGCCACCTTTCAACCGGACGACATGACCAAAACGTTTTGCCATCGATACAATCAACTCATTAATTTGATCTTGACTGTAGGCGTGACAACCAACACGTTTCCCCACAAAAATAATTTCGGCATTCGACGCATATTGCAACAATTCCTCATTTACAAGGGCGTCATACAAAACAACAGCGGCACTTTCTAATGCTTTGATCGCTTTCAAAGTAATTAACTCTACATCTCCGGGACCTGCCCCTACGATTGTCAATTTTGGTGTATTGGAATTTTTCATTTTAACTGGGATAAATTGGTATTCAATTCGTTCAACTCGGCAACAGCATTTATATTTTTAAACACCTGTCTTTTTTCATTCGGAATCGGAATCAATTGGCGTTGTACAGTTGCAATAAAGCGCATCATTTTTAACTCATTTTCATCAATTGCCTTTTATAAAACTGGCAGTATTCGTTTCGAATAGATTCCTATCAAAGGATGCATCCGATTTGCCTCTTCAAAAGCAGTTTTTTATTTATGATAAATAAATTAGATTTATACAAAAAGACAAAAATTATATTAAAATCCTAGTCGTTTTATCGTTTTAGTTAAAAAATAAAAATAATTCAAGATACAGTCAATATGTGATTATTAAGCAAAAAACCTATTGTATCGTCGTTTATTAAGATAATTAACTGAATATAAAACAGAATAATATAAAAATATATGTTATTTTTTACATAATTCGTTTTTTGGATAATTGCAAATTTACTATAGTTATGCAAAATTTATATACACACGAACCTTTTCTTCTTTAAAAAAAATAGTTACACAGAGCTTAAGCTCTGTAAGCAATACAAAAAAAAGAAAGATACTAATAAATTTTATTTGAGAAATATTTATAAAACAACCACTGCATTTCCCTTATTACTCTTTTTTAATACAACAAAAGCATTCCTAATTTAAGAAATCGTATTGATTTTAAAACAAGGCAAGAATCGTGTTGTTCCCGCTGAACCAATAGCGGTTAAATTCCTTAAAAAAAATATAATTACAAATAAAAATAATTTAAAACATTGATTTTTAGAATTTTAATTGAATACGCTTCGTCAAAAACCAATCCATTTTTGTTCTTGTCAGGCATGTATCAACCACAAACATACTTATCTATTCCGGTGCATTCAGGCTTTAATTTAAATAAAAACTATAGTATTTAACTTATATATATACCATATATTTTTATACTAAATATAAAATTGGACTTTAGCATTGTTGCAAGAATATTTTTTAACGCCTTAAATTCTAATTTATTATGAAAAAAACGTATTTGATAGTTTTCGTATTGCTCTTCTCTTTAAAAGGTTTTTCACAAGGTTCTCCAGATTATGGGGCTGGGATGAAATTCGATTTAAATGACGAAGGAACAAAATATCTAAGGGTGATTTCCTGGGCTCAAATTTGGTCCCAATACAATTCGGATCGCCCTTTAGATGCCAATGGAAACCAACAAGGCGATCTCGATTTTAGCGTTAGGAGATCCAGAGTATTATTGTTAGCACAAATTAATAAAGACTTTCTGATAGTCACTCATGTTGGATTGAATAGTTTAAATGCTAATTCAATGACGCCAACCGGACTTGGTGATGGCCCACAATTTTTTCTTCATGATGCATGGGCACAGTACAGTGTGGGCGCAAATAATGCCGTGGGAGCAGGGCTGCATTATTGGAACGGAATCTCCAGAATGAACAACCAAGGAACTTTGAACTTAATGACCTTAGACAATACGCGTCAAGGCTGGGCTACGCTGGGTTTATCGGATCAATTTGCCAGACATATTGGGGTTTATGCAAAAGGAACCGTTGGAAAGTTACAGTATCGCGTTTCTGTGAATGAAGCCTCAAATAATAATTTAGAACAATTAGTTGTGCCTACTAATGATGGAGCCGCCACCTATACCGGCAGAAGGTTATTGGGTTCAAAAGCTGCCGGAAAAACCTTTGCTGGTTATTTTGAATACAGCCTTTTTGATACCGAAAGTAATGTTTTGCCCTATAAAGTAGGATCCTATTTAGGAACACAAAAAATATTTAATATTGGAGCCGGTTTTTTTTCCCATCCTAATGGTGCAGTCGTAGCGGATGCTTCGGGAAATATAAGTGGTGAAAATGTAAACATTTTTGCTCTGGATGCTTTTTACGATGTCCCAGTTGGCACTAAAGGAGGTGCCATAACCGCTTATGGTATGTTTCAAAAAACAGATTATGGCGAAAATTTTAGATTAGGAACTACATACGAAACCGGCTCTCTAGTTCACGGTCATGTAGGGTATGTTATTCCGGGAGAATCTAAAACCCGTATCCAGCCGTATGTATCTTATGACAATCGTCAAATTGATGTTTTAGATGATTCTGCAAATCAATTTGGAATTGGCGCCAATGCTTATTTCAGCGGCCATAATTCAAAATTAACGTTAGAATTTCAATCTCTGAAATATGCTACGTTCAACACCATCAATACCATTACATTGCAAGCCATGATCTATTTATAAATTAATCTATTAAAAAAAACAGTATGACAACACCAGAAAACGCAAGCGCCTATTGGAAGGAAAATATACGATACCCCTTTATTTTACTAGCGATCTGGTTTATCTCTTCTTTTGGAGCAGGAATACTATTTGCAGAATAATTAAACACCATAAAACTGGGCGGATTTCCACTGGGATTTTGGTTTGCACAGCAAGGATCCGGCTTTTATAGCCACTGCTGAAGCAAAAGGATTCGGCTTTTATAGCCACTGCTGAAGCAAAAGGATTAAAGGGAAGTGAACTAAAAAATGACAATGACATTATGGTATTGACAAATCCGGAAATTGCCAATTTACCGGATTGGGTTATTGCTTTGGTAGCTGCGGGCGCTTTGGCATTTCTCCAGAAGGTTTTGGTACAATCGCTATGCTAGCCAATTTCATTGTTGCTTTTATTATCAATAGTTTTACACCGGAACCACCGCAGGAAGTTCAGGAAATTGTAGAAAACATCCGAATTCCTTCTGGTGTTGGTGAAGACTCCTCCTTTAGAACCAATTTCAATACCAATAAAAAGCGCTATTCTTCAGATTGAATAGCGCTTTTTATTTACTACCGAAGATATTTTTGTCTAAAAAAAGTCACTACAAAGAGGCAAACCCTATTTAATTTTCAACACCTATTTAATTTCTATTTTCTAAAAACCATTTTATATAAAACTGCATTTATCTACTTATAATTAAAGCATTCCCCAATAAAAACAGATAGTGTGCAAAATAAATCCATTTTTTTTACACAATTCATTTTTAAATTGTTGCTAAATTACTATATTTATGCAAAATTTATATATATGGAGATTTTAAGCTGTCCTAAATGCCAAAACAATCAGATTATAAAAAGCGGCATAATTAACAGTAAACAAAGGTATTTATGCAAAAAATGCAAGTATTTTTTCACGGTTAACAAAATAGGAAAAAAGATTGATGATTACTATGTTACCAAGGCTTTACAGCTGTATCTGGAAGGACTCAGTTTTCGAGAAATAGAGCGTATTCTTGGCGTTTCACATGTTACGATCAGCAATTGGGTAAAGTCCTTTAACATCAAAAAACCTTCGCACGCAAACTACCACCCTACTTATAAGATTTTTAGTCACTTAGAACTGGTAGAATACCTCAAAAACAAACAATTGTTATCCGGGGCAGGCATGATCATTACAGAACTAGGAGACAAATTTATGCTCATAAAATGGGAACGATTCAAGGACTAACTATATATCTTTACATAAAAATATATCAAAATTTTTTTCTAGAATTAAATAACTCAATTTGGCACTTTATTAACCAACCATTTAATAACCAAAATTTTATTTATGAAAAAAATATTTTTTATAGCGGTACTATTATTATTGTCGCTAAAAAGTTTTTCACAAGGCTCTACTGACTATGGCGCTGGATTGAAATTTAACCTGAACGAAGACGGTTCCAAATTCATGCGTGTAATTGCATGGAACCAGATCTGGATGCGTTCCTCTCAGATGAATCCAGGAACAATGATTGGTGGCGAAGCAACTTCAACTGCAACCGACATTGGTAATCGACGTTTGCGTTTTCTAGCTTATGCACAAGTATCCAAAAGATACATGATCTTAACCCATTTTGGAATCAACAACCAAACTTTTATTAACGGTGGTGCAGCAGGATCCTCAGGTACTGGTGGCTACGGTGCCGGAAAAAAACCAGGTTTATTCTTTCATGACGCATGGAATGAATATGCAGTTGTATTGCCAGAAAAAGATAAGAAATTTAGTTTCACCCTCGGTGCTGGATTGCACTACTACATGGGATTGTCTAGACTTACGATGGCTTCAACGCTAAACTTCTTAACCATAGACGCCCCTGTTTTTAACTGGCCTTTAATAGAGAACTCCGATCAGTTTGCCAGACAAGTAGGTTTATTCGCTAAAGGAAAATACGGTAAGTTAGAATACAGAATGAGTTATAATAAACCGTATGCTACGAATTTAACACCTACAAATACCTCGAATGCATCGAATGCCGTAGCTGTAGATAACAGTGGAAATACAAAATGGTCTAAAGCGGGTTATTTTGAGTATCAATTTTTAGATCAAGAAGCTAATGTATTGCCTTTTAAAGTAGGTAGCTATTTAGGAACTAAAAAAGTATTCAACATTGGCGCTGGTTTTTACACTGCGCCTGATGCCACAAAAACTTCTGTAAACAGCACTATCAACAAACATGACATCAAACTTTTCTCTGCCGATGTTTTTCTTGATATGCCTATTGGAAAAAAAGAAAACAAAATGGCAGTTACAGCTTACAGTGTACTATATGATTATGATTTTGGTCCTAATTATTTGCGTAATGTTGGGATTATGAATATTGGCTCAGTAGATCCAAATTTCACAGGGAGTAGAGCTATAGCGGGAGCTGGAAATGCACAGCCAACGATGGGATCTGGAAATATTTGGTACACACAAGCTGGTGTTTTATTGCCATGTAAAGAAGCGAAACCTAAAATTCGTATCCAGCCTTTTGGTGCTGTTACCTATAAAAACTTTGATGCTTTGGAACAATCAAGCACACAGTTTGATGTAGGATCTAACTTTTTCCTAGATGGACACCATGCCAAAATAACGGCACAATATTCAACTAGACCCGTATACACCTCTCTTACAAACCGCTCAGGATCATTAGGAGACTTCATAGTACAACTTCAAATTTATCTATAATCAATTTTAAAAATAACAATACATGAAAGAAAAATCAACAAAAGGAATTTGGAAAGTTATTTCCGCATCCTCAATGGGTACCATGATCGAATGGTATGACTTTTACATCTTTGGAAGTTTAGCAGTTGTAATTTCAACTAAATTTTTCCCTTCGGATAATCCAACAGCTGCTTTCTTATCTACTTTGGCAACATTTGCAGCAGGGTTTGTAGTTAGACCATTTGGAGCCCTTTTCTTTGGAAGATTAGGCGATTTAATTGGCCGAAAATACACCTTCATGGTCACCTTACTTTTGATGGGTGGAGCCACGTTCCTGATTGGTTGTATTCCGAGTTATGAAACCATTGGTTTTATGGCTCCTTTATTAGTATTAATTCTACGTTTGCTTCAAGGTCTTGCTTTGGGTGGTGAATATGGCGGAGCCGCAACATACGTAGCAGAGCATGCCCCTGTAGGACAAAGAGGCTACTGGACTTCGTGGATTCAAACTACTGCAACGGTGGGTTTATTCATCTCTTTGATGGTGATTTTAGCCACTAGAAATATCCTTACGCCAGAGCAATTTGACGAATGGGGATGGAGAGTTCCGTTCTGGGTATCTATCATCATGGTTGGCGTTTCCTATTTAATTAGAAAAAATATGGATGAATCTCCTGTTTTTGCTAAAGCAAAAGCGGAAGGAAAAACCAGTACCAATCCATTGAAAGAGAGTTTTGGAAATCGTTACAATTTGAAATTTGTCTTATTAGCTTTATTTGGAGCTACTATGGGTCAAGGGGTCGTTTGGTACACCGGTCAATTCTATGCCATGAATTTCATGAAAACAGTAATGGCTATTGATTCGTCACAAGTTGACACTTTACTGGGAATTGCATTAATGCTTGGTACTCCGTTTTTCATCCTTTTTGGTTGGTTAAGTGATAAAGTAGGCCGAAAATACATCATGATGGGCGGGATGTTGCTAGCCATCATATTATACCGACCTATTTATAAAAGTATGTACGAAACTACCTCGATAGCCAATAAAACGGAAATGGTAGAAAAAACAACGCTAATCGCGGAGTTGAAAGAGAACAAGAAGCAAACCATGGACTCTATTTACACCACCAATAAAGAGTATGCGGATGGAACTACTTTTCAAGAAATAAAAACCGTACATTTAGAAAACGGAACGGCAGTAATTGTAGATGGCAAAGCAAAAGTAGACACCAAAACAACTATTAAGATCTCCACTGCTGACGAATGGTCGTTAATATTTCTAGTCTTCGTTCAGGTCATATTTGTTACAATGGTATATGGTCCAATTGCGGCTTTCCTTGTAGAGATGTTCCCTGTAAAAATTAGATATACGTCTATGTCGTTACCATACCACGTAGGAAATGGAATTTTTGGAGGACTGCTTCCTGCCATTTCAACCTATTTTGTTATAAATGCAAAAGAAGGCGGGAATCCGGAATTTTACCTCGAAGGACTTTGGTATCCAATTGTTATTGCTGCTATCAGCTTTGTAATTGGAATGGTTTACATTAAAAATAAAGACAAAAACGCTCACATTTAAAAAACACAGCTATGAATCAAATAAAAAGAATTTTAGGATTAGTTTGGATTGCATTAGCAGCTGCTGCAGCCTATTTTTGCATCTTCACTTTCGGATTGCCCAAATTTATGTCCGGTAAACAAGAGGATTTAGTATTCGGGATTATCATCCTATTCATACTCACCCCACTAATTGTTTTAGGATTGGGAACCTTTGGGTACTTCTCCTTAATGGGAGATTACGATGAAAAAAACGATTAATTAAATGCATTCCTTAAAAACAATCTCTGCATTTTTTTGCAGAGATTGTTTATTTTTTTACAATGAAAAAAAGACATGAACAAAAGCTGGTTATACTCTCAGTGTTAATCTTATTAGCATTGAATATTCCGCTTTTGCTATTATTTGACAGTTCTAAACCTATTTTTGGTTTACCCCTAATTTACCTCTACATTTTTTCGGCATGGCTATTTTCAATCGCTATAACCTACTTAATCATAAAAAGATATTATGAATAGCGTAGGGGTTTTACTGATTTTAGCGCTTTATGTCTCCATTTTATTTTACATAGCGCATTGGTCTGAAAAAAGAAGACATTCTAAATGGACTAACAATCCGTATGTCTATTCTTTTTCATTGGCAGTATATTGTACTGCTTGGACCTATTATGGCAGTATAGGAGTCGCAGCAGAAACAGGACTAGCCTATTTACCTATTTATTTAGGACCTATTATTATTATACCAACGTGGATGATCATCCTAAAGAGAATTATCCGAATTTCGAGAGTAAATAAAATCTCCAGTATAGCAGATTTTATTTCTTTACGATACGGAAACAGTAGATTTCTTGGAGCATTAGTCACCATGGTTTGTGTTATTGGGATACTTCCTTATATTTCACTACAACTAAAATCAATTTCAGATACCTTTCATATTGTCAGCAAAACACAATCAAGCGACAACATCTTTACGGATACAACTACATATGTGTGTCTTGCTTTGGCATTATTTGCCTCTTATTATGGAACACGCTACGTGGATGCTTCCGAAAAAAGACGTGGTATTGTAACTGCCGTAGCCATGGAATCAATCCTAAAATTAGTTTTCTTTTTAATGATTGGCATTTACGTAACCTTCTTTGTTTTTGATGGGTTTGATGATATTTATCAAAAAGCGAGTGTCCTTGAAAATTTTGACAAAAAAAATACCATTGGCGGGATTACAAACGGAATCAACTGGTTTTTCCTTTGTGTGTTGTCTATGTTTGCCATTTTTTTATTGCCAAGACAGTTTCACACCGCCATCGTAGAAAACAATAAAGAAAGCCACATTCGAACAGCCATTTGGCTTTTTCCACTCTATCTGTTGCTTTTTAATCTTTTTGTTTTCCCAATTGCTTGGGGAGGAAACATCTTATTTGAGGGGCAAGGACTCAATTCCGATACCTATTCATTGTTAATCCCACAATATTTCAACAACAACACCGTAATGGTTTTAGTCTTTCTGGGCGGATTTTCGGCAGCGATCTCAATGATAATCGTTTCCTCAATTGCGCTCGCCACTATGCTTAGTAACAACCTATTAATCCCTTATGGCTTTATAGGTTCACTCGAGAATGATTCCCAGAAAAAAAACAACAAACGCATCTTGATCAGTCGGAAAATAGGCATTTTTTCTCTCATTATCCTGGCGTATGCTATCTATCGAATTTTTATTCTGGACTACTCTTTGGTTTCCATAGGACTTGTCGCCTTTGTAGTAATCGCGCAATTGGCTCCTTCTTTTTTTGGTGCCATATTCTGGAAAAGAGGATCAAAAAATGGTGCTATAACAGGGATTTTATTTGGATTTATAACCTGTTTTTATACCCTTCTAGTTCCTTACGCCATTGGGATAACCGAATCAACAAGCTTATTCATTCAAGAAGGCCCTTGGGGAATTGAACTTCTAAAACCATTTCAGCTTTTCGGACTGGATTATTTAGAACCTATACCACATGCCGTTTTTTGGAGTTTATTAATCAATTTGATGAGTTATCTGGCCATTTCCGTTAGTTTTAAAGGGAATTACAGGGAACGCAATTATGCCGAAATGTTTGTAGACATCGACAAATACATTACCAATCATGAAAATGCTTTTATTTGGAAAGGAACGGCCTATATCTCCGACATTCAAAAAGTATTGCAGCGATTTCTAGGGGAAGAAAGAACAAAACGTGCACTGACCATTTTCAATTTGAAATACAACATAGACAAAGACATCACCACCGCCGATGCCCGATTTATAAAATTTGCTGAGAATTTATTGACGGGACACATTGGTACGGCTTCCGCCAAAATATTAATATCAAGCGTGGTCAAAGAAGACAAAATCAGTCTGCCAGAAGTGTTGCGAATTTTAGAAGAATCCAAAGAAAACATCATCATCAACAAAAAGCTGACAGACACCTCAAATGAATTAAAAAAAATATCCGAACAACTCAAAAATGCCAATTTGGAATTAATAAACAAAGACATTCAAAAAGATGAATTTCTTGACACTGTTACCCACGAATTGAGAACGCCAATAACCGCAATTCGTGCGGCAAGCGAAATCCTTCATGATGATGACGACATTCCAGAGGAGTTGAGAAAACAGTTTTTGCAAAATATCATTTCTGAGTCCGATCGTTTGAATCGTTTAATTGATAAAATTCTGGATTTAGAAAAATTTGAAACCGGAAAACAAAAAATTTACCTCTCTAAAAACAACATTTCAAAAACAATCAAAAAAACATTGAATTCCCTCCAGCAACTCCTAAAAAACAAAAACATAAATGTTGAATTTCAGGAGGAATCAAGAGAGATCAAAGCCTTTTATGACGAGGAACGAATCATTCAGGTGATTCACAATTTAGTATCCAATGCGATAAAATTCTGCGCTGAGACAAACGGGAAAATAGTGATTTCCATTCATGAAAACAAAGACAATATTGAAGTCAAAATACACAACAACGGCAAGGCAATTAAGAAAGAAGATTTTCAAGCTATTTTTGATAAATTTTACCAATCTCGAAACCAAAACGTAAAAAAACCAATAGGAAGCGGCTTGGGTTTAGCCATTTGCAAACAAATAATAGAACATCACAAAGGTAGAATTTGGGCCGAAGACGATACCGCTGAAGGTGCCACATTCGTCTTTACATTACCCAATTATAATACAACTGAAAATAATTAAAAATGAAAAAAATTTTAATTGTAGATGACGAACCAAATATTGTAATGTCATTAGAGTACACTTTCAAAAAGAACAATTTTGAAGTTTTCATCGCGCGCGACGGTCAGGAAGCATTGGATATTTTAAAAAATAAACTTCCGGATGTCATTATTCTTGATGTCATGATGCCTATGGTGGACGGGTATGCCACATTAGAGCAAATAAAAAAAGACGAACGGTTGCAGCATTGCAAAGTCATTTTCCTTTCGGCAAAAAACAAGGAAAAGGACATTGAAAAAGGCCTTTCATTAGGCGCTAATTTATATGTAGTCAAGCCTTTTTCAATCAAAAAGTTAGTCGACCAAGTTCATGAATTAATTCAATAAGAAACAAATTCAACACAATGACATACAAGGAAATTTATGAGGAAAGCATTGAGCAGCCAGAAAAATTCTGGGCTGAACAAGCTGATGCAATTGAGTGGTACAACAAACCGGAGACAATTTTGTCAAAAGACGAAAATGGCTATCCGCTTTGGTACAAAGATGGCGAATTGAACATTTGTTACCTGGCGTTAGACAAACACATTCAGGATGGCTGTGGGGACCAGGTCGCTTTTATTTATGACTCTCCGGTAACACAAACCGTAAAAAAATACACTTTTTCGGAAGTAAAAACAGAAGTCGCAAAATTAGCCGGAGGGATGCAGTCGCTGGGATTGAAAAAGGGAGATACTGCCATAATTTACATGCCCATGATTCCACAAACAGCTTTTGCCATGTTGGCTTGCGCGAGAATTGGAGTGATTCATTCGGTTGTTTTTGGAGGTTTTGCTCCACATGAATTGGCAATTAGAATTGACGATTGTAAACCTAGAGCGATTATTACTGCTTCTTCGGGAATTGAAGTGGATCGTTTGATTGCGTACAAACCTTTGGTCGATCAAGCTATTGAACTCGCTTCACACCGACCAAAAAAAGTAATCGTTTTCAACAGAAAATTAGGCGCCCGAATTCCGTTTAAGAAATATGATGTAGATTATGATGCCTTGGTTTATGGCTCAGAAGAAACTCCTTGTGTTCCTGTAAATTCAAATCATCCGCTTTATATTTTGTATACTTCGGGAACGACGGGAAAGCCAAAAGGAATTGTAAGAGATACTGGTGGATATGCTGTGGCATTGAAATTTTCTATGAAATACATCTATAATGTCAAAGAAGGCGAGACTTTTTGGGCCGCATCAGATATGGGTTGGGCAGTAGGTCATAGCTACATCCTTTACGCTCCGTTATTAAATCGAAATACTACCATAATTTTTGAAGGCAAACCGATTAAAACTCCCGATGCGAGTACGTTTTGGAGAATAATTTCAGAGCATAAAGTGGGCACTATGTTTACGGCTCCTACCGCCATTAGAGCTATCAAAAAAGAAGATCCTGATGGAACATTCATCAAACAATATGATTTAAGTTGTCTCAAAAATCAATTTTTGGCGGGCGAACGTTGTGATAATGCCACTTTAGAATGGTATCAACAACACATTCCTATTCCTGTAATTGACCATTGGTGGCAAACAGAATCAGGCTGGCCAATGATTGCCAATTCTCTCGGCATTGAAAAAATGCCAGTGAAATTCGGTTCTGCCACAAAAGCAGTTTGCGGATATGATATTCGGATTTTCAATGAAAACGGTGACGAATTAAGCGCCAATGAAGAAGGCTTGGTTGTCATAAAATTACCTTTGCCTCCGGGAAATATGTTGGGTATCTGGGAAAACGAAGCCCGTTTTAAAGCCAGTTATTTCAGTAAATTTGATGGCTATTATCTATCTGGTGATGGTGGTTATAAAGATGAGGACGGTTATATTTTCATCACCGGAAGAACGGATGATGTTATCAATGTAGCAGGACACCGCTTATCTACAGCTGAAATGGAAGAAGTTGTTGCTTCCCACCGATTCGTTGCAGAGTGTGCGGTCATTGGAATTCAAGATGATTTGAAAGGACAAATTCCGTTGGCATTGGTCGTAACGAAATTAGATATTGCAATAGAGCATTATCAATTGGAGCAAGAAATTATTAAATTGATTCGCCAGCAAATTGGAGCGGTCACTTCTTTACGAAATGTAGTTATTGTAACGCGCTTACCAAAAACGCGCTCGGGAAAAACCCTTCGAAAACTACTGCGCAGCATTGCAGATGGTGCCGAATTCCAAATTCCGTCGACCATTGACGACGAATCGATTGTGGAAGAAATTATCACCGCATTAAAAAAGTATAAAATAGGAATTAACAACATATAAAATTTATCAATAATCATGAGTTACTATAAAATTAATAATCTAGAAGAGTACTTTAAACATTACAAAAAATCAATTCGTGAACCGGGAAAATTCTGGGACAAAGTGGCCTCAGAGAATTTTACTTGGTACCAGCAATGGGATAAAGTAGTTGATTTCAATATGGCTGACGCCGAAATAAAATGGTTTACCAATGCCAAAGTAAACATTGTAAAAAACTGTATCGACAGGCATCTTGCTAAAAAAGGAGATAAAACAGCTATCATTTTTGAACCGAATGACCCAAATGAAGAGGCATTGCATATTTCATATAATGAGTTATACGAGCGTGTTTGCAAAATGGCGAATGTCTTAAAGGAGCAAGGCATACAAAAAGGAGATCGGGTTTGTATTTATTTACCAATGATTCCTGAATTAGCGATTACCACTCTGGCCTGCGCCAGAATTGGAGCAATCCATTCGGTTGTTTTTGCAGGATTTTCCGCCTCGGCAGTTGCCGCAAGAATCAATGACAGCGAATGTAAAATGGTCATCACTTCAGATGGTGGGTATCGCGGGAATAAAACCATCGATTTAAAAAGTATCGTTGACGAAGCCTTATTGAATTGCCCTTGTGTAGAGAACGTTTTAGTAGCTAAAAGAATCAACTCCACTATCCACATGAAAGAAGGTCGTGACCAATGGCTGCAACCACTTTTAGACCAAGCTTCGAATAACAATGTGGCTGAAATCATGGATGCCGAAGATCCTTTGTTCATCCTTTATACTTCCGGTTCAACAGGAAAACCAAAAGGAATGGTTCACACTACAGCCGGTTATATGGTGTATTCTGCATATACGTTCAAGAACGTTTTTAATTATGAAGACAATGATATTTTCTGGTGTACCGCTGATATTGGCTGGATTACCGGACATTCCTATATTCTTTACGGCCCGTTATTGAACGGAGCTACGACCGTAATTTTCGAAGGCGTTCCGTCTTATCCTGATTTCAGTCGCTTTTGGCAAACCATCGAAAAACACAAAGTTACCCAGTTTTACACGGCGCCAACAGCGATTAGAGCTTTGGCAAAAGAAAGCATCGAATACGTGCAACGCTACCAGTTGACCTCTTTGAAAGTAATTGGATCTGTAGGAGAACCCATCAATGAGGAAGCATGGCACTGGTACAACAACCACGTAGGCGATAAAAAATGTCCTGTGGTAGATACGTGGTGGCAAACGGAAACCGGAGGAATTATGATCTCACCAATTGCCTTTGTAACCCCGACAAAACCTACTTATGCTTCATTACCTTTACCGGGAATCCAACCCGTTTTGATGGATGAAAAACGAAATGAAATAGAAGGGAATCAGGTTACCGGAAGTTTGTGTATTAAATTTCCTTGGCCAGGAATTGCAAGAACAATTTGGGGCGATCATCAACGGTATAAAGAAACCTATTTTTCTACCTTTCCAGGTAAATATTTCACTGGCGACGGCGCTTTGCGTGACGAGGTTGGGTATTACAGAATCACTGGACGTGTAGATGATGTAGTAATTGTTTCCGGACACAATCTGGGGACTGCCCCTATTGAAGATGCCATCAATGAACATCCTGCTGTTGCGGAATCAGCCATTGTAGGTTTCCCGCATGATATCAAAGGAAATGCGTTGTATGGTTTTGTAATTCTAAAAGAAACCGGAGAATATCGCGACAGAGAAAACCTGAGTAAAGAGATCAACCAACACATATCCGATCACATAGGACCCATTGCCAAATTAGATAAAATCCAGTTTGTTTCCGGTTTGCCAAAAACCCGTTCCGGAAAAATCATGCGCAGAATTTTGCGTAAGATTGCCGAAGGGGATTATTCTAATTTTGGCGATACCTCAACCTTGTTAAATCCTGAAATTGTGGAGGAAATCAAAGACGGTAAAATTTAATATTTAGTTGTAATTGTAGTTAAAAACTGCTTCATTTATGGAGCAGTTTTTTTATACAAAAAAGGCTGCCTTTTTATGGACAGCCTTTTCAATCTTCAAGGTATTCTTAATTTTTCAACAGTTTCAATACTTTCATTTCATTATTTTCATCAAATGTTTTTACGATGTAAAGTCCTTGATTCAAATCACTAACCGAAAATTGAGATCCTGCCGTTTTATTGGTATCAAAACTTTTTAGCAATTGTCCCGTGATAGAAAACACCTGCACCTTAGCCGTTGTTTCATTCAATGTAAAATAATCAGATGCCGGATTTGGATACAACACAATCGTTGGTGATTTTTCGTAATCCGCTATTGCCAATGATGCTGTTTTATTCCCATAGATTTTAAATTCTCCCGGTTTCAAAGTAATTGCAACTGAGGTACTGATTACATTAATAGATGTATTGTCCATCAAATTGTACCATGTTCCGGTGTATGGAAACCCGGAAGGAGCATTTTTTGGCGTCACATCAAAATTAGCTACAATCAATACATCTTTCAGTTGTGTTGATGCTAGTGCACTGTTGGTAATTTTGATATTCGGTAATAACGAACTGCTATTATTGATTGTTACAGTTCCTAAAAACACAGGTTCTTCGGTCTTCATCGTAATCATTTTGGACCAATCATTGTAAATCTTGCTTCTGTTGGTATCTCCAATCCAGTTATTGACCCATTGTGGTTGCGGTTTAGTATCTAACTTACAATCTCCTGATGTACCATCTGAAGGAGAGTTCACAGTTCCATTATTGCAGGTAAAAATAGAAGAATTCCATCCTAATTCTCCAAATTGCCAAATCATTTTTGGCCCTGGAACCAATAAAGAAACAGCTCCTAATGCAGACATTCTGGATAAAGCTACAGTAAGCGTTCGTACATTATGGTCCGCAGTGGTATTGTTTCCTGCTTGCACATTATTGTACATTAAGCGCTCCTCATCATGACTCTCTGCATAGCCCATCAATCGGTGTGCAGTAAATCCTCGACTTGATGAACTCATTCTTGAAATATTACCTGCATACCCTTTTGTAAGATTGTTATAGTCAAAAGTCATTATTCCCCACATCATCACGCCTTTACTTAACGTTTCATTCAACCTGTAATTAGCCCATTGTTGTTCTTCCTCATTACCACCCAAATGTTCGAAAATAACGTAGTGATTTGGATCTAAATTCCAAGAATAATCAGCATATTTTTTCAATACATCTATTCTATCTTGTTGTAAACTGCCGGTACAATTTTCTTGCCCGCCAGCTACGTTCGCTGGACAATTTTGTGTAAAACCTTTGGTTAAATCCCAACGAAAACCGTCAATTTTATATTCTTCAACCCATTGTTTAATGACCCGTTGTACATAATTTTGTGTTCTGGGCAGTTGATGATTAAAATCTTCCCCCACACTATAACTGTGCATCGCTGTTGTATTAAAATAAGGATTTTCAGTGGAAGGCGAGCCCCAACCATTGCCGTCAGGATCATTCATCCACATGCGAAGCATTGGGTTTCTACCAAAAGCGTGATTTAGCGCCACATCAAGAATAACAGCAATTCCGTTTTGATGGCATAAATCAATAAACTCTTTCAATTTATCCGAAGTGCCATAGAATTTATCCAAAGCCATGTGAAAAGAGGTATTGTAACCCCAACTTTCATTGCCTTCAAATTCCATCACTGGCATTAATTCAATCGCATTTATCTTCAAATTTTTGAAATAATCGATTTTATTAATCAAGTCCTGATAGCTTTTATTGGCATCAAAATCACGCACTAACAATTCATAAACTACTAATTTTTCTTTAGCTGGTTTAACAAAGTTTGTAGTGGCGCTACTCCAAGCGTAAGCAGCTTTCCCGGTTTGCAAAACGGTTACTTCACGTTCCTGACCAACGGGATATACCGGAAGATTTGGATAATTTACAGATGAAATCCCTGGATCATCAAAAGGAGATAAAACCAAAGTGGAATAAGGATCCGCAGTTTTTACTAAACCAGGCGAACCGGCCAAGGGAGTTGCGTCCCCCACCCAATATTGATACATGTAATTTGTCCCCGAGACCAATCCGGTTAATTCTAACCAAAATTTACCGCTGGTTGGGTCTTTTTTCATAGAGTGCGCTGATGTTGGCTGCCAGTTATTAAAACTCCCTGCTACATAAATAAAATCTTTTAAAGGTGCATCCAACACTAAAGTTGCTTTTGTCGCATCACCAGTATTGTAATTAATTCCGTCTAACAAACCATTAGCCATCGCGGCACTTATCGTACCCGTATTTACAATCACACTGAATTTTTTAGTAATAACAGTAGTTCCTTGAGTAACTTCCAACTCATAGATTTGATTTCCGGTGATATTTGTGTGATTAAAAGTATAACTGGAAGCCGCTGTATTTATATTTAAATTTGTTCCGTTTGCCTTCAAAACATAACTGGCATTTCCTCCTGTATTAGAAGCTGAAATATTCAAACTGCCACCAGATGCAATAATTGTCGAACTGTTTTCTGCTGGAGAAGTTAAAGTTGCCTGAAAAGCTCCAACATTAAAAAAAGTATCAGCAGTCTGCATATTTCCGGCATCATTTCTTAAGACTACACAAATTTCTGTAATAGAGCTCGTATTTGGAATCCCAAAATAAGCATACAAATCCGGAGTAAGATCCAATTTATAAGTAGTTCCTGAAACCAATGTTAATGCGGGTTGTGTGGAATTATTACCCCAACTCCCTTTCACGTTTTGCCATCTTGTGCCATTAACAGTTAAACCAATATGCGCATATATTGTACCTGTATAACTGGCGAGTGGCGTTCCTGTTTTGTTAAAATTAAGAGTAACTGCACTACTTGCAATTGCAGGTGATGGCGTAGTTGTAAATTGGGAATAACTTATAGAGGTTATAAGTAAAATTAATAAAAGTAGATTTTTTTTCATGGCTAAGTATTAATTAAATTAAAAACTAAAAAAAAGGGCTACCCATAGATAGCCCTTAAAAAATTTTGAAATAAATTATCCTTGATTAGGAATCATTAAATAACTACCATCTAAATCATTAAAATAGATTTTGTATTTAGATTTTGCAACCGGTAGGTCACCTCCACTTGTTCCGTTATTTGGGAATCCTGAAAAAGCAGTGTTTCCACCCCAACTTACGTCCCATGCATTATTTGCTCTAAATTTAGCTTTACCATCATTTAATGGCAACAAATTTAATGACCAAACATGAGAATTGAACGTAGATTGGGTTAATGCTGTTGAAGCATCCCATTTTAATGGTGTGCTATCTCCAATGATACCTACGGTAGTGAAAGTTTTAGCAGCAGCTGCATTATACGTCACTAAAGTGTATTTTAATGTTTCAGTATTCATTGTAAAAGTATAATAGCCTTCCGTTGCAATAGTAAAAGATGCTGGATCTGGATCAGCTTCTGTAGGTCTAGCCACAATAGCACCATTATCTCCTTTACCATACATTGGAGCCCATTGTCCAAGTGTAGAAATTAATTTGAATGCACCCGCTTTGAAAAATCCAGTAAATTGATACAAACTTGGGTTTGTTCCGCTTCTGAATAAAGGTTGGTTTTTATTATTATTGTTCCATCCTGAAGCAGTTGCGTCGCCTACAAAATACCAGTCTTTAAATGCGTAAGGAATTAATCCAGTGTACGCATTAACTAAAATAGTCAGTGGAGTTTTAGACATCATTTTTTCAATTCCTGCTAAACTAGAAACTACTTTGACATCATAAGAACCCAGTTGATCAGGTGTTCCACCCAATTGAATTACTGCTTGATTCAATGTTTTTACAGTTACTTCAATTTGAGTTGCTCCAGAAGTTCCTCCTAATTCAATTGCTTTTGTAAAATTTCCTCCTTTAACATCCATCAAAAGTTTGTACCCAATCTCTACATTACCAGCATAAGTTGCTTTGGTCCACACAAAACGTTCTATAACATCTTCCGCATTTTCTTCTAGTAAAACGTATGATTTATCATTTTCAGGCGCCACTAATTCAGGAGTATCCACTCCTTGAATTACTGGTCTGTCTTCTACATCCTCTACGCTACAAGACAAGGTAAGAACTGCGAATAAGGCAATTACTGATTTAGTTATATTTTTCATTTTTTATTTATTATTTAAATTTTATTAATACCCAGGGTTTTGTTTCAATTTATTGTTTGATGCTAATGCTGTAGCAGGAATAGGAAATAAATTTTTAAATGCTTGCGTTGGCGCACCACCCGCTACATTTCCTTTCCAAGGCCACACATAACTACCGCCTGTAAATTTACCAAAACGAATTAAATCCGTTCTTCGGTGTCCTTCCCAGTGCAGTTCTTTTGCTCGCTCGTCTAGAATCAGGTTAGCACCTGCAGCATCCGCAGTAAGAGCACTTATCGTTGAAGCATTCGCTCTGGTTCTTAAAGCATTTACATATCCTCTGGCAGTTCCTAGATCTCCTACTTTACCAACTACCGCACATTCAGCATACATTAAATACGCATCGGCTAAACGGAACATTGGAAAATCAGAGTCAGAAAAGTCTCCTGATTTATCTGAGCCCTGAACTCCGTTTACGGTCACATTTCTAAATTTCTGAATTGCGTATCCATCAGTAAATGTACCAATATCAGCAATTTCTTTAGTTTGTCCATCAGTATAAAATTGACCTCTTGCGTCTGTAGTATTTTCACTAAACTTATTTACAAATGCTGATGTTGTTCTGATACCAGCCCAACCACCATTGATTCCAAATTCAGAAGCCTTCATAGTACCACCAACTGGTGCATGCGTCAAGAAAGTAGTCCCACCATACGTTTGCGTTCTTAGTCCATCAAAAGCAATTGCAAAAATGAATTCGTTTTGAGCTCCGTTTCTATCATTATCCGCAAAAAATAATTGGTTATAATTGTTGTGTAAAGTATACCCTGATCCTATTACTTTAGTAATCAAAGGCAATGCTCCTGCATAATTATCAGTACCAATATATACTTTAGCATTCATGTATAACTTAGCTTGTAACATCCAGGCAGCAGCTTGATCCACACGATACGCCTCATTTGATTTTGGCGCTTTCAATTCTGGAATAATTGCTGTTAATTCGGCATCCACAAATTTGTATAATTCTGCTCTTGACGCATATTCCGGGTAGTAAAAACTCGTTGGGGAATCTTCAGTAACCAAAGAACCTCCGCCAAACATATCAATCAAGTGCCAATAGGTGAATGCTCTAATAAAACGCGCTTCTGCTCTGTAGGTTTTAATCTTTGCTATCAAAGCGGCATCAAGACCTCTGGAGGCTAATTTAGCATCCGTAGTTTGTCTTAAAAACTCATTACAGTTTACAATTTGAAAAGAAAATCGAGCAAATGTAGCCGTGATAAAACGGTCTAAAGAAGTCCATGTTTGTGAATGAAGGTCTTTTATTGTTCCGTCATTCCAGGCAATAACAGCTTCATCTGTTGTTAATTCCTGCATCAACCAGATCCCTCTGATGTATTGACTTTCCCCTTCATCAATTCCGGAGATATCTGGAGAACCAGCTGCAGTTTGCCCTGAAGTAGCAAATCCTGCGTATAACTTGGCCAGATTTTGTTTGTACGATTCCGGGGTGCTAAAAAACTGTTCTCCCGGAACTGCAACACTACTTGCCGGGGCTTGGCTCAAATCATCTGTACACGATGAGAATACCATCACGCACAGTAACAAAGAAATACCCAATAATTTTATTTGTATCTTTTTCATTTTTCTTACTATTTGTATTAAAAATTAACGTTTAAACCTAACGTGAAAGTAATTGGTCGTGGGTATAAATTTCCATCTATACCTCCAGAAATTTCTGGATCTAATCCTTCATAATTAGTAATGATCAAAACATTTTGTGCTGATAATGTCAATTTAACTAATGAAGACGTATTCTCTTTTTGATTGAAAGTATAGCCAACACTTACGTTGTCTAATCTTACAAAAGAGGCATCTTGAATGTAATAATCGGATTCGAAACGTTTGGTGTCATTAGATCTGAAACCTGTTTCCAAAACATTTTCAACTCCGTTTGACAAATCTGTGTTTCTGATCAAAATATTATTGAAAGATCCTTTACTGGAATCCACATTGTTGTAATTGTAATTACCCCATGATCCTCTCCAGTTCATTCCCATGTCAAAATTTTTGTAGGTCACACTAGTGTTAAACCCGTAAAAAACATCTGCTGCCGGTTTATGAAAACGGTATTTATCCAACTCTGATATTATTCCATCTTGATTTCTGTCAACATACACCCCATCTAAAGGTTTTCCGTTTACACCATACGCTTGCTCATACACGTAAAAAGAACTTGGTGCATAACCCACTTGGTGATTTTGAATAAAATTTCCGGTAGCACCTTCATAGCCTCCAACATTAATTCCTGGCGTATTAGGAAGTGTAGTAGTCAGCTTAGTGATTTTAGACTCTTGAAAGGTTACGTTTCCGCCAATTCTCCATTCAAAATCATCAGAACGAAATGGGATTACTTCTGCAGCAATCTCAATACCCCTATTTTCAATTGTTCCTACGTTATAATTGTCAAAATTTGAAAACCCGAAGAAAGATGGATTTTGTGTGTACAATAATAAATCTTCTGTTGTTCTTTTGTACAAATCAACACTACCATTGATTCTATTGTTCAAAAATCCAAAATCCAACCCTGCATTCACAGTGGTGGTTTGTTCCCATTTCAAATTACTGTTGTACGGCTGTGGTCTGTAAGTGGTGTAAAACTGACTTCCAAACGGGTATTGAGCAGCAGTATTAGAGGCTAAATACAACGGAATAGATGGATAACTTATTCCAATATCCTGTTGTCCGGTAATACCCCAACCCCCACGGATTTTTAAGGTAGAAATACTACTTACGTCTTTCAAAAAGTTTTCTTCGTTCAGTTTCCAAGCCAAAGCAACAGCAGGGAAATTAGCCCAACGATTTGATTCTGTAAATCTTGAAGTACCATCACGTCTATAGGACAAAGTCACTAAATACTTATCGGCGATATTAATATTTGTTCTTGCAAAGAAAGACTGCAAGTTGATACGGGACGGGAAATTAGGATCTACCGTAGTGTTATTACTCTGAAAATTAAAATTGGAAGAGTAAAAAGTCTCTCTGAAATCTTGGTAGGAATACCCTCCAGTAACATCAAAAACGGTATTGATCGATTCTACTTTTTTGTTGTAATTTAAGTACAAATCCATCAATTTATTGAACCGTGATTGGGTTTTTTCATACGTATTCTTGAAACCGGAACCGGAAAGTCCATTCAAAAAATTAGCTTCTGTATTACCAAATGAACGTCCTGTTAATTGATCGTATCCAAAATTAGCTACTGCTTTTAATTCTGGTAAAAAATGCATTTTATATTCGGTTTGAATATTTCCAATGCTTCTGTACGCTGTTCCAAAACTGTTTTGTTGTTCGATTTGAGACAATGGGTTTCTGCCTGCCAATTGGTTGATTTCAGTTGGAGACGTATACCATTGAAAAAAGGTTCCGTCAGGATTTCTTACCGCTTGTGTTGGATCAAAACGAATGGCTGAACCAATAGCACCACGATTACTATAATTACTATTAATCAGAGACGTATTATTATTCAATTCTATCTTTAAATGATCGTCAAAGAAGTTTCCGGTTATACCAGCAGACATTGTAGTACGCTCCATGTTATCTCTTTTTAAGATACCATTCAAATTAGCATATCCCACAGAGGCTCTGTACACTATATTATCAGAACCACCGCTTAGGGCAATATTATGATCTGTACCAATAGCTGTTCTGAATATTTCATCCTGCCAATCTGTATCAGCAGCACCCATCAACGCGATTTGAGCAGCATTTCCGTTAGCCGTTACAAAATCTCTGAATTGTGTACTTGATAAAGCATCTACTTTATTCGTGATTTCAGAAACCTGGAAGTTTGCATTATAATTAATTTGCATTTCCCCTGCTTTACCTTTTTTGGTAGTAATTATAATTACCCCATTCGAAGCACGAGATCCGTAGATAGCAGTTGCCGAAGCATCTTTCAAAACCGTAATCGATTCAATATTATTTTGATTAATAGTACTCAAAGGATTTCTACTTCCTTCTACGCCACCAGCAGCAACCGGCACACCATCAATAACATACAACGGATCGTTATTAGCAGATAGTGAAGAGCCACTTCTAATTCTGATAGTTGCACCTTCACCTGGAGAACCTCCTCCATTAATAACCTGCAAACCAGCTACTTTCCCTGTTATCATTTGATCTGCAGAAGTAACAGGTCCTTTATTAAAATCTTTGGAAGTCAGCACGGTTACCGCTCCTGTAGCATCTTTTTTCTTAACAGTCCCGTAACCCACTTGGATCACCACTTCTTTTAATTGATTGGCATCTTCTTCTAAAGACACGTTTAATGAATTTTGAGCAACATAAGTCACGACCGTATTGGTGTAACCAATATAAGAGAACACAATTTTATCCCCTCTTTTTACATTAGACAACTGATATTTACCATCAAAATCAGTAGAAACACCATTATTTGTACCCTGTACATTTATGTTTACCCCTGGAATTGGCTGTCCTGACACTTTATCAAGAACGGTTCCGCCAACAATATTCTGAGCCAGAACACTAAAAGGGAGCAGCAGTACTAAAATCAACAACTTTTTATAAATTGTTTTCATACATTTTCTTTAATTTAATTGAATTTTCCTTGAATTTTCAAGCGTAACTATTACTTCGAATGTTAAATTTATGTAAATTTTTGCACGCCCGACAAGAGCCCTTTTTAATTGGGTTACGAAAACGTAATA
The DNA here is from genome assembly GCF_003970305.1 of Flavobacterium sp. LB2P53. Taxonomy (NCBI): domain Bacteria; kingdom Pseudomonadati; phylum Bacteroidota; class Flavobacteriia; order Flavobacteriales; family Flavobacteriaceae; genus Flavobacterium; species Flavobacterium sp. LB2P53. Next base: position 487,758 of record NZ_RYDG01000001.1, read on the forward strand.
GTGTTGAAAACTTTTTGTTTTATTTAAATTTTAACCCGTTTAATTACCATTTGTAAAATTAAATTTTATCTTTATTACGAAATAAAATTTTACTCCCTCTCCACATGAAAAGGAAAATAACGCTTAAACAAATTGCCAAAGAATTAGACGTTTCTATTTCTACCGTTTCTAAGTCATTACGGAACAGTCCAGAAATAGGCGAGGAAACCAGACTTAAAGTACAAGCTTTCGCCAAATTTTACAATTACAAACCCAATAATATTGCGCTGAGCCTAAAAAACAGAAAAACAAAAACCATTGGAATTATCATCCCGGAAATTGTGCATCATTTCTTCTCCACGGTCATCAATGGAATTGAACAAGTGGCCAATGAAAACGGATATAGCGTACTCATTTGCCTCTCAGACGATTCCTTTGATAAAGAAGTCCTGAATATGGAAATGCTCGCTAACGGCAGTATTGACGGATTCATTATGTCACTGTCTAAAGAAACCCAATTCAAAGGCGATTTTCACCACATTACAGAAGTCATCAATCAGGGAATGCCTGTAGTCATGTTTGACAGAGTTACGAACGATATCTTTTGCGATAAAGTCATTATAGACGATCAATCTGCAGCCTATGAAGCCGTTCAGAGCTTGATTGATAAAGGACGGAAAAAAATCGCCTTAGTTACCACTGTTGATTATGTGAGTGTGGGTAAACTTCGCACAGATGGTTATATCAAAGCATTACTGGACAATGACATCCCCTTCAATGAAAATCTTATTATCAAAATTGAAGATGTTGATACCTGCGAAATCACTATTGGAAAACTATTAGAAGACAAAGCCATTGATGCCGTCTTTGCTGTAAACGAACTTTTTGCAGTAACGATAATTAAAACCGCCAATAAAATAGGATTAAATGTCCCTAAAGACTTAGCCGTTATTGCCTTTACAGATGGTATCATTTCTAAATATTCTACACCTACTATTACTACTGTAAGTCAGAATGGTATCAAAATGGGAAATAAAGCGGCAAAAATGCTGATTGAAAGACTCGAATCTGAGGAAGATGAAGAAGATGAAAATTACAAAACTGAAGTAATTGAAACGCATCTGATAGAAAGAGAATCTACACATTAGATATTATACGTTTTCAGTTGCCTTCATAAAACTGCGACTGAAAACTGTGACTAATTTTTAAAACAGCTGTATTATATTCAGTACTACAACCTTGTAGTGAAAAATGTTTCTTTTTATTTGTATCTGAAAAACAAAAGTTTAAAATATATTTTTATATTTACCCCATCAAAGCCTCACTTTTACTTCGAAAATAAGACAAGTTTTGATAAGCATATCGCTTATCGTATTAATTTATAAATTACGATAATGGAAAAGCGTAGATTAAGTTTCTGGCAAATTTGGAACATGAGTTTCGGATTTCTGGGAATACAGATGGGTTTTGCACTGCAAAATGCTAATGCCAGCAGAATTCTTCAGATTTTTGGTGCTGATGTGCACGAACTATCCTGGTTTTGGATCATTGCCCCTTTGATGGGACTTATTGTACAGCCCATCATAGGCCATTACAGTGATAAAACGTGGGGGAAATTTGGAAGACGAAAACCATTCTTTTTAGTGGGTGCTTTGTTAGCCTCCATTGGTTTAATATTAATGCCGCAAGCCGAAATTTTCATTGCTCTTTTGCCTGCCTTATGGGTAGGTGCCGGAATGTTGATGATTATGGATGCCTCTTTCAATATTGCTATGGAACCTTTCAGGGCTTTAGTAGGCGACAATTTAAGAACGGATCAAAGAACACTTGGATTTAGCGTACAAACCGCCTTAATTGGTTTCGGTGCCGTGATTGGTTCTTGGCTGCCTTATGTTTTGACGAATTGGTTTGGCGTTTCCAATAGAGATGAGGATGGCGGTGTTCCCATGCATTTGATTTTATCTTTTGTAATTGGAGCTGTTATACTTATAGGTTCTATCCTGGTTTCCATTTTTTCTACCAAAGAATATTCTCCGGAAGAGCTAGCCCAATTTGAAGACGAAATGGCGCATCAGAAAACCAAAGTGGCTGATGCCAATGCTAAAGAATCCAGCGTACTGGACATTTTTGATGATTTCAGAAAAATGCCTACCACGATGCGGCAATTGAGTTGGGTACAATTTTTCTCTTGGTTTGGTTTGTTTGGAATGTGGGTTTTTACCACTCCGGCCATAGCCCATCATATTTATGGTTTACCTATTTCGGACAGCAAAAGTGAGGCGTATCAAAATGCAGGAGACTGGGTTGGCGTGTTGTTTGGTATTTACAATTTGGTTTCTGCTTTCTATGCTTTTGCGTTGCCTTATATCGCAAAAAAGATCGGAAGAAAATTAACCCATTCCCTATCCCTTATTATTGGTGGCCTTGGATTAATTTCGATCTATTTTGTCCCTAACGAAAACTGGCTTATTCTTTCTATGGTTGCAGTGGGTATCGCTTGGGCTAGTATTCTATCTATGCCGTATGCCATATTAGCCGGATCAATCTCCCCAATGAAAATGGGAGTTTACATGGGTATTTTCAACTTCTTTGTCGTTATTCCCCAAATTATCAATGCCTTAATTGGCGGACCATTAGTTAAATATGTATACCATGACAATGCCATATTTGCATTAGTCACTAGTGGTGTCAGCTTTTTGATTGCTGCTATTTTAGTAGTTAAAGTACAAGATGTTGATGACCTAATAAAACAATAATCAATGAATACAAAAGCATTTATATTCGACCTAGACGGAGTGATTGTAGACACGGCTAAATACCATTATTTAGCGTGGCAAAAAATTGCAAATGAATTAAATATCGAATTTACACTGGAACACAACGAATTACTAAAAGGAGTCAGCCGGGTGCGCTCTTTGGATATTATATTAGACCTAGGAAAAGTAACCGCCTCACAAGAAGACAAAGACCAATGGTTAGTCCAAAAAAACGAGGAATACTTATCTTATTTAGTGGATATGAATGAAAGTGAGATTCTTCCGGGAGTTTTTGAAATTTTAAAATTTTTAAAACAAAACGACCAACCCATCGCATTGGGTTCAGCCAGTAAAAACGCCAGACCCATTCTGGAAAAAACAGGACTACTCTCTTATTTTGACGCTGTTGTAGACGGAAATGATGTGACCAATGCGAAACCCGATCCGGAAGTATTCTTAATGGCCGCAAAATTATTAAAAATAAAACCAGAAGATTCAATTGTTTTTGAAGATTCAGTCGCAGGAGTTCAAGCGGCGAATATTGGTAATATGACCAGCATAGGAATTGGGGAAGCAACTACTTTGCACGAAGCAAAATACATCTTCAACGATTTTACAGCTATCGATACCCAATTCATAGAAGAATTAATTAACAAATAACGAAACAAATTCAAAAAAGTAAAAAGGATAATATTATTTGTGCATCACAATAATTTTTAATCTTTGAATTTTTAAATTATAAAAAATGAATCAAGATTATATAAAACCAGACAATTGGTCTATCATAGAAGAAGGATTTGATGCCGAGTGTGTAAAATCATCTGAAAGTTTGTTCAGCATTGGCAACGGTGCTATGGGACAACGGGCTAATTTTGAAGAAAATTATACTGGTGAAACATTTCAGGGAAGTTATATTGCGGGAATTTATTATCCGGATAAAACCAAAGTGGGCTGGTGGAAAAACGGGTATCCAGAATACTTTGCTAAAGTTTTGAATGCACCAAACTGGATTGGAATTGATATTGAAATCAATGGAGAAAAATTAGATTTGAATACCTGTGCTGAAGTCAAAAACTTTCGTCGGGAGCTGAACATGAAAGAAGGTTGGTACCACCGCTCTTTTGAAGCCACTTTAAAAAACGGAACCGAAATCGCAGTTAGTATTCGTCGTTTTCTTTCAATCGTGTTGGATGAAGTTGGGGTTATCAATTATGAAATTACCCCTTTGAACAAAGATTCAAAAATCGTTTACAAACCTTACATTGATGCTGGTGTAACCAATGAAGATGCGAACTGGGAAGAAAAATTCTGGGAACCGCTTGATGTAAAAAAATCAGGAAATGAAGCTTTTGTAACGGCACAAACCTTCAAAACACATTTCAAAGTAACCACTTTCATGCAAAATAGCATTTTTACTAGTGGTGAAAAAATGGGAATTTCTCCTTCTAATATTGATGCAACTGCTGATAAAATTCAGTTTAGTTATGATGTAATTGTGGGACAGGGTCAAAAATCATCGATCCAAAAAATTGGCGGGTATACGGTTTCCTTAAACCATGAAAATACCATTACTGCTGCCGAAAAAGTGATTCAATCCGCTTTAGCAGTAGGCTATGACCAAATGTTGCAGGACCAGATTGATGCTTGGGCAAAAATTTGGGAAATGTCAGACATTACAATTGATGGCGATGTCAAAGCACAACAAGGAATTCGTTTCAATATTTTCCAATTAAACCAAACCTATTTAGGCAAAGATTCCCGATTGAATATTGGTCCAAAAGGTTTCACCGGAGAGAAATACGGAGGTTCTACCTATTGGGATACGGAAGCGTACTGCATTCCGTTTTACATGGCGACCAAAGATCAGGAAGTGGCTCGGAATTTATTGACGTACCGTTACAATCAATTGGATAAAGCCATTGAAAACGCTACTAAATTAGGATTTACTAACGGAGCAGCTTTGTATCCAATGGTGACGATGAACGGCGAGGAATGTCATAACGAATGGGAAATTACTTTTGAAGAAATTCATAGAAACGGAGCTATCGCTTATGCCATTTATAACTTTTACAGATACACTGGCGATTACAGTTATATTCCTGAAAAAGGACTAGAAGTATTAATAGGAATTGCTCGTTTCTGGCATCAAAGAGCGAATTTTTCGACTAATTTAAACCAATATGTAATTCTTGGCGTTACGGGTCCAAACGAATATGAGAACAACGTAAACAATAATTTTTACACCAATTATATTGCAAAATGGTGTCTGGAATATACCTACGAACAAATTCAGAAAGTATCGCTGGAATATCCTTCGGATCACAAAAGAATTACAGAAAAGGTAAAAATCTCCGATTCCGAATTACAGTCTTGGAAAAAAATTTCGGACAATATGTACTTCCCTTTTTCGGAAGAACATAATGTGTACTTGCAACAAGACGGTTTCTTGGACAAAGAATTGGTTCGTGTAGTTGATTTGGATAAAAGCCAAAGACCCATCAATCAGAAATGGTCTTGGGATAGAATTTTGCGTTCGCCATACATCAAACAAGCCGATGTTTTACAGTGTTTTTATTTCTTTGAAGATCATTTTTCGAAAGAAGAACTGAAAAACAATTTTGAATTTTATGAATCCTTAACGGTTCATGAGAGCTCCCTTTCGCCCTGCGTACACTCGATTCAAGCCGCTTTATTAGACAAAATGGACATGGCGTACTCGTTCTATTTGAGAACGTCACGTCTGGATCTTGATGATTACAATAAAGAGGTCGAAGAAGGGTGCCATATAACCTCAATGGCCGGAACCTGGATGAGTATCGTAGAAGGTTTTGGCGGAATGAGAGTTAAAGATGATACGCTTCATTTTTCTCCAAAAATCCCAAAACAATGGAAAGGCTATTCGTTTAAAATCAACTTTAGAAATCAAATTCTGAAAGTAGCGATCGATCATAAAGAGACTTTATTTACAATTCTTGGAGATAAAGAATTGGAAATTGTGGTAAATGGCAAGACTCTTGTGGTCACTACTGAAAATTTAGTCTCCGTAAACTAACATTTGCTAGAACTTGTAGTTAATTCTATCATTTGAACCCAAGCCTTGCTAGGCTTACTGACAATCCCAATATCTATTGGGATTGTTCGATTGAAAACTACTCTTAAATAAAAAAAGAATGGCCTCTAAAATGCTGAAAATAGTTCTTTTCAAACATGAATCCGTTTTATTTGAAGCCAACACAACATTAAATAGCACTAAAAAATACATACAATGAAGAAAACAGATCAATTTCCGTTCTTAAACAGAAGCTTTCTAAAAAAAATAACTTTATTCCTTTTTTTTATGTCAATAACTGTACATGCGCAAATCGACAAAGTGGAACCGCCTTTTTGGTATGCAGGAATGCAGAATCCAGAGCTGCAAATTCTTTTTTATGGCAAAGGCATTGCTCAAAACCAAGTAACGGTTTCTGATGGCATAAAAATAACCGACGTAAAAAGAACGGAAAATCCCAACTACCTATTTGTTACCATTGACACAAAAAAAGTGGTGGCATCAGATCTGATTTTTACCTTTAAAAACAAAAGTAAAGAAACCTTTACACAAAAATACAGCCTTAAGAAAAGAAGAGAAAACTCAGCACAACGCAAAAGCTTTGACGCTTCGGATATGATGTATTTGTTGATGCCAGATCGCTTTGCCAACGGAAACAGAAACAACGATAGTGAAAATTCAACCCAAGAAAAATACAATAGAGAATTACCCGGAGGAAGACACGGTGGCGATATTGAAGGGATTATAAAAAATCTGGATTACATAGCAGAACTAGGTGCAACAACAATTTGGAGTACACCACTGTGCGAGGATAATGACGCTGCTTTTTCGTATCACACCTACGGACAATCTGATGTGTATAAAATAGATCCCCGTTACGGAACCAATGAAGATTATGTTCGATTGGCTGCTGAAATGCACAAAAAAGACCTGAAACTGGTGATGGATTACGTGACGAATCACTGGGGAATTGAACATTGGATGATCATGGATTTACCCACAAAAGAATGGATCAATCAATTTGACACCTACACCCAAACAAATCATAAAAGAACAGTTATTCACGACACCAATGCCTCTGAAATTGATAAAAAAATCACGCTGGACGGTTGGTTTGTCCCATCGATGCCCGATTTAAATTTGAAGAATCCGTTGACTTTAAAATACTTGATTCAAAATGCCATTTGGTGGATAGAATATGCTGATTTAGATGGCTTCAGAGTCGACACCTACAATTATTCTGATCCAAAAGGAATTGCAAAATGGACCAAATCCATAACCGATGAATACCCCAATTTTAATATTGTAGGCGAAGTCTGGATGCAAAGTCAAGCGCAAATGGCGTATTGGCAAAAAGACAGTAAAATTGCAGCAATACAAAATTACAATTCATATCTGCCAAGTGTAATGGATTTTACATTATATGAAGCAGTCACTAAAGTTTTCAATGAAGATGACGGCTCTTGGGACAAAGGAATGGTAAAACTCTATGACAATTTTACCAATGATTTTCTGTATCCTAATGTCAATAATATGTTACTATTTGCAGAAAATCATGATACCAATCGCATCAATCAAACCTATGGGAACGATATCAGAAAATACAAAATGGCAATGACTTTGATGGCTACCGTTCGCGGGATTCCACAATTGTATTACGGAAGCGAAATAGGCATGGCCGGTGATAAAAACAAAGGTGATGCAGCTATTCGTCTTGATTTTCCAGGCGGTTGGGAAGGCGATAAAAACAATGCTTTTACGAAGGAAGGACGAACTCCGGAGCAAAACCACTATTTTGATTTTACCGCCAAATTGTTCCAATGGAGAAAAACAAAAGCAGTGGTTCATTTTGGAAAAACAACCCATTATATTCCGGAAAATAATATCTATGCTTATTTTAGATACAATGCAAATGAAACGGTAATGGTTTTAATGAACAACAGCAACGAAACCAAGACGGTAAACACACATCGTTTCAAAGAAAATATCAAAGACTTTAAAACTGGAAAAGATGTCATTTCTGAACTCACCTTTGACGTGACGAACGAAATTATAATCGAACCTAAATCTGTTTTGATTTTAGAACTGAAGTAATTCACACTCTAAAATACAAGAATCCGGAGAACTACTGAAAAAAATACCAGATACTGACTGCTGCTCCTTGAAAAAGAAGCTCCAGCAAAAAAATAATTATTCAATTTAAAAAAAAATGAAAAAAAAATCTTTACTATTAATTCTATCCGTGCTCGCTTTTTGCGTGAGTTGTTCCGGTACCAAACCTGTTACGGAAAACAACACTCCAATAAAAAAGACAAAAAAAACTCCTTTTGTCTGGGAAGGTGCTAATGTCTATTTCCTTATGACAGATCGCTTTAATAATGGTGATCGTTCCAATGACATTACTTTAAACAGAACTAAAACTACAGGAAAACTTCGTGGTTTTGAAGGAGGAGATATCAAAGGAATTACTAAAAAAATTGAAGAAGGTTATTTTGACAAACTAGGGATAAATGCCATTTGGTTTACTCCTGTAGTGGAACAAATTCATGACGCTGTAGATGAGGGCACTGGATTGAGTTATGGCTATCATGGCTATTGGGCCAAAGATTGGACGGCATTAGATCCCAATTTTGGAACTAAAAAAGAGTTAGCTGAATTAGTAAAAAAAGCGCATGCACGAGGAATCAGAATCATTCTTGACGGCGTCATTAATCACACCGGTCCTGTGACTGAAATAGATACTGTTTGGCCAAATTACTGGGTTCGTACCAATCCGGTTTGTGATTATAAAAATTATCAAAATACAACAACCTGCACTTTGGTGGCCAATCTTCCAGACATCAGAACTGAAAGCACCCAGAATGTAGACTTACCTCCTTTTCTTGTCGAAAAATGGAAAAAAGAAGGTCGATACGAACAGGAAATGAATGAGTTAGATGCTTTTTTTTCTCGGACAGGCTATCCTAAAACTCCAAAATATTACATCATAAAATGGCTGACAGACTACGTTGCTGATTATGGGATAGACGGCTACAGAGGAGATACCGTAAAACATACAGACGAAACCGTCTGGGCAGATTTCAAAACGCAATGTGACTATTCATTTGAGACTTGGAAGAAAAAAAACCCTACAAAAGTACTGGATAACAACTCCTTTTACACCATTGCCGAAGTCTATAATTATGGTATCAGCGGCGGACAAGATTTTGATTTTGGAGATAAAAAAATAAACTATTTTAAAAATGGTTTCAACAATATGATCAATTTTGAGTTCAAATGGGACGCCCAAAAAGACTATGAATTCATATTCTCAAAATACTCGGACAAGCTCAACACCGATTTAAAAGGATACAGTGTTTTAAACTATTTATCCTCACATGATGACGGCGCTCCATTTGATGCAAAACGCACCAAAAGCATCGAAGCCGGTACAAAATTATTGTTGAGTCCGGGACTTTCTCAAGTATATTATGGTGATGAGAGTGCACGTCCCTTAGTAATTGAAGGTACAAACGGCGATGCTACCTTACGCTCCTTTATGAACTGGAAAGACATAAAATCCAATCCTGAAACTAAAAAAATACTGACACACTGGAGAAAATTAGGAAAGTTCAGAAAGAACCATCCTGCTGTGGGAGCTGGAATTCACACCATGATTTCGGACACGCCCTACACATTTTCAAGAACATACACTAAAGGAACTTTCACAGACAAAATAGTGGTTGGTCTGGATCTCTCTACTGGCAAAAAAGAAATTATTGTAGCCCCTATTTTTGAAGATGGATCTAGAGTAAGAGATGCCTATTCCGGAAAAGAAGCCAAAGTTTCAAAAGGAAAAGTGACTATTCGAACCGACTTTGATATTGTTTTATTAGAAATGCGAATCAAGGGTTAAGAAGATAGATGTTCTTTTGGAGATAAAATTTATCAAAACAAAGAATTTTTATCTGATTTTGAAAAAGAAAAAAACGCTGTAATGTTCACACCCGTTAAAGCAGTAAAAAAAGAATCTCAAGAAATTAGAAATAGAGATAAAGTTTCAAACGACTTGTATTCAACAGCAGTATCAAGAATTAGACAACCTATTGAATCCCTTTTTAATTGGTTGATTGAAAAAACCAATATTCAAAGAGCATGCAAAGTTAGATCCACAAAAAGATTATTAGGGCAGCTGTTTGGCAAGATAGCAGCTGCCTTTATAAACTTAATATTTTAACCCTTGATTCGCATTTGTAATTAATTATAAACCCGAAGCACATTTCCATTGACTTGAACGCGATACTGCTTCATAGGATATTGTAAAGTTCCTTGTCCGGTAAATAAACTGTATTCTTTACCGTCGCATCCGCAAACGGCATTTATCCCATTTATGGTCATGGTAGAACAAGAACTCATCGCTTGATTGGGACAAGCGGCATCAAAAGCATTGTAACCACTGCCTGTATTGAAAACAATAACACCTCGAGCGCCTATTCCGCATACATAAACCGCATTACTAACGAATTTAAGATTAGAGTATTCCGGCAAATTCAGGTTCAGGTCTACGGCGAAAGTATAATTAGGCACAAATGGATTGGTGTTGTCAAAACCAGAATCACTACACGAAAAAAATAAAGGAATAACAACGAAGAGCAGCAGAATTTTTTTCATTTTAAAATAGTGTCGAAGTATTAGTGAAACAAATTTAATTTATTTAACTTTGAATTATATATGATTAACATATATTTATCGACGAAAAAAAAATAATAATATCTTTGTGGAAAGAAATCCCGTCCTGATGGGATTTTTTCTATTTATATAAATGAAGAATTTATGAGTACAGTATCGTATTACACAGCAGAAGGCTTAAAAAAATTAAGAGAAGAATTAGATTATTTAAAAAGCGTAATGCGCCCAAAAGCATCGGCTGATATAGCTGAAGCACGAGATAAAGGTGATCTTTCTGAGAATGCAGAATACGATGCCGCAAAAGAAGCACAAGGGATGCTGGAAATGCGTATTGCCAAAATGGAAGAAATACATTCTAACGCCAGATTGATTGATGAAACCCATCTGGATGTTTCTAAAGTATTGGTATTATCCAATGTAAAAATCAAAAACCAAACGAACGGAATGGAAATGACTTATACATTAGTTGCCGAAAGTGAAGCCGATTTAAAAACAGGTAAAATCTCGGTAACCTCACCTATTGGAAAAGGTTTGTTAGGAAAATCAGTTGGAGAATTTGCTGAGATCACGGTTCCAAACGGTGTGTTGAAATTCGAAATTTTAGAAATATCTCGCGACTAATTAAAGGTTTATTCGGTTAACCGATTAATCGATTCAACAATTAACCAATTTCACAATGTCAAGTATATTTACCAAAATTATAAACGGAGAAATTCCGTGCTACAAGATTGCTGAAGATGTAAATTTCTTGGCTTTTTTGGATGTAAATCCAAATGCAAAAGGACACACACTTTGTATTCCGAAACAAGAAATTGATAAGATTTTTGAGATGGAAGATAATTTATATATTGGACTGATGCAGTTTTCTAAAAAAATCGCAGTTGCGCTTGAAAAAACGGTTCCGTGTAAACGAATCGGAATGGCAGTTGTAGGACTTGAAGTTCCTCATGCGCACGTTCACTTGATTCCATTGAATGAAATGGATGAAATGCGTTTTCAAAATAAAGTATCGCTGTCCAAAAATGAATTTGAAGCGTTGGCAGAAAGTATTAAAACCAATTTGTAAATTTGCACAAATAAAACAAATTGGTATGATTTTAGTTTAAAAGGGAATAGGTGAAAACCGATTCCCTTTTCTATTTTAGAGAACTTAAGTAAGTCGAAAGTTTAAAAGTCGTAAAGTCAAAAGAATTAACTTTAAGTAAAATAGCTTTAAATCAGATTGTTAAATAATTTTATCCTGATTTTAAAATACGACATTATACCATGGTTATTACTTACATTCGAGACTATGAAAAATATATTTTTGTTGCTTACCTTCTTTTTCTCCTTTATGAGTGTTGGACAGGTCAATCCCGGATATCTATTGGTTGATGCTAAAACGGCAGCTATTCCAGCTAATTCAACTACATCTACTGAAGCTATTGCCAATTATATCAATGCTAATTTTAAAACAGAAACCGATAAAATAAGAGCTGATTTCTATTGGACCGCATCTAACATCAGCTATGATGTTGCGAATAGGTATGCCGTAAATTCCCATGAAACGGGAGCTGAGAAAATCACGAAGACATTAAAAACTAAAAAAGGGGTTTGCATTCATTATGCAACGGTTTTTAATGCGCTTGTGCAAAAGATAGGAATCCAATCCTATATCATTGAAGGATATACCAAACAAAACGGAAAAGTAAGTGACTTGGCTCATGCTTGGACAGCAGCTGAAATTGACAAAAAGCGGTTGTATTGTTGAATGATTTTATACACTATCGAAACAATAAGTTTAAGCCTTCTTTTTCAGATACTGAAATTAGCCGTATGATTGAAATTCCGAGAATGAAACTGGTAAAGTGTCAAAACGATATGTATATCGTGGGTTCCGTTGGTAATCAAAACGTTTCTAATGTCACATCGATTAAAAAATCAATTGGAGCCTCTTTGGCGCAAGCCGAAGAGCACGCATTGTTTGTTAAAAATTATTTGAGTAAGTCCAAAATAGTCAGAAAAACAATGTTTTCTAAAGTTACATAGTTTGGAGTTCCGTTACGCTAGGTTGTTTTTTTTAAAACTCACCTGCATAGTGGTTCCTTTTCCAATTTCGGAGTTCAGTACTTTGATGGTTCCTTTGTGGTATTCTTCCACGATTCTTTTGGTTAGTGAAAGTCCCAATCCCCATCCGCGTTTTTTAGTGGTAAATCCAGGTTCGAAAATGGTTTTAAATTGTTGTTTGTGAATTCCGCCGCCAGTATCAGAAACATTTATTTTTACATAATCCCCTTCTTGTTCAATTTCTAAAGCTAATTTTCCTTTTCCTTTCATTGCATCGATGGCGTTTTTTACTAAATTCTCGATGGCCCAACTGTGCAGCGTAGGATTAAGAGATACCATAATAGGAGTTTTTGGCGCTTGGAACGAAAACTCAATTTGTTTGGAGAATCGGGATTGCAAATAGTCGTAAGATTGTTGTGTTTCGGCTACAATATCTTTGTTTTCTAATTTGGGTTCCGATCCTATTTTCGAGAAACGATCGGTTATGGTTTGCAAACGCTCAATATCTTTTTCAATTTCGAAAGTAGTACTTTCATCCATGTTTTCAGATTTCAGGAGTTCAACCCAGCCTATCAGTGACGAGAGCGGCGTTCCTATCTGGTGAGCAGTTTCTTTAGCCATTCCTGCCCAAAGTTTGTTTTGTGTTGCCATTTTGGTGCTTCTATAAAAATTATAAACTAAACCGCCAAAAAGCACTATGATCAGCACTAAAGCAACGGGATAATATTTCAATTTATTCAGTAAAGCCGAGTTGCCGTAATATAATTTTTGAAATTTCCCAGGGACATACTCAATGACTATGGGCACGTTTTCGTTTTTTAAGTTCTGCAAGAATGCGACTGCCTTTGAATTATTTTTTACAATAGCGTCGTCAATATTTACGGTGTTTATGATGCTGTCATTCTCTGTCAGTATAATAGGAATTGAAGTGTTGTCACTGAAAATTTGCAGCGGAAGATCAACATCTGTATTTTCATTGGCATTAATGAGTGTTTTTTGGGCTTGTGCCCAAAGATTCATTTTTAATCGTTCTTCGTTTTTGAAGATTTGAAAAAAAGTGTATGTGTTCCAAAGAATCAGTGAAATGATTAAAAAAGAGGCAGAAATTATAATCCAACGGGTTGTATTTCTTCTTTCAGAAAACTGCATAAATGAAAATTTGAATTATAAATATAACGAAATAAACGCTGTGGTATTTTAGTTTTAAAGAAAGATTTTTTTTTAGAGTAAATTCAGATGTAATTTTATTCTAATTGGATATACTCTTTCATAAACTGATCCGATTTGTTTACTTTTGTAGAGTACAGCTATAAAGTAAAAAATATGATTACGATTGATCCTAAAAGTATCGAAACGGCAAAATTACAAGGCTATTTGCAAAGTTCAGTTGGACCTAGACCTATTGCTTTTGCCAGTACTATGGATGCGGAAGGTAATGCTAATGTATCGCCTTTTAGTTTTTTTAATGTGTTCAGCGCCAATCCTCCAATCCTTATTTTTTCACCAGCAAGGCGCGTTCGTGATAATTCGATAAAACACACGTTGATCAATGCTGAAGCAACTCGGGAAGTAGTCATTAATGTGGTGAATTATGACATGGCACAACAGATTTCGCTGGCCAGTACAGAGTATGCTCATGGTGTGGATGAGTTTTTAAAATCAGGCTTGACTCCCATTGCTTCAGAGGTGGTGAAACCCTTTCGAGTAAAAGAATCACCGGTTCAATTTGAATGCAAAGTCACTCAGATTATTCCGCTGGGAACAGAAGGAGGTGCGGGGAATTTAGTACTGTGTGAAGTTGTTCGCATTCATATTGACGAGTCTGTTTTAGACGAAAATGGTGCGATTGATCAATATAAAATTGACTTGGTTTCCAGGTTAGGCAGCAATTGGTATTCCAGATCAAACCAAGGGCTTTTTGAAGTGCCAAAACCCTTGTCTACTTTAGGAATTGGAGTGGATGCCATTCCAAATTTTGTTAAAGAAAGTTCGGTTTTTAACGGAAATGATTTAGGGATGTTAGGGAATATAGAAGCCTTGCCCACAATGGAAGAAGTTAGTATATTTGTAAAACAGAATTTTGCTGTAAAAGGAGTTTTAAGTGCTGATGACCAGCAAAAAGTACACTTGGAGGCAAAAAAATACCTGAATGAGAATGATGTCTTATCGGCTTGGAAAGTACTTTTGGCAAAAAAATAATATAAATAACATTAAAAACAACGAAGATGGAAGTTACAGGAAAAATTAAAATGCTTGGGGATGCAAAAAATGTGGGAAGCGGAAGTTTCTTAAAAAGAGAATTGGTCGTAACCACCGAGGAGCAATATCCACAACATATTTTAGTAGAATTTGTACAAGATAAATGCGATTTATTGAACAGTTTTAAAGTAGGTGAAGCGGTTAAAGTTTCGATCAATTTAAGAGGACGCGAATGGGTTGACCCACAAGGAGTGACTAAATATTTTAATGCAATTCAAGGATGGAGAGTAGAAAGAGTAGCCACAGAAGCCACTGCTGCTCAAATGCCTCCGATGCCGGCTGCTGAAGCATTTGCACCAGCAACAAACCTAAACGAAGAAGAAGCAGACGATTTGCCTTTCTAAGGGATGAAAAAGTTAGAATTTAGAAGTCAGAAGTTTGAGTTTTACTTGAATTTCTGACTTTTTTATTTTTTGAAATTGGTATTGATTTTTGAAATTGAAAAATGTATTATTTATCCCCAACCTTATTTTTCCCTCCTGTTGACCAAGCCAATTGCGATGGAATTTTGGCCATTGGAGGTGATTTGTCCCCGGAACGCTTGCGACTTGCGTATCAAAGCGGCATTTTTCCTTGGTTTGAAGCGGGAGAACCTATTATGTGGTGGTCTCCAAATCCCAGAATGGTGCTATTTCTCGATGAATTGATTGTATCTAAAAGCATGCGAAATATCCTGAACCGGAATATTTTCAGTGTTACTTTCAATCAAAATTTCAGAGATGTAATTTCAAATTGTCAAAATATAGAACGTGACGGTCAAAACGGGACTTGGATTACCAATGACATGATTGAAGCCTATTGTAAGCTGCATGAAGTAGGAATAGCAAAATCGGTTGAGGTTTGGCAAGATGAGGTTTTAGTTGGTGGTTTATATGGAATTGATTTGGGAGGTATTTTTTGTGGTGAAAGTATGTTCTCGAAAGTATCTAATGCGTCGAAAATGGCTTTTATAGCTTTGGTCAACCAATTAAAAAAAGAAGATTACAAACTTTTGGATTGTCAGGTTTATAATCCGCATCTTGAAAGTTTAGGTTGCAGGGAAATCGACAGAACAGATTTTATGGAAATTTTAAAGAGTAAATAACTCTTAAAATTCCAGCTTCTTAAAACTCCAATCCAGCGTATTAAAAAGAACCAATTCATTTTCCAATGTCGGTAAATCCATAACAAGTTTCAACGTTTCGTGCGCCATCATGGTGCCAATAATCCCAGGGAGCGTACCCAATACTCCGTTCAAATCACAATTAGGAACATCTTTAGGATTTGGAGGTTCTGGGAATAAGTCCCGAAGATTTTTATTTCCATTATGGTTAAAAACGGCCACTTGCCCCTCGAATTTTAAGATGCTGCCGTAAATCAATGATTTTCCTAATGTCACGCAAGTATCATTTATCAGATAGCGGGTTTCGAAATTATCACAGCCGTCAACAATTACATCAAAATCCATGATGATTTCTTTGGCGTTTTCTACCGTTAATTTTTCTTCAAAAGCAATAATACTTATCAATGGATTTAAAGTTTCCAAAACTGATTTTGCCGTGATTGCTTTTAATTGACCAACGTGCCTCTCCGTATATAAAATTTGACGGTGCAAGTTGTGCAATTCAATTTTGTCAAAATCAACTATACCAATAGTCCCTACTCCAGCGGTTGTTATATAGTGTAAAACAGGACAACCCAGTCCCCCTGCGCCGATCACTAAAACTTTCGCTTTTCTGAGTTTTTCCTGTCCGGAATCGCCTATTTCCGGCATCATCATCTGGCGGTTATAGCGTAAAAAATCTTGAATAATACTCATTTTTTTAGTCATAAAGTTGAGAAGTTATAAAGTTGGACAGTTATAAAGTCAAAAGTCATAAAGTTGGAAAGTTTTAAAGTCAAAAGTTAAAAACAAGTCAATTCGAGCGCAGTCGAGAACTTTTTTAAAGTTAGTTGCTATTAGTAATAAATATTAAGGTGTGACCCCATGTTGCTTTCTAAATTTTTAGACTCTTGTCTCTTGTCTAATTTTTTTGTTAATTTCTAAACTTTTAGACTTTCGACTTTTGACTAAAATTTCTGTCCCAATCTTTCCAAACGGGTTCGTATCCTTTGCTGGAAATAATTTTTGCAATCTCGGCAGCAGATCGCTCGTCACTGATTTCAAATTGTTCCAAAGATTGTGGATCAACTGCATAACCACCAGGATTAGTTTTAGAACCGGCACTCATACTGGTAATTCCAATTGGAATAATATTGTCCCGAAATTTCTCGTTCTCTCGGGTTGACAGGGAGATTTCTAAATCTTCATTCCACAAACGGTAGGCACAAATGAGCTGGGTCAAATCAGCATCATCCATGATAAAGTTGGGAGCAATCACTCCTTCTGCGGGTCGTAATCTGGGAAATGAAACTGCATATTTAGTTTGCCAATATGTTTTTTGTAAATAATCTAAATGCAAGGCATTAAAAAAACTGTCAGTGCGCCAATCTTCTAATCCCAATAAAACACCCAATCCTATTTTATGAATACCAGCAGTTCCTACACGATCTGGTGTTTCTAAACGAAAATCAAAATTGGATTTCTTTCCTTTGGTATGATACTGTTTATACACATCTCGATGATAGGTTTCCTGATACACTAAAATTGAATAAATACCAGCGTCATGTAATTGTTCGTATTCTTCTGTTGACAAGGGTTGCACTTCGGCTGAAATGGTTGAGAAATCGTTTTTTATTTGAGCAATTGCTTTTAGAAAATAATGAATGTTTACGGTCTGATTGGCTTCGCCTGTAACTAATAAAACATGATCAAATCCTGCTTTTTTTAAGACTTCAATTTCTTGCGTAATTTCATTTTCGGTCAGTGTTTTTCGTTTGATTTTGTTGTCTAAACTAAACCCACAATACGTACAAATGTTTTGGCATTCGTTGCTTAAATACAAAGGCGCATACATTTGAATCGTTTTGCCAAATCTTTTTTTGGTTGATTCCTGTGTGAGTTGTGCCATTTGCTCTAAGTAAGGTTTGGCAGCTGGTGAAATCAACGTCAGAAAATCATCGAGACTGCGTTTGTTTTTGCCTAACGCAGATTCGACTTCTATCGAAGTGGTATGGTATATTTTTGTTTTGATTGTTTCCCAATCGTAGTTGTCAAAAACCGATCTAAATGTGTTCATTGTTTTATTTTTTTTCGCAAAAAGGATATGCGGTTTTTGGCACGCAGATTCTGCAAATTTTCGCAGATTTTTTTAACCGTTTTTTTTAATTTTAGCTGTATAAATAAGTGAAATCTGCGTGCTATTTTTTCAACAGTTTTCTTGTAAATAGACCAAAAACATATTACTCATACAAAAACGCAGTCAAAGGACTTGAGGCCATTGCATGATTTACTTTTTGTGCTAATTGTGCTTCGTAGGCTTTTCGACCTGCAATAACGGCTTCTCTGAAAGCCTCTGCCATCAATATAGGATTTCTTGCCACGGCAATTGCTGTGTTTACTAAAACCGCATCAGCTCCAAGTTCCATGGCTTTTGCTGCGTCGGATGGTGCGCCAATTCCGGCATCTATAATCACGGGAACTCTGCTCTGTTCAATTATTATTTCTAAAAAATCGATCGTTTTTAATCCTTTGTTGCTACCAATTGGAGAACCTAAAGGCATCACCGCCGAAGTTCCTGCGTCTTCCAGTCGTTTACATAAAACGGGATCCGCATGGATGTAAGGCAAAACGATAAACCCTAATTTGGCTAAAGCTTCCGTAGCTTTTAAGGTTTCGATTGCATCGGGCATCAAATATTTTGGATCGGGATGAATTTCCAGTTTAAGCCAATTAGTCTCCAACGCTTCTCGTGCTAGTTGTGCCGCAAAAACCGCTTCTTTGGCATTTCGTGCGCCAGAAGTATTGGGTAGCAAATTAATCAGCGGATGTTTGAGATGGGATAAAATGGCATCGGTTTCCGTTTCTAAATCGATACGTTTTAGCGCTACGGTTACTAACTCGGTTCCAGAGGCTAAAATGGCTTCTTCCATCTGTTGATTAGAACCGAATTTTCCTGTGCCTAAAAACAAGCGGGAATGAAAGGTCTTGTCTCCTATTTTAAATGGTACCATATAATTTGTCGTTAAGTTGATTGATGAGTTGAGATGGATTTTTGCTTTGGGTGATCAAACCAGAAACTGCAATACCTTGAATTCCAGTTTCCATCAGGTCTTCTACGTTTTCTAGTTTGATTCCTCCAATGGCATAAATGGGAATTTGGATGTTTTTTATTTTCATTTGTTGGATAATCAATCGATACCCTTCCAATCCTAAAATGGGACTTAGATTTTGTTTGGTTGTCGTAAATTGAAATGGACCCAGACCTATATAATCACAGTTTTCGGCTGTTCTTTGGAATACATCTTCAAAAGTATTTGCCGTTCCTCCAATAATTTTTGTTTTTCCTAAAATTAGTCTTGCTTCTTCCACTTTCATGTCACTTAAACCCAAATGAACGCCATCGGCATCCAATTGCTTTACCAAATGCACGTTGTCATTGATGATAAAAGTGGCTAAATATTCTTTACATAACATTTTTACGGCTTCCGCCAAAGTGAAAACTTCAAGCGCGTTTTGATTTTTGAATCGCAATTGTATCCAATGGCAGCCATTGTCCAGTGCTTTGTGAATATTGTGCAATTGTTCTTCGACAGTATTTCCTTGCGAAATGTAGTGTAGCTTATTATACATGATGGTATCCTAATTTGGTTTGATTAGATTGTAAATAGGTTTCTATATATTTTTTGGCATTGATGCAAGCTGTTTTCAGGTCTAATCCCAAAGCTAAATTGGCTGTAATCGCTGATGATAATACACAGCCAGAGCCGTGTTTCTCGAAAACCGAAGTGTTATTTGGCGTAAGCATGAAGATTTCCTTTCCGGTATACAAACAGTCAACACCAATTGCCAGAGGATTGTGACCACCTTTTAGTAATACAGCGCACTGTTTTGACAGCTCGTGAGCAATTAAATCAGGTTTTTTTTCTGCTGCGGAAAGCTGTAAAATTTCATTGTAATTGGGTGTTATCAAATCTATTTTTTTCAATATTTCGATCAAAACAACTTGATTTTCTATAGTTATAAAACGGAATTCGGTTGTAGATTTTAAAACGGTATCCCAAACGATCTTTGTTTTTGGCGAAAGCTTTTTTATAGCAAAAACAATTTTTTTTAAATAATCCAGTGAAGGAACAATTCCAATTTTTACGGCTTTGATAGCATAATTTTCAAACAATTTGTCCAATGATCTCAAAACGAAAGCTTGGTCAGTCCAGTGCATTTCGAAGAACTGATTTTCGGTTTGAATGGTGTTACCGGTATTGACGGCAAAACCATAAACGTGATGTTGCTCGAATGTCTTGATGTCTGCTAAAACTCCCGCGCCTCCAGAAGGATCAAAGCCTGCAATTGTTACTACGAAAGGTCTGTTTTCTTGCATTGTTTAAAATTTTCTATTGGATGGTTACTATTCCAAATGGCACCTAAAAGTGCCACATCATCAAAGCCATATTTTAATGCCGTTTTAATTTTATCAGCTGTAATTCCACCAAGTGCTACTAATGAAGTTTCGTTATTCTTCCTTTGTTGCAATGCTTTTTTAAAGTCAATATCCGAAGCATACTTTGGTTTTGAAATACTTTCGAAAACAGGACCAAAAAAAGCATAAGCAAAAACAGTAGGTAGTTCTTCAAAATCAATCATTTGATGAATCGAAGTAGAGAGTTTAAATCCACTTTCTTTCCAGTTTTTTAAACTTTTCTCCGATGTTTCAATTCTTGCTTTTTCTGTAAAATGAATCCGATGTATTCCAGATGCTAAAGCCAGTTGGTGATGACTGTGCAAAACCACTTGCTGACGGAAATCTGATTTTATTTCGGATAAAAAAGCGTTCATTTCTGTTTCTGAAAAATCAGGTTTCCGAATATGAAGCAACTCCAGTCCATTCTCAAAAAGAGAATGAATGGTGTCGATTTCATTAATTACAGGAATTGGATTTGTGATTACGATCATAATCTTTTTTCTTTCCTCTTTCTTCTACAGTCTTATAAGTAAATTTCTTTGCCGCTTTCTACAAATTCTTTTGATTTTTCTTTCATGCCTTTTTCGGCTTCAGCTACATCGCGAATTTCTTGTGAAATTTTCATAGAACAAAATTTTGGTCCACACATGGAACAAAAATGAGCTACTTTGGCACCATCTGCTGGTAATGTTTCATCATGAAATTCACGAGCAGTATCGGGATCTAAGGACAAGTTGAATTGGTCTTCCCAACGGAATTCAAAACGGGCTTTGCTCAAGGCATTGTCACGGTATTGCGATCCAGGATGCCCTTTGGCCAAATCAGCAGCATGAGCCGAAATCTTATACGTGATTACGCCGTCTTTAACGTCTTTTTTGTTGGGTAAACCAAGGTGTTCTTTTGGTGTCACGTAGCATAACATCGCACAACCATACCAGCCAATCATAGCCGCGCCAATGGCAGAGGTGATGTGATCATAACCTGGAGCAATATCAGTAGTTAATGGTCCTAAAGTATAAAAAGGAGCTTCATCACAGTGCTCTAATTGTTTGTCCATGTTTTCCTTAATCATGTGCATGGGTACGTGGCCAGGGCCTTCAATAAATACCTGAACATCGTGTTTCCAGGCGATTTTTGTCAGTTCGCCAAGTGTTTCCAGCTCTGCAAACTGAGCGGCATCATTCGCATCGGCAATAGAACCGGGACGTAACCCATCTCCTAATGAAAACGCTACATCATATTGTTTCATAATTTCGCAAATGTCTTCAAAATGGGTGTAAAGAAAGTTTTCTTTATGGTGAAACAAACACCATTTTGCCATGATAGAGCCTCCACGGGAAACAATACCGGTAACACGTTCAGCAGTCAAATGGATGTAGCGCAATAAAACACCGGCATGGATGGTAAAATAGGAAACCCCTTGTTCCGCTTGTTCGATTAGCGTATCACGATAAACTTCCCAAGTGAGATCTTCGGCCACGCCATTTACTTTTTCCAAAGCTTGGTAAATAGGCACGGTTCCAATTGGCACAGGAGAATTTCGGATAATCCATTCTCTGGTTTCGTGAATGTTTTTACCGGTTGATAAATCCATAATCGTGTCAGCTCCCCAGCGGCATGCCCAAACTGCTTTTTCTACTTCTTCTTCGATTGTTGAGGTTACGGCGCTGTTGCCAATGTTAGCATTAATTTTCACTAAGAAGTTACGACCTACAATCATAGGCTCACTTTCTGGGTGGTTGATGTTATTTGGAATAATGGCACGTCCTCTGGCTACTTCGCTTCGGACAAATTCAGGGGTGATTTTCCCCACCCCAGCCCGGCCCGAAGGAGAGGGAGTGTTTGCGCCCCAACTATTTCCTTCGTGTTGGTGTTGCATGGCTTTGGTTTGTTCGTTTATCAACTCCAAGCGTTGGTTTTCACGAATGGCTATGTATTCCATTTCTGGAGTAATGATTCCTTGTTTTGCATAATACAATTGGGAAACGTTGGCTCCTTTTTTGGCACGCTTAGGTTTGTGCAAATATTCGAAACGCAATTCGTTTAGTTTTTCGTCATTCAAACGCTTTTTCCCGTATTCGGAAGAGGTTTCACTTAATTCTTCGACATCATTACGATCCAGAATCCATTGTTCACGAATGCGGGGCAGTCCTTTTCGAATGTCAATTTCGATATTTGGGTCGGTAAATGGGCCCGAAGTGTCATAAACGGTTACAGGCGGGTTTTTTTCTATTCTGCCATTTGACATTTTAGTGTCAGTCAATGCAATTTCTCGCATCGCTACTTTTATGGGATGAATGGTTCCATCTACATAAATTTTTGTAGAATTAGGAAAAGGAGTGGTTGATATTTTTTCTTCGTATTTCATGTTTTTTTTATTGAAAGATTTAAGTATTAAAAAATTGAAAGATTGAAGAGTGGATTTGATAAATATTTTAATCTTTCAATCTTTAAATTAAAATGGTTATCCTCCTTGAGTTGCAGAGATGATGAGAATGTTATCGGTTTCTTGTATGATGTGGGAATTCCAGTCGGATTTTGGAATTATACTATTGTTTATGGCTACGGCAATTCCGTTTTGTTTTATGGGAATTTCCAAGTCAAGAAGTGCCTGAACAGTAAGACTGTCAGTTGCAAATTGTTTCGTTTGATTGTTGATTTTGAGTTCCATTCCTTTTGAATTTAGTATACAGTTATACTTTAGGAATGGCTACAAGAGTACATAAATATACTAGGAAGTCATCTTACTTTTCCCTACGCTAGTATGAACTAGATCAGGTTCAGAGGGTAATTCTCAGCCTACAATGTTGTAGACACCCCTAAAGTGTGAAACAAATGTAATGGTTTTTTTGATTAAAGTTTCGGATTTAAAGTTTTATTTGATAATTTAAATGTCGAAAACGGATTACTCACTACTGTTTTTTCCAGCAATCTGCAACGTGATCATCAACCATTCCGGTGGCTTGCATGAGTGCATAAACTACTGTAGAACCGACGAATTTGAATCCGCGTTTTTTCAAATCTTTGCTTATTTTATCCGAAAGTGGAGTGGTTGCAGGAACTTCTTTTAGAGATTGTCGGTTGTTTTGAATGGGTTTTCCTCCAGTAAATTCCCAAATATATTTTGAAAAACCGCCAAATTCCTCTTGTACTTTCATAAAGGCAGTAGCATTAGAAACTGCTGCGCGAATTTTTAACTGATTGCGAATAATTCCTGCATCAAGGAGTAATTCCTGAATTTTATTTTCGGTATAAAATGCTATTTTTTTATAGTCAAAATCATCAAAAGCCAATTGGAAATTTTCTCTCTTTTTTAGGATTGTAATCCAACTTAGTCCGGCTTGGAAAGTTTCTAAGATTAGAAATTCAAATAATTTTTGGTCCTTATATACTGGAACGCCCCATTCTTCGTCGTGGTATTTTTTGTATAAATCGCTGGAAGTGCACCAACCACATCTTGTTTTTTTATCCATAATTATTCTTTTTCTGCCGCTAAATAGTTTTTTATAATGTAGTGGCCCAAGTAAATTAAAGGAGTCAAGAGAATGGCAATTCCAAGTTTGAAGGTATATCCTGTCAAGGCGGAGGTTAGAAAAACGTCAAAGTTTATTTTGCCGGGCAACCAAAAAGCAATTCCCAACACAATAAAAGAATCGAATAATTGCGAAATGATAGTAGAACCCGTGGCTCTGAGCCATATTTTTTTGTTTCCTGTACGGTTTTTGAAAAACCAAAAAACGGTTACATCTATCAATTGAGAAACTAGGAACGCAATGATACTTCCCACTATGATCCACATGCTTTGTCCAAAAACGGCAAAAAACTGCTCATCATTGACTGGACTGATTCCTTTTGCGGCTGGTATATTGATCGCGAAAAGTAAAACAAGGAAAGAGTAGGCGATTAAACCGGCAGTGATTAAGGACAATTTCTTTACTCCTTTTTCTCCAAAGTATTCATTGATTAAATCAGTAGTCAGGAAAACAATAGGCCAAGGCAAAATGCCGATGCTCATTACAAACGGACCTATTTGTATCAATTTCCCACCGATGAGTTCTGCCGTAACGGCATTAGTGATAAAGATTCCGGCAAGAATAACAAATACAAGTTCTTTTTTGGTTTTGAACATAAAAAACAATTAATATCCAAATTTAGTGTTTTAATTGAAAAGTATTAATTTGTATTGTTGTTTTCGATGTAAATTTATTCTAAACATGATTCTATTTTTTTTCATTTTTATTGAATAAAATCGTTTAATTAATTTATAATCAAATTAGTGAAAAAGAAGAATCATGTAACTTTAATATTTTGGCTAGAGATATTTTTCCGATTATTAAGTTCAAATTTTTACATTAAATAAGTCAATTTGTGCTTAGCAGTCTTATCTAACATAGCTTTTGCTATTCATCCTCTACTTAGGATATTTTAAAAATATGGATTTTTTGAACGGTATTGAAAAAAAATATGACCATAAAAAAAGAGCCCAACTTGTGGACTCCTTTGTTTAATTAGTTTTAATTGGATTAAAATCCGCTTACATTCAATCTACCTCCTGTTAAACATTTTCCAGATAAAGAGGAAGTAGGAGTAGCACTGTTCAATAGTGCTGCTTTAATTTGTGCAGCTGTTGCACCAGGATTCAAAGATGCGTATAATGCAGCCGCTCCTGACACATGTGGAGTTGCCATTGAAGTTCCGTTATAACTAGCATAGCTAGATACAAACTTACCTTTAGATCTTGCAGGTACTGTTGACCATATTCCTGAACCAGGAGCGCCTAAATCAACAGAGGTAGCGCCAAATTGAGAGAAACTTGATAGAGCTCCTGTATTGGTAATTGATGCAACGGCGATTACATTTGCGTTAGGATAACTTGCAGGATAACTTGGTGTGGTGTCATTGTCAGTTCCACTATTCCCTGCAGCAGCAATGAACAGTATTCCAGCAGTATTGGCTCTCTCAATTGCATCCTGAAGACCTTGTGAGAATCCTCCTCCTCCCCAAGAGTTATTAGTAGCTACAATGTTTAAGCCATGTCTTGTTTTTAGATCAGTGAAATAGTCAATTGCTTTAATTGCATTTGCTAATGTTCCGCCTGTTCCACCTAAAAATTTAGCGTTTATCATTTTTACATTCCATACAACACCAGCAACACCTTTTCCATTACCTCCTACAGCACCAATAGTACCGGCAACATGTGTTCCGTGGTCATCGTCAACTCCGTCAAAAACAGTATTATCGTTTGCGGCAAAATCATAGCCATACACATCGTCAACAAGGCCATTGCTATCATCATCTATACCATTACCATCTATTTCACCTGGGTTTTTACCTGCATTGGCTGCTAGATCTTCATGAGTGTACATATAACCTTCGTCAATAATACCGATATACACAGTAGCTGATCCTAACTTATTGTTTGCCCAAGCAGCTGCGGCTTGCGAACCAAACTGATTCGATGGAGAAGTTGTAGATCCATACATGCCCCAAAGTGAACCATTAGTATAATAAGTGTCATTTGAAACTGCAAAATGATTGTATATCCAGTTTGGCTCTGCATACTCTACTCCTTGTAAATCTTTAATAAGCTCAATAGCTTCCATTGTGCCTAACTTTGAATTTACCAATAAAATTTTTCCACCTGTAGTGTTTGTTTTAGCAGTGGAAGTTTTCATAGAATTAGTGTTAATAACTTCTACTGTAGTTCCTCCAATTAGAGATAAAATGTTTGTTGATGTTTTAGCTCCAGTTTCTGTAGGTTTAAATTTAATAAGTAGTTGGTTCGCAACATAACTTGGTTGTACCTTATTTTGTACTACTTCTGTTGAATTTAAATTTTCATCAGTACAAGAGAAAAATGCGAACAAGACTAGGGATGCAATAAATAAATTCTTCATAAATTTGAGTTTTTGGTTTAAAAAGTTAAAAGTATTAAAAAAATAAGGTAACGATAACGTTTTCGGTAAAAATATAAATAATTTTAGGTGATGGTCGTTTTATGTTAAATTTTTACGATGCGCGTTTTTAGGTAGGAATTTTCGTTTTGTATTTATAAGCTATTTTAATTTAAATTGTTAGTGGTTAATGGACACTGCATGAAGTTCAGCTTTTTATAATCTAATATGTTTAAGAGTTCTTTTTGAATGAATGAATCCGATAAAAAAACCCATTTCAAATCTCTTTGAAATAGGTTGTATATAAATCTGAGTTCAAATATTATAATCTGAAATCAAAAAATCAATTTATCCTAACTCAGCTCTTTTGAAACCTGTTTCTCTGAGCCAGATTTTTTTATTTCCTGTACGGTTTTTGAAAAACCAAAAAACAGTTACGTCTATCAATTGAGAAACTAGGAACGCAATAATACTACCCACAATAACCCACATGCTTTGTTCAAAAACTGTTCGTCATTTACCGGGATTATCCCTTTTGCCACGGGAGTATTTATGGATAAAAACAAGAGGTTGAACGCATAAGTAATTAAAAAAGCGGTAATTAAAGATAATTTTTTACTCCTTTTTCTCCAAAGTATTCATTGATTAAATCAGTAGTCAGGAAAACAATAGGCCAAGGTAAAATGCCGATACTCATTACAAACGGATCTATTTGTATCAGTTTTCCACCGATGAGTTCTGCGGTAACAGCGTTAGTAATGAAGATTCCGGCAAGAATAACAAAGACAAGTTCTTTTTTGGTTTTGAACATAAAAAACAATTAATATTCAAATTTAGTGTTTTAATTTATTTTTTGGAAGTGGTTTTTAGGGAATAAAAAAATCCCATTCGAGTGAACGAATGGGATTTATAATTTTTAAACAGAATATAAATAAATTTAAGATTCTGTCGTAAATTTTGAAAAAATTATCCTAACGCAGCTCTTTTGAAACCGGTAACGATAAGATCTTTATCTAAAGATTTAACATAAGCAGCAACGCTCATTTTGTTGTCTTTGATATAATCTTGGTTTACTAAAGTATTATCTTTAAAGAAACGAGCCAATTTACCTTTAGCAATATTGTCTAGCATTGCTTCTGGTTTACCTTCTTGACGTAGGATATCTTTAGCAATTTCTATTTCTTTAGCGATGGTGTCAGCATCAACACCCGTTTCGTCTAAAGCTATTGGAGCCATTGCAGCTGCTTGCATCGATACGTTTCTTGAAACTTCTTCAGCACCCTCTACATTTGCAGATAGCGCCACTAAAGTAGCAATTTTGTTTCCGGAGTGAATGTAAGATCCGATAAAGGCACCTTCTAATTTCTCGAAAGTTCTGATTTCTAATTTTTCACCGATAACACCAGTTTGTTCGATTAATTTATCAGCAACAGTGATTCCGTTGAAATCAGCTGCTAAAAATTCTTCTTTTGTATTGAAGTTCAATGCTAGATTAGCCATTTCAGTAGCCATTTTCACGAAGCTTTCATTCATTCCTACAAAGTCAGTCTCACAGTTTAAGGTGATTACAACTCCAGCAGTTTTATCAGCATTTACAACAGCAATTGCAGCACCTTCTGTAGATTCTCTATCAGAACGGTTTGCAGCTACTTTTTGTCCTTTTTTACGTAAGTTTTCGATCGCTAAATCAAAATCTCCTTCTGCTTCAACCAAGGCTTTTTTGCAGTCCATCATTCCTGCACCAGTGATTGTTCTTAATTTATTTACGTCTGCAGCAGTAATTGTTGCCATAATTTTTTTATTTTAAAGATTAAAAGATTGAGAAATTTAAAGACTTCATCATTAATTTTACAATCAATAATTTTTATCTTTAAATTCTTCAATCTTTAAATTTATTTTTATTCTTCAGTTGCAGGAGTTGGAGCTACTGTTTCGGTAACAGGAACAACTACTTCAGCAGCAACAGGAGCTACTACTTCAGCAGCAACAGGAAGATCAGTTTCTTTGTCAGATCCTCTATCAGAAAGTCCTTCGATAATTGCACCAGTTACTAAAGTTAAGATTTTGTCAATTGATTTAGAAGCATCATCGTTAGATGGGATTACAAATTCAACCTCTCTTGGGTCAGAATTGGTATCCACCATTGCGAAAACTGGAATGTTTAATTTTTGAGCTTCTTTTATTGCGATGTGTTCCGCTTTGATATCAACTACGAACAATGCAGCTGGTAGTCTTGACATGTCAGCGATTGAACCTAAGTTTTTCTCTAATTTAGCACGAAGACGATCTACTTGCAAACGCTCTTTTTTAGAAAGGGTCATGAAAGTACCATCTTTCTTCATTTTATCAATAGTTGCCATTTTTTTAACAGCTTTACGTATAGTTACGAAGTTAGTTAGCATTCCACCAGGCCATCTTTCAGTGATGTAAGGCATGTTTGCAGCTTTAGCTTTTTCAGCTACGATGTCTTTTGCTTGTTTTTTGGTAGCTACGAATAATATTTTTCTACCTGATGCAGCGATTTTTTTCAAAGCGTCATTCGCTTCTTCAATTTTTGCTGCTGTTTTATAAAGATTGATAATGTGTATACCATTACGCTCCATATAAATGTAAGGGGCCATATTTGGATCCCATTTTCTAGTCATGTGTCCGAAGTGTACACCTGCTTCTAGTAATTCTTTTACTTCTACTTTGTTTGACATTTTTTGTTTAGTTTACGTTCTGTTGATTAGCAATGTTCCTTTTTAATTTAAAGATTCAATCTTTTAATTGGGTTTCATTTAGATGCTAAACTAATTTCCCGTCTCAACGGGACAACAACAACATTGTTTTTAAATTTAATAATCAATACGTCTTGTATAAATAATACAAGACAGGTACTATTAACGTTTAGAGAATTGGAATCTCTTACGAGCTTTCTTCTGACCGAATTTCTTACGTTCAACCATTCTTGGATCTCTTGTCAATAAACCTTCTGGTTTCAGTATCGCTCTGTTTTCAGCATTTACTTCACACATAACACGTGCCAATGCCATTCTTACTGCTTCTGCTTGTCCAGTTGAACCACCTCCGTAAACGTTCACTTTTACATCAAAATTTGTTACATTTTCTGTCATAGACATAGGTTGTAATACTTTGTACTGTAACGTTGCAGTTGGGAAGTATGTTTCGAATGCTTTTTTGTTTACAGTGATTACTCCTGTTCCTTCCGAAACATAAACACGTGCAACAGCGGTTTTTCTTCTACCGATTTTGTGAATAACTCCCATTACTTAAGATCGTTAAGGTTAACTGTTCTAGGTTTTTGAGCGCCTTGTTTGTGCTCTGATCCTACAACAACATTTAAATTTCTAAAAAGCTCAGCACCTAATTTGTTTTTAGGTAGCATTCCTTTTATTGCTTTTTCAACTAGTAATGCAGGGTTTTTTGATTGCAATACTTCAGCAGTTAAAGTTCTTTGTCCTCCAGGATAACCAGTGTGACGGATGTAAGTTTTTTCTTTCATCTTGTTCCCTGTAAGGTTGATTTTTTCTGAGTTGATAACAATTACGTTATCTCCACAGTCAACGTGTGGCGTATAACTTGCTTTGTACTTACCTCTAAGGATCATTGCGATCTTCGAAGCCATACGACCTAAGTTATGCCCATCAGCATCTACAACAATCCACTCTTTTGTAACGGTGGCTTTGCTTGCTGATTGTGTCTTGTAGCTTAATGCGTCCATAATATTATTTTAATTAAACATTCCATCCCCAATAAAGGGGTTGCAAAAGTACAATTAATTATTTTAAATACAAATACCTTAAAAGATTATTTTTTTCTTGTTTTAGTGCTGATTATCAAATGTATATTTGAAATATTTTTCCGGCAATGAATTTAGAATTAATCGAAACCGTCGATAGATTGTTTTGTTGTGAATTTTTATGTAAATTTATTGAATATTCCTCATTTTTCAGAGCCAATTTTTATATTATAATCGCTATTTTTGTCGATCTAATTGTTAATATTCTATTTATTTACATCTTGTCCCTTTTTTCTTTATTAATTACAATAAACATTTTTTTATGAAAGCCAGAGCTACACTAAAACAAATCGCAAAAGAACTGAATGTTTCTGTTTCTACAGTTTCAAAAGCACTTAATGATAGTCCGGAAATTAGTGAGTTAACTAAAATAAAAATAAAAGAATACGCAAAGCTAAAAAATTACAAACCTAACGTAATTGGTTTGAACCTAAAAAACAGGAAAACAAGAACCATTGGGGTGATTATTCCTAATATTTTGAATTCTTTCTTTGCCAAAGTATTTAGTGGTATCGAGAAAGTGGCTGATGAAAAAGGATACAATGTGATTATGTGTATTTCAAATGAATCTTTGGATAAAGAAGCGCATACTTTGGAGATGCTCAGCAATGGTACTATCGACGGATTTATTGTTTCGGTTTCTGAAGAGGCTCAAAAAAATCAGGAATACAGTCATTTTTCGGCAATCATTAATGATGGAACTCCTATTGTGATGTTTGATCGAATTGCGGATGGCGTTGATTGTGACAAAGTTATTGTAGATGATTTTGATTCGGCCCTAGATTCTACCCAACATTTAATTGATTTAGGGTGCAAAAACATAGCGCTGTTTTCTTCAGTTGATAATTTGAGTGTCGGGAAATTGCGCGCTGACGGCTATATGAAAGCCCTAGAAATCAACAACATACCCATTAATAAGGCTATAATTTTGAGAACTGATTGTGATGAAAATCTAAATAATCTCATAGAAAATATTTTTGATACAAATACAATTGACGGGATTTTTGCTTTGGACGAAAATGACTCCGTAGCTGCTTTGAGAATTGGACTCAAAAAAGGATATAAAATTCCCGAAGCACTTTCTATCATAGGTTTTGCAGATGGTATACTCGCCTCCCGTAGGTTGTCTCCCAGTTTGACCACGGTCAGTCAGCATGGCATAGAAATAGGCGAAGTTGCTGCTAAACTACTTATTGATCGACTGGAATCTAAAGAAGAACACATTCCCTATGAAACGGTTGTCATTAAGACAAAATTGAAAGAAAGGGAGTCAACAAGAAAACTGTAGAAGGTATTATAGCAATCCTGCGGAATCACGTTTAGCAATGAAATGAACCCGAAAAAGGGTTTGTACAATGCCCCATAGCATAAAAACTGCTCTTTTTTTGTTTTTATTGAATACATAAAATTAAAAATCAAATTAATAAATGGTTGTGATTTTCTAATTTTATAGTAGGAACTATAATCGAAAAATTCAAATGTACACAAATCTAAAATGAAATGTACATTTTTTCAATCAAACAAACTAAAGCCAGTACAAAATGTACTGGCTTTTTAAATGTAGTTTAAACCCGCTTTAAACAACATTCAAATTAAACTTAGCGTCATTACCATCAAGCAGCGCCTTTGTATTGTCTATATTATTCTCATACACGTGCACATTACCTAAGAACAGATTAATGCTCTTGAGTGGCAGCGCAATCTGTTTACTTATCAAATACAAGTGATAGATGTCCGATGGCAAGCCTAGATTAGCGTCAGAACTGCGCTGATACGCACTCACTACAAGCTTTCCGTTCTCTATTTGGAACTGAATAAGGCTCAAGCAAGGTTGCTGATTACTCTCTGTGTTGTTAGAACCTAGAAACAATACATAATTCTTTGACGTGCGTTTTTCTTTGTTGATCTTCTCTAATAACTTTGGCAATTGCTCAAAGTACGTTGGATAACTATTTACTAGAATAGGACCGCAATAATCCCACCAACTAACTCCTATATCCCTGTAGGCTTCCGTGGAGCGTTCTCCTGCCATAAACAAGCCTAATTCGTCTCTTAACTTCTTTTTTGCAACTGCGTGGCTCTCAAACAAAACTAAGAGGTCTAGCGGCTTTAATTCTAGTGATTGATTCAAAAGATAGGTGATTGAGCCTTTTTTATTGTTTTGATTCTTACCTTTTTCAAGGATTTTACTAAGCATTCCATGATACTTGTTCATTTTTAATTCGATTTTTGATTGATGATTGATTATTAATTTTAATTTGATTTACTTTGCGCTACCACAGAATTATTAAAATAGCAAAGCCACAGCATAGAAGACTTATGTCCTCCAACGCTGTGGCTTCGTGCTATATTTTTAAATTCTGTGGTAAGAGTTGAAAATGTTGGAGGACTATTTTTTACTTCCTGTACTCCTGAGATTCTGTATTTTTTAAGTTGTTTTTTTTAAACCCAATCCCCGTTAGTTTTGTCACTCACAACTCCAATTGGAACAGCGCGAAACCAACTATTTGAACCAACAAATGCTAGCGCTGCTATACTTAAACTAACAGATGGAATTAAAGTGCCCGCTGTATTTACACGAATTATTCCGCGAATAATTGCATTTCCAGTAGTAATCGCACTGTTACTTACTAAAACTACAGCAGATTGAACCGTAGCGACAACCAACTCCGCTGTAGACGGTGTTCCAAGCGTATCAGCTTTATCAGATAATGCCGTGTAACTCATATTTGCAATTCCAGCCGTGCCTAAAAATCCAAAACCAAAGTTTCCTAAAACAGCAGACATTGCTGATAATGTGAATTGACATTCAAAAAAATAGCTGGTATTTGCAGCAACATTCAATGCTCCTAATGTAGAAGCATTGAATAATTTTTGCAATGATGTTTGTGAAACTAAAGGGTACGCAGCATTCGAAAACACATAACTCTCCAGGGATTTAAGCGTTAATTTTGTTGCAAACAAATCAAAACTTTGTATTACACCTAAAGAATCAAGAAAAAACAACTTTTTATCTTTAATATTTATAGCTAGTTCCCCCGGAGCTAACCCAGTTGGGATAACTCCAGTTACGGAACTTTTTTTTATTTTAATCACGTTGGACATAATTAAAATGTTCCTCCGTCAATCGTTGAATTGCCATCTAATTTTGTTCCTA
The DNA here is from genome assembly GCF_003970305.1 of Flavobacterium sp. LB2P53. Classification (NCBI taxonomy): domain Bacteria; kingdom Pseudomonadati; phylum Bacteroidota; class Flavobacteriia; order Flavobacteriales; family Flavobacteriaceae; genus Flavobacterium; species Flavobacterium sp. LB2P53. The sequence continues at coordinate 520,908 of NZ_RYDG01000001.1, forward strand.
TTAAAGTTGTAATTGTATTGGAGAAATTAGCATCATTACCTAAAGCAGTGGCTAATTCTGCCAACGTATCTAATGCAGCCGAAGATCCATTTACCAAGGCGTTAATTTGAGCAGTCACATAGGCATTAGTTGCATACAATGCTGCATCAACACCACCTAACTGTTGTGAATTATCAGAATTATCAACCCTACCATTGTTATTGGTATCGTAAATGCTTTTCAACATATCCCCCGATATATCAACGATTGTGGAAGCATCTTTTTTCCAATAAATTTTGCTGTCTGGGATGACCAAACACATTTCGCCTATTGCTAAATTTGATAAGGCTGGCGCTCCAGCTGTTAATTTCCTTTTAATTAAAATTGTATTCATAATTTTATTTTTATTTATTAGTAAAAATATCCGCCATCTACGCTTGTAGGAACCAGGCTCAATAGCCATTCTGATTCTAGGCCTACAAATCCATTTTCAATCGCACTTTGATACGCTGATTTGCCTTGAATTCCAGCTTTTCCTTTTTCGCCTAATTGAAAAATAGTTGTAACCGTTCTTGTTACATTTTGCGAAATCGAAACGTTAAAATGATTTACTTGCTGACCAATAGTCACGTGATATCTAGTCACCTTTTGAACTAATGTAACTTGGTATTTGGTTATATTTTGATAGATTGTTGCTATCATTTATGAAACGTCTTGAAAAATTCGCCATTCGCAATCAGTAATTGTTTCCACTCTGCCTTCTGGACTAGTCAACTCTACGTCAGATATGTAATTGTTTGCTCTTACGTCCATTATTCGTGCTGCAAAAAGAAGCTTTCCCTCAATACCATTAGGTATTGTTATCGTATCATCTTCGGTTTTAAATTCAAATACCATACTTGATTCCCGACTTGTTTTGAAACGTGCTAACGCTGTATATCCAGTAATATCTTTCGGTGTTCGCACTTCAACTTCATCGACAATCTTTACATCCTCGATGAGTAGAACCATTCCATCCCATGTATCGCCACGGCGGTGATCTGCTATTTTATTTATTGTTGGTGTCATTACTGTAAATTCATTAAGATTAATTCGCGAACTGTCATAGGTTCATAACCAAAAACAAGATTATTAAAAACTGCATTAATATCAGGATCAGTTTCTCCATTAATGGCAGTAACCAGATCAGCTTTCTTACCCGTTTTTAGATAATATTCATAGGTGGCGGTATATCTCGCATAAAGCAACGCATACAAATTTGGGTTTTTAGCCTGCAAATAATCATCCGCACTACGACGTTCTTCTTTTAATATTTGCCTTTGTTTTTGACTTGAAAAACCAACAACCGTCTCCGTGCCATCACCTACAAACACAGGCTGTAAATCAAAATACTCTGGTTGCTTGTTTTTTGAGTAAGCGATTTCACAAGCCCAATCCAAATAATGAATTGTTTTTCCAACTCCTAGAAATATGTTTGGCCACTCAACACCATTATGTGTGTGCGTACCGTATAATTTCTCATACGTTATCCTGATGGCTTCCTTGTCTTTTTCAGCATAATAGGATTTTGAAACCCATTGCCCTTTCATGTCAATAATCTTCTCTTTTGTGGTAAAAAAAGAAAGGTTGTCAAAATTTATGTCACTTAGGGTATTACCAAGTGTTTGGTACTTATCCAAGTAATTCTCTAATACTATTTGTGCGTTCATAATTATTTTTTTATGGTAATACTATATATTTTACATTATATATGTCGGCTTGACCCACTTTCACCCTCATTAACAAATTATTGTCTAAAATGGTAAATGTTCTTTGGAGTGCGTTGTTTATGTATAAATACATTATGCTTCCCGTGTATCTCATTTCGAAAACAATATCTTTCCAGCCGCCCGGCGCGCCAATACCGTGATTAGAATAGCTTGGAAGTCTAACTTCAAACTGACTATATATTCCACCCTCTGCGGTATTGTAAATAGCTTTAAAAGTGTATATATCAAGCCCTGTAACAACATCATATAATTCCACAACGTATGAATTTATTGCAGTGCCTAAAGGCGAAGGTTTAAAACTAAATCTAAGCGAAAATTTTTCATTTTTTTTAAGTTCATAATTCCATACCGCGCTACCTATTGAGCCGTAAGTGACCGTAGACAAAGCGTTATCTTCTATAAGAATAGGACTTACTATGTTAATCCATTCGCTTGTTATTGGCTTGTGGGTAACTCCTAAATAAATAGACAAAGCATTGTTAAAAACTGCCTGAATACCATTGTTCAAAGTCACCGAAAATAATCCTTCAGCTGCTCCCGTTGTGACATTAACCTTAACTAAATTATCACTTACAAACGTGATATAATTAATTGTTTGCCCTACAATTGCCACAGTCATAGTAGGAGTAAAAAAAGCCCCTTTTAAAGTGAAATTTGTGGTTGTGCTTGGCAATGTGCTGTCAGGTATTAAAACTTCTAAATAAGGAGCCGGTGCTGTTGCAATCGTGTACATTTTCAAGTTTCCGTTTGCATCGGTGCTTAAAACTTTATTCGTTGGTAATTGTCCATCATTTCTAGTACTTGGATAATTGCTTAATTTTATATCCTTATTCAATAAATCAGTTACTTCAAGAACATCAGCTGCAACAATAGCAGCTTGACCAACTCCAAAACTTCTACCTCTTAAATTCAATTCAAAAATTCTTCCTGTATCAGTTAAGTTATACTTTACAATTTCGCTTGCTCCAACCACAAGAACCGGGTTAAGCGCATTGATGTAAGTAACAAATCCCGCTACATTTTGCGTGGCTAATGCAGTTGAAAGAATTGGTTTAACAGTTGTGGTAATGTTTGCCAATCCTTCAAGTTTTGTTATTTCGCTTGCATTTATAAGGCGTTCGCCTGCTACTTTATCTACTTTGTTTGTTGTCAAACCATCAACCAAACCCTTCAAAGTTTTACCCATTTCTGCCGTCAAGGCTTTCGTGGTTCCGCCAGTAGTCAAGTCATTAACCAAAATCGTACTTAGCGAAGTTTGCACGTTTTCAATAGCATCGACTAACTCCTGAACAGTGTCTAAATTAAGATTGTCAGAAGTTAGCAATACATTAATTGCGTTGATCTGAGTTTTTAATGTTTTGACCGTTTCGGCACTAGCCAATGAAGTAACGCCACCAGTAACTAAATCATTTACAATTACTAAATAATCGCTGGCTATTTTTGTAAATTCATTTAGCGGGGCGTAACCATTGGCTACGCCTTTTTTAGTTTTATCTTCTTTGGCACTGAACAATGTGGCGTGAGCAACAGCATCCGTTTTATGTGCATTAAACTGGTCGTTTTCAGTTTTAGCATTCAAAACACTTGTAAGACCTGAAATACTACTTTGCGGTATTGGCTCTTCCTTGTTCCAAAAACTACCCCACGAAGCCCAAAATTGAGCCTGTGTAGGTTTTTTACCGGTCATAAACCAGTCATATATCTGTGCTAAATTTGCCATAATTTTATCCTATATATTCAATAAATAATACTACTCTGTACGGGTTCATTAATGAAAAAGCTTGACCGCCTCCGATGGATCCCGTTTGTTTATCTTGAAAATAACCGGCGGCTTCTCCTCCAGAACCATCATTTGACCCACTTTGTACATACGCTCTAAATCCGTGCGTATGCGATGGAATTTCATCTATAGAAAGCGTTTTGCTTTTCGCCCCTCCAATTTCACCCAAAGTATCAAACTCAAGTTGCGTAGCATCAAGACCAACAGGAATACGCCCACGCCAATCTAAAACTTCTTGCCAACCTGTAGGAATATCAAGAGCGGGTTTGTTCCAAAGAACCATCCCACCACCAGATTGAAATACTGCCGTTTTTTTCTCAAGGGAATCAAGACGCACCATTAATTGAACAGCTGGATCAACACGCTTAAAAGCCGTCCACAACCATGATGTAGCAGCAGTTCCAAAAGTGGCATACCGAACAGTGTGAACTTGTTTTACAGTACCATTTTCAAAGGCACGATTTACGGGCTCTTCAATAATGATTACAGTCGAAGTTCCAGTAACGGCTGCTTCCCTAAATTCTAACGGTTCACCATCGATGTAAACAACCCCTTTTTTTACGGTCGCACCTAACAACTCACAACCTGATATAATTGTCAAGTTACCCGCCAATGCTCCAAAAGCCTGAAAGATTTCGAAAGCCGTTTGCAGTTCCTGCAAGCGTTCTGTTTTTAGCGGAAAACCGCCTGTTTGGTTAAAATTTGTTTTATTCATCTATAAAAATATTATAGCGTTTGCCGCCTGCTTTATAAAATTTAATATGTGCGTGTAGCCCATCCAGTTGTGTGTTAAAAAGAGCTTCCTGAACATAGACAATAAAGTCTAAACCTGTGTCCGCAGTTTCGGATTCTGTTCGAAGCCAAATTGTGTCCGGTTCTACCTCGGTATCAAGCCAAACATCTTGCTCTTCTACCTCGGTAAAGATGTACTGCGTTTTGTAAAATTGACCATCACCAATGTAAATCCGCCTTTCCACTGGGTCAAATTTGTCATTGAGCGATCCTCTTAAATAACATATTTGGTTTGTGTGATCTAACTTATAAATATTGTCTATTCGCCAGTTATACCATTTGTAATACAAAGAATTCAATGGCTTTAACAGTATTTGAGCCAAGGCAGAAAGAGACGGTTTTCGCATTACTGTTGGAAGATTATCCAACACAAGTATGTTCCAGTCTATTTTATACCACATAATTGACATTATCAAAAGTTACAATCTCAAAATAACCGCTTTCCGCTATTTTTGAAATAAAAATTGGTTGAGGAGTCCCATAGCCATTTAGAGCAGGATCGATCCAAGAACTTTCGGCACTTATTAATGTGGCATCTAAAACACCAGGTACCATTTGTATTTTATCAATCAATAAAGAAAGTTGCAATTCTCCGTTAAATTTCAGCTCTTTCATAAACTCCTGCAAAGCTTCAACAACTGGGTAATTGGCATCCAGTTTACTCATTCCATTTTCGTCAAGCATTAAGGCATCTCTTTTAATTTGCAAATTCAAATAGAGTTTATCCGCCTTATAATTTATAATGGTAACCTGAACACCCGCCACTCTGATCTCATTTATGTAAGCCTTAATTGCTTCCACTTGTGAGGGGTTGTCAAAATCAGATAAAACGCCGTTCGTTTCTCCCGCTATTTTTAGAATGACACGGCTACTATCTGCCGCTTCGTTTACGGCAGCGTATTTGATTATTTTTGAAAGGGCAATTTGTTCATCAGTAGCGGTACCATTATCAAAATAATCTTTATCCGCCACCAAGTCAAAACCAAATTGGAAGCGCAAAGCCATCGTGCGGTACCAAGGTTTTGTACCTGCTTTTTCATTCGCTAAACGTTCATTGACTTCTTTGGTATGTTGATCAAAAAACAATTCGTGAATAAAAAGAGCCAAAGCCACTATTTCAAAAAGGATATTTTCCAAACTCACAAATGAAAATTCAGCATCAAAGGAAGCTCCAATAGCAAAACCATAATCGGCCGCCAATTTTTCATTAGCCATAAATGGCGTTGTGATTTCTGATTTAATTTGTGTTTTAGTTCTTGCCATTATCCTATTATAAATGTGTTTTCAATTATCATTGCACCAATACCTTCATCAGCTACAATAAGTTCATGGTTTTGTTTTGTTATCGCGGTGGCACATCTATTATTATCGTTAAATAGTGATGAAATAGATTTAATCACCGTACCCGAATAAGTCAATAGGGTGCCAATGGCCAATGAGTCCGTTATTGATACATTATTTTCAAGAGCCATTGCAAAAGCATTATCAGCCGAGCCTGTCATCTCAATTACTTTATCTAAAAAACTTTGTCCTTGGTATACTTTACTTTCCATATTCGGCTACTATTTTAAAAGGTTTCCCCTCAAACAAATCCAACTCACTTACTACCAATCCATCCTTTTTTAAATGCTCCCTGATCTTGTGGCGAAAAGCCAAATAATCCTCACTCAAAACCATATCCTCTATTCCCACTCCTAAATCAGGGTTTGATTTCAGTTCCCCCTGGTGCGCTAATAGCATAAGTGAAATATTTTGTTCTAGTGTAACTCCTATAACCAAGCCAACAACAATTTTGTTGGAGCTGTCACGAATGGGTTCAATTTTTAAATCCAAAATATCGCCTGTGTCGTTATGGTCGTTTACTTGTATCCCTATGCCTTTCATATTGTCTAACTTATGGTTCCGGTTCCGGTTCCTGTGTGACTCGTAGCCGTTCCAGTTGTGGCAACAGTTACATTTACCGTCCCTGATTTTACAAACACATCAATTCCATCACTTAATCGTGTGGCAAATTCCTCAATAGAATTTTCCTCTTTGGTTAGCATATCGGTAAGTATTGCTTTGATCGCTTCTTTTAATCCCGCTTTATTTAACCCCATTTTAACTGTTATTTAAAAGTGTTTTAAACTTTGTGTCCAATGCCGTCAATTTGGCTTTAGTTGAGGCTGCTATTTGTCCTGGTCCCGCTGGTGTCAAAATAATGGCGTTGCTTATTTCTTTTATCAGGTCAGAAACTAAAGCCCCAAAATTGGCGCCGCTCTTTTTTAAAGTTACTTTCCCGGTGGTACCATCAACAACAAATTCAAAATCGCCTTTCTTATATTGAATGCTTTCAACGGCATCAACTTTCAAAACTATCAAACCGCTTAAAGCCCCTGTTTGGCTCATTAATATAACCTCACTATCTAGCTTTGGAACAATCAAAAAATGATCATCATCATCTTCCGAAATAGTCGCTTTCAATCGCACGTCAGACAAAACCAACTCACTCAACAAGCGCACAGTACAAGTGTCATTTTCAACCGATACAACGGTTGCAGTAATCGCTAAATTTGGAGCTATTCCTAAAGCTTCAATCAATGCCTTTTTTATTTCTGCAGATGTATCCATTATTTAACTGATAATTTAACTCCTAATTTTACAGTTCTCTTACAACCCGCTTCACTTACAGAAGTAACAACACCCACTACATAATAGGTTCCGTCCTTTTCTGGATAATCTTCATCCTTAATTTTAGCCGAATACGTGGGTTTCACAAATGGAATTAACCAACCGTCAATACTTCCCTCATACATATCAGCAGAACGGCGAATGAGTTCTGCATTGGCTATTTTTGGCAAATCTTGCGGACTCACAGAACCTACTTTTAGCGTTATCTTTTCGCCTCCTGTAGTTCCTGCTGTATAGCTTTCAACTTTCCCTTTTACATTAGTACTTTCAACTATAACCTCGACTTTACGGTCGATGGCTTCTTTATATTCTAATGAACTTTTTTCAACGTTCACCTGCATGGAGTAAATGACTTCACCGCTTTTTTCTAAATAAGGCGGATGAATATGTAACTCCTTTTTATCCGTGTTGAAATAGATGTTGGCTTTCGTTTCCTCGGCCAGTTTTTTTAAAACATCAAATCCAGTGGCTTGATGAATGACAAACTTTTCGTAAGCAATGTCATAATCACAAACTAATTTATAACCTGGATTAATTTGGGAGAGTAAGGATTGTGCAATTTTAGCCATTGTGGTAGGCTTCATTTCGATATCTTTCACGCCTACACGAAACAAAAACAAAGCATCTTCACAAAGAATTTTCAAAGAACTATCGTTAGTTACTATATTTTGAACGAAGCCCACAAACTCCGTTATCAAACCATCATCATAACCCAATTGTATAACGACTTCTGTACCTCGACCTATTCGTTCTCCAATATTCAAAACCCGATTCATTACGGATTCTGGTAGCGTAATAGTGGCCGTATCGACTAAATTGTCTACACTTTCATCAATATCAATGGCTGCAATCGTTTCGAGCCTGTAGGTAACACCCGCATTTTTAAACTTAACACTCCAGTTAATATCAAACATCCTTATTTATTTTCTTCGATAACTAATAGGTTGTAAAAGTCATCACTTGTTAATTTTAAATCATAAGCCTGCACATTTTCACCTTTTGTGAAAGGAAAAGTATAATCCTCAACAACTACTTTTATAATTCCCAGAATTTCTAGTGGAGCACAATAGATGTAAAACTCTTTGTTGTACTTCAGAAATTCAAAAAGACGTTGCATTTGTTCCCTGGGGAAACAATCCTCAAATTTACCCGTGATTATACTTCCCATTAATGCACCCGTAACCGTAATATCAAAATCCTTTCGATTCCATCGTTCCTTAATTGTACCAATTAATGTATCACCTTGTTTTGCAACATTTCTTTTAATTACGGTATTTCCTGAACTTATCGTAATCATTGGTTCGTAAGGAAACAACCATCTTTGACCATTTTCAGTCAAGCTAAAAGACAACGGAAAAAACTGTTGATCTTCTGGAATTGGCAAATCAGTTTGGTTGATTAAGAAAGCAGTATTAAAATTCTCATGTGCAATCACACTTTCATTTTGAAAGGGTAGAAAAGGAATTCTAGGTAAAACATGTTTACTTAATTCATTTTGTACTAATTGTGTACGTTGATACGTTTTAATATTAGCCGTACCCATTAAACTACCGAATAGTATATCTTTATCTGTTAGCATAATTATCCTGTTGCTGTTGTGGCCATTGCCAAAATTCTTAATAATTCGTCAGCCACTTCGCTGCCTGCTTTGTTAGCTGCATCTTTGCCACTTATCACTACATCTTTCAAACCGTTCAGCTCTTTGATGGTGATAGTGATATAATTGTGTTTGGTACCGCCTGTGGCAATGGCTTCGTTTGATTTTTTAGCACTTGCAGAACCTCCCCCCGAACTTCCCGCTCCACCTTTTCCAGCAGTACCAGGAATAGTTCCTGCGTCGGCAATGCCTGCATCATCTGTTTTACTCTCTTTTTTCCATTTTACGGAATCATAAGCCGCTTTAAATTCCATTCCTGCTGCGACTGCAGTAGAAGCAGCCTTTTTATAGCCCGCTTTGATAGATTCTTTCCGAGCTTCAACATCGCTGTTTAGTTTGGATATCTCAGCAGAATTGGCTTTGCTATCGCCAAGACCTGCCATATTTTTAAACTTATACCATGCAATTTGAATCTTATCAATTCCAATCATAATGCCGTTTACCATAGTATTAAATTGTGCTTTAACAGTTTCGACATAAGCCGTAAACAATAATTTTGCACCAGTAACGGTATGTTTCCAGGCATTACCCCAACCTTCTGTTTTTGAAACCACCCAAACAATAGCTGCTGCCAAAGCCATAATTCCAATAACAACCCATATAATAGGATTCATTGCCATTACAGTATTAAATGCAGTTTGAATTCCTGTCCATACTGCAGTAGCGCCAGAAACAGTCCCAGTCCATAATGCCTGTAGTTTTGTCGCACTGGTTACTGTTGAAATAATGGTACCCGCTCCTTGAAAAATGGGCATTAAATTGCTGAAATCTCTAGCAGTGTTTCCAAGAATATTAGTGTAAGCTAATAAACCATTTGAACCATTGAATAAGGATATTTTAAAGTCATCAATTTGAGCCTGTAACTGCTTGTTTTTTTCTGCAGGGGCTTCCATTATAATAGCTGCCTGCTCATAAGCAGTATTAGTTCCACTCACGGCTGTTGTAAGGCGTTCCGCTTCGTTAATACCCGCAATCATAGCTATGGCCGCATTACTATTTTCTTTACCAAAAAGCTTTGTAACCAAAGCTTGATCTGTCATTATGCTTTTTAGCGGTTTTAATCGCTCTGACAACGAAATAGAGTTATCAGTAAGTTTATTAATGTTTACTCCAGCACTGGTTAATTCTGCTTTTACATCTTTTGGTAAAAAACGACCTTGAGCTAATGTTGCCATTACGTTACGCAAAGCAACACCACCTTCAGCTCCTTTTTTTCCGTTTTTATCAAGTACCTGAATAAATGCATTCGTTTCTTCAAAGGAAACATTTGCCGTTTTTGCAGCCAATCCTGATTGTTCTAAGGCTTGAGCAATTTGTGGCAATTCAGCAGAACCTTCTTTAGCAGATGCTGCCATCACATTGTTCATCTTTGCCATTTCTTTGGATGCCTTTATTGGGTCGGCCAAAGAAACTTGGTATTGATTCATCGCTGTGGTAAGAACGTTTGTTGCAGCAACAGTATCGCCACCCATCAATTTACTTGTAATCGATGCTTCTTTACCCATTGCTTTCAAAGCGATAGGGACTTTTCCTATTTCGGGAGACAATTGCGAAAGAATCAACTTGTATGATTCCGCACTATCAGCTGCAGCACCTCCAAACGTTTTGGCGTTCTCGCGTGCATAACCTTCAATTTCTTTTAATTTGCTTCCCGTTACTCCTGTAATTGCGGATAGGTCATAAAGACTTGTACTCAACTTTATCCCTGGATCATTCATTGCTGTCAGTCCATCGGCTGCAGAACTTATATTTTGAATTAAGTTGTTTAACCGTAATCCATTCAACTGCTTTTGAACTTTGTCAATTCCTGTATGTACATTAGTTTGAAACTTATTGAATGAGGAATTTACCTTATCAAAGTTTTCATTAATTTGTATGATATAGGATAAGGTATTGCTCATTTATGCGTTTTCTTTTTTTCGAATGTATTCCAGTTCTTTGTATCGTTGCGCCCACTCTTCGTCTGACAAGTCATCAGGATTGGCTATACTCATGTAATAGCGCAATTGGGCATTTGTGATGCGAAACCAGTCGTTTTCGTCAACAACTGATGACTCTAGTACTTTACCAGCTCCGCTTTTTTAAATTCAATTACTTGGTCTAGTTTTGAAGAGGCAGCAAGAAACAAACTATCATTTGTTAAAATGTCTTCGTCACCACCCAACCAGCAATTTTTTAAAATCACTTCATTAAACTTCATCGGGTCAGAGCCTACTTGTGAGGCAAAGCTTAACGCTTTACGATCAGGTTTTTTTAAATAGCAAACTTTATCCTCGATTACGATTCCAAAAAATTCACCGTGTGTGGCTTTCCATTCTTCTAATTGTTCAGGAGACGCTGTATTGGTTCCTTCTACTACTTTGTATGTTGGTGTGTTCATTTGTTGTTTTTATTAAATAATCCCGATTGCTCGGGATTATTGATTATACATTTTTCATTCCTAATGCTAAGAATGGTAAGGTTACTGGCATAAACTTGTCGCCTTGTTTGGCAGCTTCTTCTGACTCTGTAAAACTTACTCCAGAAATTCTTTTCGTGCGAATCACATCGCCAGATGATGGATTACCATAACAAATAAGCATATCCACTTTAGCGTCCAGAATATTTCCACCTGCAGCATCTTCCAAGGCATCATAACCAGACTTTAGCAATTCAATCTCACCTTCGTAAGCATCATTTCCGCTCTGAATCGCGAATGGCTGACGGCCTTTTGCATATATTGGCTCTTTTTCACGTTTCTTTTTAGCTTTTACAGCGCGAATCGTCAATAAATCAACTCCTCCCAAAATGACAGTTATATCCGCCCACTCGTATTCTCTTGTATTAAACATATTTTCTAAGAGTTAAGGTTATAGCCTATGGTAAATTCTAGATATCTACCGTAGCCTTTTGGTTTCACTTTTACTTTTCCTTTGATGATTCCAGTAGTAGCCACGTTATTAGTAGTATCTACTAAACATTGTACTCCTGTATCATTAGCTTTAGTCTTGTCAACCGAAAGCTCATTTCTTGCACTCATTTCCTGAGCAATCACTCGCTCCATTTCGGCCTCTATGGTTCTGGCGTCAATTGGCGATAGTTTCCCACCATCTAACAAATCGAAATCATCCAAAACATAGTTGGTCAAGACGCCATTTGCTAAAACATAGGCTTTATCAATAACACGTCTACGAGTTAAGAAATGATAATCATCTTCAACCGTACATGCCAAATGATCATCTACAAAATAGTAACCCGATTTCCCTACGTGAGTAGTCAGGGTAATAAGTCCTTTGTCATACAAAGCATCAATATTGACTTGCTCAATTGGTGTGTCCAGGACAAAGAACTCTAAAGGTTTCAATGCGCCATCTCTAACACGACCTACATTTACATGTACTTGGTTCTTAGCGATACGACCTCCTAAAACTCCAACTGCAGCACCTTTGGAAGCTGTTGTACCAGTTCTGGTTTCGGTATCACCAATTAAAACCGCAACACGGTTGTAAGTGGTTGCCGAAAAGCCTATTAGATCGGCAGGAACTCCCGTATAATTGTAGCCTTCGATAACAAAAACAACTGGGTGTATTTTGTTTATAGTGAAATTATCAGCAATATTTTGAGCCGCCGCTAATGTGGCAGGAAAACCCGTTCTTATTCCTGCAGTAACCACCATTTCTGCAACGCTTGGAGCATATTTCAACAACACAAAACGGATTCGTCTGTTTGATGCCATTAATGGAACTTCACTTGCAGCCACTAATTGATCTAAAGTTTGGGTTTTGGCAACGCCATAAATCCAAAGCTCAGTACCGTCTCCCGCTTCAGCATAAAACTCCTTGATGGTTTTGTGCAATTCATAGTTAGAAATTCCACCTATGATGCCCAATTTTTCGGCTTCTTTCAAACTAAACACTGTATAAACAGTATTTAAAGCAAAAGTTCCGTTTGCCACGGCACTTGCCACAATAGAGCAAATTCCATCGGGGCTTGTAGCGACAACACCAAGGTTGCCATTTTCAAAGCCTATACTTACTTTTGGTTTTCCCATTATTCTTGAGTATTAACTCCTTCTTGTGCGCTTGCTTTCGCCGCAACTAACAAAGGAAAGATTGTATCTTGTTTAGCGTTTTCCGCTTCTAATCCTAGTGCTTTAAATAATTTCAAGGCCTCAGGATATTTAGTGGTTTCGGGGTCAAATTCAGCTAAGGACTTCACTAATTCGGCTTTGATTTCCGCTTCCTTTTCGACTTGAGCGGCATCGTCAGCTTCTTTTTGCGCTTGCGTTTCTTTTGCTTTTTCTTCCGCCTCAAACGCTGCCATTTCCTTATCGTCTTCGTTCATTTCTTCCGGATCAACTACCTGTAATTCCTTTTCGTTAAAAACAGGTTCTACGCTTTTATCCTTTAAGGTTTTTGCGTGGTTCTTTGCGTCAGTCTCTTGATAAAATGGCGTTCCGTCCGAAGTGATGTACGCTTTCTTTAAGTCTGGATTTGTTTCAAAAATTTTGTGCATGATTTTATGTGATTTTAGATTTTACAAATAGCCAAACCGCTAATAAAAGCGAAAGCATGGCGAAGATTCGAAATAGTTTAATTTGTGTTTCCTGCCACCAAGTCAGTTTATTTACTTTGACCGGTACCCTGACAACTTCATTACTCGTTTGATGTGTGTTTTTATAATGAGCGAGTAATTCCTGAGCTCGTGCTTCACAGTCAATTTTCAACTGGTTGTTATCTAACCGAACCTTTGGGCTGTTTAATGTGCGCCCTGGTTCGGCTTGAACAACCTGCTTTATAACGACTTTACCGTTTTGACATTCTAATAATGCCTGATAAGAACTGCTGTCTTTTTCTATCTTAAAAATGGTGTCGTGTACCGTTTCTTTGATGGTGATGGTTTGTGATCTGTTTTCAAACGTGGCGGGCTTCGAACTTCCGCAAGAAGCCAGTACCACGAGTGAGAAAAACAACAACACAATGTGTTTTAGTGATTTCATTAATACTCTTTTTTAGCGTCAAACGAAGGACATTCTTTAATGCGCTCCCAACTTTCAATGATTCCGTTTTTGTTCAAATCGGGTGAAAAGTCACGATGTCCTTGAATGATAATTTTGTTTGTGTTTGCGTTTTTCTGTAACCATTGCTGAGCCTCTTTAATACAACTTTTAAGGGCTGTTTTTTGGGCTTCCGTTCGGGTGTCTTTGGCTTTCCAAATTGGTTGTTGCGCCGTTCCCTTATTTTCAACACCTCCTACATAACAGATATTGATTGTTTGCTCGTTGAAACCTAAAACACCGTTTGATGTTTTGCTAAAATCAAGTAGCTTGTGTATTGTTCCATCCACTTCAATTAAGCGGTGGTATCCAGGAGACTTCCATCCTTTGGTTTTCCAAAAAGCCTCTATTGATTCCCGCTTGCCGAAACCAGCCGAACAATGAATAGCGATGTATTTTATTTCTTTAGCCGTTCTCATGCTTTTCCGTTTAACTGTTTGAACTTCTTTATTTCATTGATCAAAGTTTCGTTTGACACCATTAACTCTTGTATGTGCTGACGTAACTGTTTTTTCTCAATATCTTGGCTTTCAATTATTTTATCCCTTTCAGCTACTTTAATATTGAGATTATCGATAATTTCAAGGCATTGATTAATTCTTTTGGTGGCATCGTCTAGTAAGTTTTGATAAAACAAAGCTGACTTAGTCCCATTATCAATCTCAGTGCTTTTGCGACTAAAAAACCAAGTAATCAAAGCGGCAAAAAATGCGGTTAGCGTGGGGTAGATAAATTGTTCCATTAAGGTGTTTTAAAAAAAGGCTACTACATTTTGCAGTAGCCTTTTGTTATAGGTTCTAGTTTTTGGCACTAGTAGATTGATCCAATGAATCTGCTCTCAAACGGCAACGCCATAAAGTAATGACGGTAGTTTAAAAGGTTAGCTTGGTTTCCAGTATCAGTAGATGCTGCAGTAAAATACTGTTTTGTTAAACCAGTTTTCTTTGCAATTCCACCTTTCCAAAAAGCAACAGACCCTTCACGGTCTCCAACTGCTTTAACAGCTCCAAATGCTTTTTTCACACCCGCGCTAGTGTACAAAGGATTTCCGTTATATTGGAACAATTCAAAACCTGCAATCATTGGCGCTGGCATTCCAGTTCTATAATTAACAAGTTGATCCCCAAAGTTTTTACGGTCAATTAGCAAGTCGTTCCAATGCTTAGTTGACAACACGATTCTTCTTTCGGTTGGATCAACTTCATCAGCATCGAATTTATCTTTAAGCGCAACAAGGTCATCATACTGCAAAGTTGCTATGCCTCCAACTGCCGTTCCTGTAGCTGCAATTACTGGTGTAGCTGCTGTTGTAGAAGTTGGCGCAATAGAGTGAATTGCTTTTTTGAACTTTTTAGTTAAAATCGCTCTGACATGACTACGAGTTGTAGCGTCAATTTTATCATAAGCAGAACCTATGATTTGGTCATCTGAAACCGAAGTGGCTTTCGTTTGATACTTGTCAATAGACAATACCACCCCATCATCGGAATACGCTTGAATTGGAATTGGATAAACATTATTGTTTACCAATACATCTGGATTAAAATTCGCACGTGGAATATTAATCACCGTAAGCTCAGATGCAGAACCCTCTTCAAGAACTGTAAAGTCAGCATCAAGTTCTGGAATCCCGTCTAGCCAAGGCGCAACGGATTGGTTGGTTATATTTTGAATAACCCTTTTTACCCAAATTTCTGGAAAATTCATATTTTCTTATTTAATTGATTCTACTAATTTTTTGTACTCATTTGGATTGTCCGCCTTGAATGACAGTTGATCACCAACTGACAACTTTTGGAACTCATCCATAGTTGCTACCGTTGGAGCTCCTCCGGTTCCTCCTGGAACAATTACACCCGCACCCAAATTTTGTTTTGCGGGGATAGAATCCAATGTGGTTTGCAACACTTCAGGTGAAGTAATTCCCAATTGTACAAAGGCTTCTTTTTTGTCTGCAGGGATTTTGCCCTGAGTGATTGCCAAATCAACATTTTGGGTTGCGGCTAATTTTACTGCAGCTTCTTGAGCTTCTTTGGCAGTTTCTGCCGCTAATTTTAGCCCTTGATTTTCGGCTGTCAAGTCGGTTACTTGTTTAGATAAGCCTAATACTTTGGCTTCTACATCAGCAACATCGAGTCCATCCTTTGGCTGGTCTTTAAAGCTTAAAGCCATAAGAGCCGCTACGCTTAAAATGATTTTGTTCATATCTGTTTTTGAGTTTAAATTTTCAGGAATTCCGTTTATTTTTTCGGTTACGGATAAGCAAAGAGATTTTACATCCTCTTCTTTCATGAGTTCGCCATCTACACTATAAATGGCAATTGCTCCTTTATTTGATGGTACTGGAATAATAGAACCTTCCGCTAATTCACATTCCATCATGATGAGGCGGTCGCCTACTTTTTGAACACTATCCCAATTAGGAATAATACCCATCGAGCAACCTTTTAAATAGCCACGATCTACTTTACCGGCTACGTCTTTACCTAGATTCGTTTCTTCATCGAAATGGGGTTTTAGTTTTAATAGTCCGTTTTCTTTCAAGGAGTCAGACCAGTTCCCAATAACATTTTCATTCGAGTTTATATGGTTGTTCAACATGACTGGATTATCATTGAAGCGATCCATTTTAATTCCCAAAGTATTAATGTAAAAACCATAAGAGTTTCTCACATTTTCGTCATTAAAAACAAAGTATTCTGGTCTGGCCATTTGTAGGTGTTTTGGTCGGCAGTTCTTGCCTTTTGAGATGACAAAGATTAGTCAAACACAACTCTCAAAAAAACAACAGCACAGTAACCGAACACTTGTGTTTGAGAACCTTACAGAGTTGTAAAGCAAGTAAACAGTAATTTTTTTAAAAGCCTCTTATCTGTCAACTTTGCTATTAAATACGCAAATATGGGAGTCAAAAAACAGGTTGAACATGACCTAGCAAAAAGGTATTACATTAATGACGGGCTCAGCCAAAAGGAAATTGCCGAACGTTTAAAGCTTACTGAGAAAACGGTTGGCACTTGGGTAAAAAAAGGAGATTGGGACAAAGAGAAAGTATCGTTATTAGTAACTAAGGACAGTCAAATCACTGCATTATATGGTCAATTACAAGCCGTAAATGATGAGATAAAGACACGCCCGGTTGTTCGTGATATTCCCAACTTTATGTTGAAACCTATAAAACTAAAAGATAGCTACGGGGACGAAAAACTAGAGTATCCTGTATATAAAGCTGAAGACTACCCCATTTTGATTGGAAACTTTCCAAATTCAAAAGACACGGATATGATCTCGAAGTTGACCACCGCTATTAAGCGATTGGAAACGGAGACGAATATTGGTGAAACCATATCAGTTGCTAAAAATCTAGTTCTTTTTATTAGAAGTATTGATTCTGCCTTTGCTAATCAGTTAACGACCTATTGTGATGCCTTTATCAAACAAAAAATGAGCGATGGCACTAAGTAGAAAAGATAAAGAACAAATTTTAGCTTGGGATGCCTTTGTAGTCAATCAATACAGAGCAACGCCCGTAGATTTGAATGAAACGGCAACCGAAAAACTAAAAAGGATTGCGCATTTAGAAAAGCATCCAGAGGAATGGTACAAGTACTATTTCCCAAATTTCTATACCTCAGAGCCAGCAACTTTTCACAAAAAGGCAACTAAGCGAGTTCTGGACAATCCCGAATGGTATGAGGTGCGTTCCTGGGCTAGAGATTTATCTAAGTCTGGTCGAACCATGATGGACGTTCTTTTGTTAACAATGACGGGTAAAAAAAAGACTATAATTTTAGTTTCTGCCACTTATGATGATGCCGAAAGGCTTTTAAAGCCCTACAAAACGATATTCGAAGTTAATGACCGTTTAAAAAACGACTATGGAGTACAGGAGGCTTTAAGTGGTTGGGCTGAAGGTGATTTTACGACTAAGAAAGGCGTTTCATTTAGAGCCGTTGGTGCGGGACAATCCCCTCGTGGAACTCGTAACGATGCAGCACGTCCAGACTTGATATTGATTGATGATATTGACACGGATGTCGATTGTAATAATCCTGAAACCATTGAAAAAAAATACCAATGGATTGAAACTGCCTTAATTCCAACCCGTTCCATTTCGGTGCCGTTATTAATTATTGCCTGTGGTAATATCATTGCTAAATATTGCTGCATTACTGAAATGGCAAAAAAAGCCAACATTCACGATATCGTAAACATTCGAGACGAAAAAGGAGTATCTACATGGCCACAACGTAATACAGAGGCGTTGATTAATTTGGCTTTTAGAACAATGACCACGAGTGCCATTCAAAAAGAGTATTTCAACAATCCCATTCGTGTTGGTAAATTATTCAAAAAAGTACATTGGGCTAAATGTCCACCGCTTCGAGCTTGTGAACATGTGTTAGTTTATTCTGACCCAGCCACGAGTAATAAAGACAATAAAAATAGCTCTCGAAAATTCACTGGTGTTATTGGGTACCGACAAGGAAACTTTTATTTATACAAGGTTTGGCTTGATAACATGACCCAACAGACATTTGTTAAAAATCTATACCATGCACACGATTGGGTGAAGAGTAAAAAGGTGGACACCTTCAAAACTTGGATTGAAAACAACTCATTACAAGACCCTTTTTGGGAACAAGTTCTAAAACCTTTAATAAAAACAGTCGCTAAGCTATTAAATAGAATCCCGCTGTTTATGTCATTAGACAGAAGGAAAAAAGATGATAAATACACTCGTGTAGAGGGAACTTTAGAACCGATACACAAAGAGGGCTGTCTGTATTTCAACATTGACGAAATAGACAACCCGAGTATGAAAACAATGGCGGAGGAATTTCTAGGAGTAGCACCCAATTCAAAAATGATGGACGGCCCCGATGGATTAGAAGGTGGAGTTTGGATTATTCAAAACATAGCGAGCAAAGAAAATTCACAGTATGTAGTAGGACACATTAACAATCGTAAATATTAGAATTATGAGAAAAGTAATTTATCAAGTAGGTGTTGACTTTTTAGGCTTTCCGGTTTATGTGGAACATTATATATACCAGGACAAATTAAAAGATGTTCAACACGGAAAAAAGAACCATTGGGTGCGGGTCGTTGAAAAAATAATAAAACAGCATTAATATGTTTATAAATAAAGAAGATTTAGGCAGTGTGATCTATAATTACCAGCTAGACCAAATCACAGAAGGCAATGATGATTTAGTCGCTCAAGCCTGTAACGCTGCTATAGAGGAAGCTAGAAGTTATTTAACCCCAAATACTGACAACAAAAAATGGTTGGATGGTAGATTATTGTATGATGTAGAGAACATTTTTAATAAAGTAGGGAACGACCGCCACTCCTTAGTTGTACAACATTGTTGCACCCTGGCAAAGTGGTATGTAGCAGAATTATGCAATGCCGACTTTATCTATGAAAAAGCAAAAGACCGTTATGACCGAGCCACCAGTTGGTTCACAAAAGTGGCCACGGGAACGATCAACGTTTCCTCATTACCACAATTGGTAAGAGACGAAACAACAGCAGGCGACAAACAACCTTTTGAATTTGGTTCAAGAGCAAAATTTAATCACGATTATTAAGATGGGAAAAATTACAGATTTTATAAAAAACCCGTTTGGGCAAAAGCCTGAAACGGTAAACCTTGGAGTAAGTGGTAGCACTAAGCCAGGGAATAGTTACATTCAGAATATTGTACCGAAAACCATTAGTCAAACAAGACAGGACATTAAGATCTGGACTAATGCTCAAAATATGGCAATGGTAGAAGAGAATCCAAAATTCTTTCCTATCCAAAACCTGTATGATAACATTATGAAAGATTTACACCTCCAGTCTCAGGTCAATAATAGAATGCTTAAATCATTGAGCCGTCCCTTTAGTATCAAAAATGCCGATGGAAAAACCAATGATGATTTAACGACATTGCTCCAGGACAAAGGTTTTGTTTTTCAAATCAATAAAGCAATTTTAGAAACAGTGTATAGACGTCATTCGTTGGGTGAGTTCTCGTATAAACTCGTAAACAATGAGCCTGTTTTAACCTTTGACACTATACCACGTCAAAATGTTGACCCAGTAACCGGCTATATTTATTATGACTATACCGATGATAAAAAAATCAAGTATAGAGAACAAAAAGAATACGGTTCTTGGCTAATTGAATTTGGCGAAAAGAACACCACTTTAGGCTTATTGGATGGTTGTGTACCAATGGTATTATTCAAACGCTTTGGCGGTAGTTGTTGGAGTGAATTGTGTGAGATTTACGGAATCCCGCCACGAGTTATGAAAACGAATACTCAAGATCGAGTAATGGTCAATCGTGCCAAACAAATGATGGCTGATATGGGTTCAGCTGCTTACTTTATTATTGACGATTCTGAAAGCTTTGAGTTTGCCAAAGGTGTGAATACTAATGGAGACGTATATTCTAACTTATTGCAGTATTGTAACAATGAGTTATCAATGGGAGTTTCTGGAACCGTTGTAGGTCAAGACACTAAAAACGGTTCAAACGGCAAAGAAAAAACCTCAATTGGAATTCTTGACGACCTTGTAGATAGTGATTTATCGTTAATAGAACAATGCTGGCGTGATACAGTGATTCCTGCTTTGCAAGTGTTAGGGATTCTACCTCCAGGTGTATTGTATAAATATGATGCAACCGAAGACTTAGGCGTACTTTGGAAAATGGTAACGGAGGCGGCTAACTTTTTAGAAATTGACCCTAAATGGGTAGAAGAAAAATTTGGCATCAAAGTAATAGGGACTAAAACGACAGCGGCACCAGCCAACTTATCACTTAATCTAGGTGACGGTTTTTTCGTCTAAGCCCTGAATATTTTGGGGCATTGCATTTGCGAATTTCCAATTTGTACGATTGTGGTTGTGAAGACTGCAAGTCAAAATCTGGGCACTTGAATTTAGCCATTAATGACTCGTTTAAAAACCTTTTAAACACAGGTAAAACGGCCTTTGAACGTTTGCACGAGATTGGTAGTTACAGACCTGAAGACTTACAAAAAGAGAAAGCCTATAAAGATTTGATGAATCAAACATTTGATGCTTTCAATTTTGCCATTACTGACAATGATATGCCGGAAGTGATGCGAAATGCACTACAGGATAACGCTCGCTTATTTGGCGGTCTAAAAACAAACGCCCAACTTTTTGAAGCTTCAAAACTATTGTTAGATAAAAACGGAAATTTGAAACCTTTCAGTCAATTGTCGCATGAGTATGACAAACTGAATATAACCTACAACAAGAACTATTTAGAAGCTGAATATGAGTTTGCTGTTGGTTCATCACAAATGGCGACCAAGTGGAATGAGTTTGGCGATAATGATCGTTATGAGTTGCAATACCGTACAGCGGGAGACAACCGAGTGCGTGCGGAACACGATGCATTAAGAGATATAACTTTACCAAAGTCTGATCCGTTTTGGAACTCATACACACCACCGAATGGTTGGAATTGTCGTTGTACTGTGGTAGAAGTCTTAAAAGACAAATATCCAACTAGCGACAGCGAAAAAGCAATTGCTTCAGGTGAAAAAGCCACAAGCCAAATAGGCAAGGACGGCAAGAACCGTTTAGAAATTTTTAGATTTAATCCTGGTGCAGAAAAGGTAGTTTTTCCTCCAGCGCATCCTTACGGAAAAGTGAAGGGTGCAAAAGAGGTAGAAAAAAATATCAAAATAAATAAGAAGTCTTTTCAAATTACTGAGGATGCAATAAAAGATTTAAGAACTAGAAATATTGAAATTGACTATTCTAGTAAAGGTCTTGATTTTTTTAATTCTAATTTTAAGGGCTTTGATTTTAGTGAATTTGACAATTCAATGTCTCAAATAGCTAAAGATAACAAGCTTGTATTTTCATCAAAAAAAATAAGTCTACAGGATGATTACTTTATCACTACTCATAGAACTGATGACGGGTTTTACTTAAGTAGAAAGTATTATTTTAAAGAAGGTATAAAAACTGTTTATCATGATTATTTTAAAGTTCCATCAAGCCTGCAAGGCAATGGAATTTCTAAAAAAGTATTTCAGTCATTATATCAACAATATAAAAACGCAAAAATTGCGCAAATTGAGGTTTTCGCTAATATAGATATCGGGGGCTATACTTGGGGCAAATATGGCTTTGCTTGTAATTCAGCAACAGACATGATTACGATTAAAAGAAAAGCGAAAAGACTTTACGAAAGTGGACAACTAAATGAAGTTCAGTTTAAAGATTTTAGTACAAAAACAAAAAAGGGAAGTAATGGACTGTACCCCATGTACAAGGTAGCTTATACAAATTATGGTAAAAAAGTTTTGTTAGGAGAAAATTGGCATGGTATACTTAATCTAAAAAGCAGGGTGCAAAGAGCAATTTTTGAGGAATATTTACTTGGTAAGTAACTTAAATTCGTCTTCAAAACTTTTGATTTGTACTTCGGTAAGTTCATATAAAGAAGTGATTTCTTCATAGCTATAACCAAGCTCTTTCATGTCAGTTAGTGCCATAAAAGCAGTTAATTTAATATTAGCTTGAGTACTAATATTAAACTCAGAGTGCATTTGTGTAGTTAATTCTTCTTTTGACATAAGTACAAAATTAGTAAATGTTATTTGAATAACAATGATTTAAGTGTAAAATAAGTATGCAAGACTTTATAAAAAACATTCTCTCAGATGTACGCATTGAGCTAACAGACGAATTCGACAGAAATTTTGAGCGAAAAGCCTTCTTTGATAAAGCTTGGGAAAATTCAAAAATCCCAAACCATAAAGGAAGCCTTATGATGCGTACTGGTAAATTGAGACGTTCCATACGATCAAAACAATCTAATAATGATATTACCTGGTCCAGTAGTTTGCCTTATGCAAGCCTACAAAATGAGGGCGGTGAAATTATTGTAACCGAAAGAATGAAACGCTTCTTTTGGGCGATGTTTTTCAAAAGTGATGGAGCTATCACAATGAAAAGAGATAAAGACCAGCAAGTTGTGAATAGAGATACGGCTAGAAACAAAAGATTGACAGGCGAAGCGGCAATGTGGAGAGCCTTAGCCCTGCAAAAAGTAGGTGCTAAAATGAAAGTCAAACAACGGCAGTTTATTGGTGATCATCCACAACTGCGCCAACGGGTTGAGCAAGTAGTTGACCGCAACATGAAAGATTTAGAAAAAGAAATATTTAACAAACTCAAACGATGAGCAAGATAGTATTAGAAAGTATTCAAAGTAGTTTAAGCACTATTCCTGGAATGAAATATGTAGATGAAGATTGGGGACAACTCGATGATTATTCGCCCAATCCGCCCACGCAATTTCCTTTGGCGTTGATAGATATTGGAGCGCTGCAGTATAGTGATATTGGAAAAGATAAAACGGCCACACCTCAAAATCGCCAAATGGCCACAGGTACTATTGTGATAAGTATTGCTAATCTCAAACTAACTAATACAAGTGCGAGGGCCCCACAACCACAAAAGGATAAAGCTTGGGCTATTTGGGACATCGTACAAAGTGTTCATGCAAAACTGCACGGTGTAGTTGTTGGTGGTTCTGCAGGTGCTATGATGCGCACCGCCATGAGAAAAGTGAAAAGGGATGATGGTATTCAGGAGTACGAAGTGACTTATACTATAGGAATGACAAATGTTTAATTAAACAATCTTGTTTGAATAGCTATTAAATCCTCGATCTTTTTAAGTTCAGAAGTGACTGGAGTACAAAGCACTTCGTAAAGTGTTGTTCTTGAAATGGGATAAATTGGGCAAATGTATTTGCGCCATACAACTGTTGTGGGAATATCCTCAGTCTTGTGTTTTTGGTACAGCTCTTTGATAAGTCTGTAACGTAACAGCTTATTGCGTTGAATACCAAGACTACGATTTAGGGATACAGACATATAAGCAAATGTAAATAGTTTTTATCTATTGTGCAACACAACTTTATATAAAAAAACCCGATTTTTATGTCGGGTTTAGGATTTACTTTTTTTTATTAATCCCGTAGGTTGTTTCATAATTTGGATTCATATTTCCTTTACCTATTTTTATTTTATAAAGTCTTGGAGTAACGCCTGAAATGGTTATATAATCGCCTAAAAGTTCTTTAAAAGCAATATCTCCTTGCTTATAACCGCCAATTTTCACTGTTCGTGGCCAATAGTTTAAAAATAATTCAACAATTAAATGTGGAGTTCCAGTAATTTCAACTGAGTTTATAATCATCACTTCATCAGCATCATAAGCCCCAATAATATCCGTTCTTTTTGTAACCAAATATTTTACTGTTAGATATTCATTACCATTTGAAACTTTGGGAATAAAAGTTTCTGTAACATCTGTAGCCCCAATTTTAAAAGATTTTGAAGCCATTCCCATATCCGACTGTAAATAACTACTTAATTGCGGTCCCGAATAGTTAAAATCCATCTTCCGGAAAAGTGCTAGATTCCTGTTGGTTTTAGAAAAAGCGTATAAGCTTCGTTGCAATACATCATAAGGATTCTCTTTTTCTGAAGAAACTACAACGGGTTTACTTTTAGCAATATTTTCTATACTATCCTGCCTTTTTTTCTCAAGTACGAATTTTTTAATTCTAATGCTTTCAATACTGTCCTTTACTCTTTTTTTACTCTCTACAACTTGATTTTTATAGCACAGTTGGGCTTGCCACCATTTTTCATAACAATCAATACAAACAATCTCGTTTGCTTTTTTTTGTTCCTTCTCTGATAGTTTACTTAAAGGATCTTTTATGAGCTGAATGTATGGGTCATTTATTTCTATATTATTGGAATTCAATTTAGATTGATTCCCTTCTAAAAAGTGCTCTACTAATTTAACCTTAGTAGCAACTTCGCTACTTACCGATACAAGTTTCTTAAAATTCGCATCAGATATTTTATATTGTTCTTGCGAATAGGCAAAACAACAAAACAGCAATAAAATCAACAATTTTTTCATAATTTAATTTTTTAATTATATTCAAATGTAGTAATAATATTAATATTTCAAATCGGTCCAGAGAAGACTTTTACCTTACAAATATTTATTAAAGCTAAAAAAAGCAGCAAGTTACTATTGTTCACAAGCTGCTTATAAACGATTATCACCCCTGATAGCATATTTTATATTATATTATCGTTTTGGGTTTTGCTATTTTACCTCATGATATTGTTGTTTTATTTAATTAAAATTAGGAAATGTTTAAATATCCTTTGTTTTACTGCGTCGGGATATTTTATCGATTATAACTTGCGCTAGTCGCCATTGAAAAAACGGCGGCTAGCTTAACAGTTATAATCGTTTACTTACTCGTTTTTTTAGTAGCTAAATCTTTTAACATTGGATTAAAAACCCTGCCCACTTTCATTGCTATTTGAGGGCGTTCGTCTTCGTAACGTTTCTTATTGATGTAAGTAGCGAGGTGTAATTTACCAATGCCCGGGTTTTTCTTTAAGTGATCGAGATAAAACGGAATCTCAGTAAAGCACTTTATTATTTCGGCGGGCTTTAGCTTTTTAAATTGCTTTTCGGCGTCTTGGCGGCTTACTTTGTAGTCGAACAAGTTCCAGAGAGCATCAAAGGATAAATCAGCGGGTGATACTGTGACTAGGAATACTTTGGTATATTTTTCGTCTTTCATCCAGATGTTTATCATTATTTTTTCTTCATCTGGAAATCTTGGTTCTAGCTGTGCTAATAACTGTTTTGCATTCTCAAACTTTACTCCTTCGGGCAAATACCCAGTTAGCAACCAATGTCGTTGTTCTTTGTTTAAAACTCCCTCACATATTTCAAATAGCTTTAAATTGCCGTTTAAATCGTATTTAAAGAGGAATACTAATCCTATTTCTTTGCCCTGTGCGCGGTCAATGTCATTAAGTTAAGGAATTTTATATTGCATCTTTTTGATTTTTAAGCACTAAAGGTCGAATTCGATTTCTATA